>CACAND010000013.1 GCA_902533795.1 uncultured Candidatus Actinomarina sp. | reverse complement strand
TATAATTAATGAGAATTCTTCTTCAGTCATATTTGCGAAACTCTTATCTCTTAAAATCCCAGCATTGTTAATAACAGCATCTACAGTACCGAAACTATCAACTGCGGTCTGAACAATTGACTCTCCACCATCTTTAGTTGCTACCGAATCATAGTTTGCTACAGCTTCTCCACCATTTTCGATAATTTCATTTACAACATCATCAGCAGGAGAATTACCAGATCCAGAACCATCAACAGCACCTCCTAAGTCATTGACAACAACTTTTGCACCTCTTTTTCCAAGTTCTAATGCATAAGCTTTTCCAAGTCCATTTCCAGCCCCAGTAACAATTACAACTCTATTTTCAAAACTAACATCAGCCATTATTTTGCCTCCTCATACATTGCTTCAATTTCGTTTTCATATCTCTCCGCAACAACATGTCTTTTTAATTTAAGAGATGGTGTTAACTCGCCACTACTATCAGTCCATTCATTTGACAGTAGAGTAAATTTTTTAATTTGTTGAACATTTGCAACTTTACTATTTGATTGATCAACATGGTCTTGTATAGCTGATAAGACTTTTTCGTTCTTTGACATAGTTTCAATGTTGTAATCAACTCCATTTTCATTAGCCCATTTTTCAGCACCACCATCGCCATCAAGAACAATCAGAGCACTCAAAAATTTCTTTCCATCTCCTACCATGCAAATTTGGCCTATCAACTCATGTGTCTTAATTAGATTTTCTAATTCAACAGGTGCTATGTTTTTGCCACCAGAGGTAATAATAATTTCCTTTTTTCTTCCAATTATTTTTGCAAAACCATTTTCATCAATCTCGGCTAAATCTCCTGTATGAAGCCATCCATCATTATCAAATGCAGCTTTTGTTTCCTCTTCTGCTTTATAATATCCTTTTGCAACGTGCTTACCTTTGATGCACAACTCACCATCCTCTAGAACTTTTATTTCTGTACCCATAATCGGCATGCCAACTTTACCAATTGGATTCATTACATCTGGAATAGGTAAGTCGTTAGCTTTCATAAGATTTTGGAAGTAATTATTTGCAAAATTTGGAACACAAAATGTTGCAGGTCCTGTATCTTCTGTCATGCCATATACTTCTGCTACATCAATATGAATTGCATGGAACCATTTTTGAACATCTGGATTCATCGGTGCTGCAGCAGTAATAAAT
Organism: uncultured Candidatus Actinomarina sp.; assembly: GCA_902533795.1. Taxonomy (GTDB): domain Bacteria; phylum Actinomycetota; class Acidimicrobiia; order Actinomarinales; family Actinomarinaceae; genus Actinomarina. Next base: position 1,427 of record CACAND010000013.1, on the reverse strand, counting down.
ACCTCAGAATTATCAAGACCCAATCCAACTTTAAATGATCGTTCAAAAACAAGTTTGTTAAATATTGCATCTTTAATTCTTATTCCTAAGGGTGGTGTCTCTCCTCTTTGCTCATATTCAACTCTTTCTAATCCATTATCAATGGCTTTTAAAGCTAAATCTTTTTTATCAGATTCATTTATTTTATTAATTAAACCTGATTGAAATCTTTCCCAAACTCGAGGAACTGCGAAAAAAAGAGTTGGTTTAATAGTTGGTAAGGCTGTAGCCATGTCCTCAAGAACTGGGACTGGAAATAGTTGACCTTTTCTAAAAATTGATTGATAATGATCAGTCAATCTTGCTGCAATATGGGCCATAGGTAAGTAAGAAACAATTCTAGGATTAGTTCCTAAACTCACTGATTGTTCTATCAAACTCTGAATCGTAAACAATATATTCTCATGGGTAAGCATCACGCCCTTAGGATTTCCAGTTGTACCTGATGTAAATATTAAACATGCAAGTGAATCTGGTTTTACAGAGTTCATTCTTGCCTCTAATTCTGATTTACTTTCTGCATTAATTTTTTTACCCTTTTCAATAAGATCTTGATAACTTAATACGTAATCTAAATCTTTATATTGATCAAAATCTTCAATCATTATGATGTACTTCATGTCTGGACAGTTATCTTTTGCTTTATTGACTTCAGTAAACAGCTCTGCATCACCAACAAAAGCTACTTTGGCTTCAAGTAGATTGGAGATGTATTCGATTTGTCCTGATTTAAGTTGCTTATAGATTGTTGAAGGAACTGCACCTGCATGCATGATTCCAAGATCTGAAATAAAATGCTCTTTTACATTATTTGCAACAATAAAAGCATTGTCTTCAGCATGAAGACCAATATCAATAAGTCCTGAAGCAAGATTGTGAACTGTTTCTTGATATTCTGACCAAGAAGTTGAATCCCATCCTGTATATTCATTATTGATTGGGGTATTTAACGCAGGGTAATCAGGTGACTCTTCAGCATTAGTGTTTAAATAATCAATAATTGTTTTACCTTCAACAATACTCATAACTGATTTTTCTTGGTTTTTAAGGAATTCTTGTATTTTGCTCATTTAATCTCCACTCTCTTACGACAATTTTAATGTCCAAAGTCAAAATTCTCTAATCCATTGTTTAAAATTGTTCTGGAATTTTTGCCCAATTCCCATCTAAATCATAAGACTCTAAAGTACACATAATATTTAGTACATGAAATGGTAAAAATAGGTCATCCTCAGATACGTTATTTTCTTTTATAGAATTTACCATTTCAACAACGCCTAAGCCTCTGTAGTAATTATTTTCACTGTCCTTTGACGAATATATATTTTCCCATTGATAAGTTTCTTTATTAAAAATAGAAATTTCACCATCGTAGTTATTTGGATCTG
>CACAND010000012.1 GCA_902533795.1 uncultured Candidatus Actinomarina sp. | reverse complement strand
ACTATGGAGTCCTCAGATGTATTTATGGAAACATTTAATTTACATGACGTACTAGCAAATGAAATTTCTTACTTATCTAAACAAAATAAAAAACGAATTGGTTATAAAAAGAAGAAAGTTGAAATAAATGCAAATTTTGATGATATTTCACTGGCTGTAAAAAATCTGATAAAGAACGCTTTAAAATACTCTCCGCCAGAAGAAAATATTTTGATTCAAGTAGAAGAAAATGATAAATCAGTGAGATGTTCATTCCAAGATTTTGGTTCTGGAATTTCTAAACCAGATCAAGAAAAAATCTTTGAGAGATTTTATAGAGTTGATAAAGGAAGATCAAGAAAAGTAGGTGGAACAGGACTGGGTCTTGCAATCGTTAAACATGCACTAGATCGAAACAATGCTGTAATTGAGATTGTTAGTGAATTGGATTACGGTTCGACTTTTACGATTGTTTTTGAAAAGTAAACTTAAAGTAAACAACAGGCAAATTAAAAAATTATTTAATTAAAAATCTTATATACTTCGAACGGAATATGAATTTAAAATCTTTTAAAAATTTAAGCTTCGCAATATTTTTCCTCTACTTCTTCCTTGTATCAATCAAACTTCTTGAAAAAGGAATTAAAACTTTAGGTGCAGAATACACAGATGCACTTTTTGAGTCAGTATCGAATCCGTTTGCTGGTTTACTGGTTGGAATTTTATGTACAGTTTTAGTGCAATCTTCTTCCGTTACCACAGCAACAATTGTTGGTTTAGTTGGAAGTGGAGTCCTCAGCTTGGAATATGCAATACCGATGGTTATGGGAGCAAATATTGGTACAACAGTAACTAATACTTTAGTTTCTTTTGGACACGTAAGAAGAGAACAGGAATTTAAGAGAGCTTTTGCAGCCTCAACGATGCATGACTTCTTTAACTTATTAGTGGTGATAATACTTTTCCCTCTTGATTTATATACAGGATTTATAACAAGAATGGCCGAAGATGGAACAGATTTTGTTCTTGCCACAGGTTTCACGGCTACAAAACCAAATAGCCCAATTAAGGCAGGAATTAAGTGGGGTTCAAGTAATATATTGGACGGATTATCTTCTATTCCATTCATAGGCGATCTAAGTGAAAATTCTTATAGGGTCTATGCAGTTCTTTTAATTATTATTGCAATAGCATTTATTTTCTTGAGCCTAAGAAATGTTGTATCTAATATGAAATCTCTCATGCTCAATCAAATTGAATTTGGATTAGACAAAGCTCTTGCAAGGGGTGGGGGGCTTCTCGCAATATTAATTGGAATCTTGATTACCTTCTCAGTACAAAGTTCAAGCATCACTACATCAATCCTTGTACCGATTGTTGGTTCAGGAATTCTATCTATTGAAAATGCTTTTCCAATAACCCTTGGTGCAAATATTGGCACAACAATTACAGCTGTTTTAGCAAGCTTTGCTGTAGATGATCCAGCAGGATTAACTATTGCACTCCATCATGTATTTTTTAACTTAATTGGTGTCATTATTGTTTATCCGATAAAAGCAGTAAGAAATATACCAGTTAATTTAGCAAAAGGACTCAGTGTTATAACTGCTAAAAGAAGGTATATCGCAATACTTTATGTATTGGTTACATTCTTCTTACTTCCACTACTGGGCGTAGTACTATTTAATTAAGGAGAAAAATGAGTAAAGAATCATTTGATAATATAGATGCAAAATTAAGTGAAATGCTTACCAATAGCATGCATACATATGATTTAGCAATGAACTGCTTATTGGGTGACACAAACTTAGATACAGTAAGAGATGATCTGTACAGTACTGATAAGTCCATTAATGAGCTTCATAGAGAAGTAAGAAGGGAAATGATAGTTCATTCTGCAGTTAACTCTAGAAATCTAGACATTCCTTTACTTCTTTCTTATATGACTATGTCAAAAGATATTGAGAGAATTGGCGATTACTGCAAGAATCTTTTTGAAATTGCTGAAACGGGAAATACTTTTGCGAAAGGCGATGATCTTGACTCATATATCGAGCTAAGAAATGATATTGGAAAATTAATTGTTTACCTTCAGTCATGCCTTGCGGTGGATGATGTGTCAAAAGTCCAAGATTTGATAACGCTTGGCTCTTCTATATCAAGTGATATAGATGTGAAAATTACTGACTTACTGGAAGATAAAGAGAAAATTCAATATCCAGTCGCTACAACATTATTTTTTAGATATTTAAAAAGAATTGTTTCCCATATTGTTAATGCTGCAACAGCATTGATAATGCCGACTGATCAGATAGATTATTTAGACGAATAAAACTTTTTAACTAACGTCCCAAGTACCTAAAGAACGTATTAGTTTATCAAGTTCTCCTTCACCTTTTTGTTCAATAGATGAGTCAATTTGTTCTCTGACTTCATCATTGTAAGTATCTCTTTCAACTTGTCTAAAGATACCTACTGGTGTTGGTCCATAAGGCCCATGAGATAATCTTGATAATGAAAAAGCAATTGAAGGATTATCCTTTGTAATGTCATGAACATAAATCTCACTATCATCTATCTCTGATCTTTTCACAATGACCGCTTCTCCATCACGAATTGTTACAGCATTTTCATCTTCTGCTCCAAAGATAACCTTCTCACCATGTCTTAGATTTATACGATTTGCTATTTTTCCTTCCTTTGAAGTTAACTGCTCAAAGGCTTTGTCATTAAAAACATTACAGTTTTGATAAATCTCAACATAAGCTGATCCCTCATGTTCAGATGCTGCTCGAAGTACCTCTGCTGTAAGATCTCTATCCATATCAATTGACCTTGCAACAAATGACGCCTCAGCTCCTAAGGCTAGACTCATTGGGTTTAGTGGAAGCTCTACAGAACCAAAAGGAGAAGATTTTGTTTTCTTTCCTTCTTCACTGGTTGGGGAATACTGTCCTTTGGTAAGTCCATATATTTGGTTATTGAACATTAAAATCTTCATGTTTACATTTCTTCTCAATGCATGAATTAAGTGGTTTCCTCCAATAGATAGGGCGTCACCATCTCCAGATACTACCCAAACTGAAAGATCAGGATTAGATGCACTAACTCCAGTTGCTACTGCAGGAGCACGACCATGAATAGAATGTAAACCGTATGTGTTCATGTAGTAAGGAAATCTTGCTGCACAACCAATGCCAGATACAAACACAATATTTTCTTTTCTGATACCTAATTCAGTCATAAAGTTTTGCACTGATGCAAGAATTGTATAATCACCGCACCCAGGGCACCATTTAACCTCTTGGTCACTAGCAAAGTCAGTTCTTTTATACGAAAGTGGAATTTTACTCATCAGTCTTCACTTCCTCTTTTTCTGAAGTTTCTACCTCATCTGTTTGGCTTTCATTGTCAGCAAGAAGTTCTTTCTTTTCTGCAACATTTTCATCAACTTTTTCAATAATTCTCTCAGTCACTCTTTCAGTGACCCTCTCAGTAACTCTCTCAACAACAGAGTCTTGAGCTTCTCCTAAAACTTCCTCTTTTTCTTCTGTTGATGTTTCATCTGCAACAGGCTCTTCAACGACTTCTGCTACAGGCTCTTCAATAGCAGGTTTATTACCACTCATCTCCTCAAGAACTTGTTCAACTGGTATTCCTAAAGCTTTGGCTCTTGCTTCTGCAGATCTTAATATTAAGTGTTCAGGAATTCCGACCTCTTCTACATCAGGTTCCTCTTCAGCAACAACTTCTTCTAAAACCTCTTCTACAGCAGGTTCCTCTTCAGCAACAACTTCTTCAACAACCTCTTCTATAACAGGTTCCATTGTTGGGACAGATGTTGAAACTGAACTGAATGATTTGATTAATCCTTCAATCTTTTCCTCTAGTTCTTGAGCTGTAAATGGCAGTCCTTCAACCTTGTTAATGCCTATTGCATCTACAAGGAAACGTGCTCGAAGAAGTTTTGATAACTGACCAGTATTTAATTCGGGTATGATTATATTTTTAAATCTGCTTAATATTTCCCCAGTGTTGTCTGGGAATGGGTTTACATGAGTAAAATGAGTACTTGCAACTTTAATGCCTTTTGAATTAAGTCGATTAACAGCTTGTGTGATTCCACCATATGTTGATCCCCAACCTACAACTAGAGTATCGGAAGATATATCACCATTTAATTCAAGTTGATCAATATCGTTTGCTATATTTTCTATTTTCCATGCTCTCATATCTGTCATATATTGATGATTGTCAGTATCGTATGAAACATTACCAGTCCCATCTTCTTTTTCGAGACCACCTATTCTGTGTTCTAAACCAGGTGTACCCGGAATTGCCCATGGTCGAGCGTTTGTTTGAAAATCTCTAAAGAATGGCAAAAATCCTTCCTCAGTGTTGTATTTAGTTGTAAGGTTTGTTCCAAGTTCATTAAGGCTCTCAATTTCTGGTAGTTTCCATGGCTCTGAGCCTGTAGCTACATAGTTGTCTGATAATAAAATAACTGGTGTCATGTATTTAAGAGCAATTCTTGTTGCTTCAAAAGCAGCATAAAAAGCATGTGAAGGTGATTTAGCTGCAATTACTGGAAGTGGTGCTTCTCCATGTCTTCCATACATTGCAAACATTAGATCAGATTGTTCAGGCTTTGTAGGAAGTCCTGTTGAAGGTCCGCCTCTTTGAACATTCACGACTACTAAAGGTAGCTCTGCTGATAAAGCTAAAGAGATAGTTTCACTCTTTAATGCTAATCCAGGACCACTGGTTCCTGTAACAGCGAGTTTTCCTGTAAAAGATGCACCTACAGCAGCAGCCGCAGCGGCAATCTCGTCTTCTGCTTGGAAAGTAAGAACATTGAAGTTTTTATGTTTTGACAATTCATGTAATATGTCTGATGCTGGAGTAATAGGATAGCTTCCGTAAAATAATTCAAGATTAGCTTTTTTAGCGCCTGCAATAAGGCCCCAGCTCAAACCAATGTTTCCATTGATATTTGTATATTCTCCAGCTGGGAGAGAAGCCTTATCAACTTTATAAGTGTGGTGAAAAGCTTCAACTGTGATACCAAAGTTATAACCTGTTTTTAGGGCTTTAATGTTAGCTTTTGCAACTTCAGGAAGATTTTTAAATTTCTCATTGATCCAATTTTCGGTATCTTTCAGATCTCTATTAAATGTCCAAGATATGAGACCAAGAGCAATCATATTCTTTGATCGAAGAACTGCTCTACCAGGGAGATCAAACTCCTCTAATGCTTCTTTTGTAAGCTTTTCCATCGGAACCTGTTGTAGAAGAACCAGTAGCTGAAGTTGTAGAAGCGAATTTAGAAAACAAAACTGTTGAATCTATTCCTGCTGTGACGATTCGTTTCGCTGGTGACTCTGGTGATGGCATGCAATTAGTTGGTACAAGGTTTACAGACACATCCGCATTGTTTGGTAATGATCTAGCTACTTTACCTGCATTTCCTGCTGAAATTCGTGCACCTCAAGGTACAGTTGCTGGTGTATCATCATTTCAAGTT
>CACAND010000011.1 GCA_902533795.1 uncultured Candidatus Actinomarina sp. | reverse complement strand
GATGTAACGTTAAATAATAAAGAAAAGCTAATAAAAACCCTTCAATCTTTTTCATAATATTTGTCATCATTCCATTCTGTTATAGATTTTTCAGACAATCTAATTAATGTAAACACACCACCAACCATTACAATATTTGTAATCAATATATTTAAAGCAATAGTGTAAGTGCAATTAGTTGAACAGAATGTATTTCCAAGAATAAAACCAATATAAATAGACAGACTTAAAACGAGTAAATAAATTATAAATTTAAATTTTTTACTAAAAACCATTTTCAACATTATTGTAATAGAAGATGAATTTTGTAAATCCTTGGCTTTCATTATTTAGTTTTGTTTATTTCATTGCCGCTGGATTGTTGTCCTTTTTAATGAGTAAATACTTTGTTATTTTGTATCTCAAGAAAGTAGATTCAAGATTTTTAAGATCTATTGAGCCTTTGATAGGGGTTATAAGCTTTACTTCATCATTTGGATTATTTTTAATTATTCTTTATAACATACTAACCTAGACAGGGTTAATATATTTTTTTAAATAATTTTTTTCAATATATTGCAAATCACAGTGGCTTGGTTTGTCCATATTAAAATTGTCAGACTCTAATTTATAAAACATAAATGATCTAATCGTGTCTTGATGGGTAATAAATAAAACATTTTTATTATTCTCATATAATTTATTGACCCTTTTAAAGGTATCAAAGAAACTCTCATCAGTATTAAGTTCTGTCGGATCATTAATGTAGATTTCAAATTCTTTGGATTGTTGTATCTCAAAAGTGGTATTTCCAATCCAATTTTTAATTCCACCCCATTCGGTGATTTCTTCAATAAAGGTTATTTCTTTCTTCAAAATTTTATTTACTATTTGGGAGGTTTGCCTTGCCCTAAGAAGAGGGGAGGAAATTATTTTTTCAATTTTAAAATCTTTCTTCAATTTTTCAGCAATATGCTCTGCTTGTTTTATTCCTTTTTCGGAAAGTTCGTAACCAGGAATATTGTAATATAAAATATCTTTTGGATTTTTTACTTCACCATGTCTCAAAAATATATTCATCTTAATTACAGAGTAGTTTCAGAATATATTAAAATCTTCATATGGGTTTGAATAAAAAAGAACAAGAAATTTTAAAACAAATTGAAATGGGTCTGTCTGAGGATGATCCAAAATTAGAAAAAGCTGTTGAAAACCTCACCCTTTCTAATTTTTCTCGTGCAAGAATAACAATTTCGTTTTTTATATTCCTAATAGGCTTCATAACCATGATTGCAACTTACACTATTCAACCCATATTTGCCATAGTTGGTTTTGTTCTGATGGCACTATCTGGATTTGTATTTGTTACAAATACTAAATCATTACTAAGTGCTGAAAACATTAATGAGTGGAATTTTAAACAAATCTATAAATTAGTAAGAAACAAAGATACCTCTAGACAAAACAAATAGTATTAATTAAATTTAATAATACGTCTTAATTTTAATAAGGAGTAGGGAATTGAATAAGGACGCATTTACGTCTAAACAAGCATGTTATTTGTCTGATTGCACTTCACATCAACTTAGATATTGGGACAAAGTAGGTCTGGTTTCTCCCAGCATACAATCATCGCATGGTAAACCTGGAGTTCCAAAATTGTATTCTTTCAGAGATATTGTATCTCTGAAAGTCATTAAAACTTTACTAGATAATGGGATGAGCATTCAAAGAGTTAGACGAGCTTGGAGATATTTAACAAGAAATGGGGACCTACAAGACGAACTTTCTAAAACAAAACTTGTTTCAGATGGTGAAACAATTTACACAATTGAGGACAACGAAGTTTTTGATGCACTCAAGCTTGGACAATTAGCTTTCTTTGAAACAATTGATTATGTTGCAAAGGAAGTAAAAGAAGATGTTTCAAAATTTGAATTAGATAAAGAAAGATTCTTAAACCTTTTAACAAAAGTTGAAGATGATATTCAATCACAACAGTTACAAGCGTAAATAAATTTTCTCATCTAAAATTAAATTATGAATAAAAATTTTCATAATCATAGAACTTTAATTCTTAATGCAACATATCAACCTTTATCTATCGCCTCCGCTAAAAGATCAGTTGCTTTAATGCTTTCAAACAAAATTAATGTAATTAAAACATCAAATCTTGAATTGAGGTCGGAATCTTCAACTATAAAAATCCCTAAAGTTGCAGCATTAAATTACTATGTAAAGGCACCATACGCAAGAAGAGTTGCTTTAAATAGGGAAAATATATTTATAAGAGATCATAACATTTGTCAATATTGTGGAGTTCAAGCTGAATCGATTGATCATATAATACCAAAATCAAAAGGTGGAAAACATGAATGGCAAAATGTTGTTGCCTGTTGCAAAAGGTGTAACTTAATTAAAGCAGATAAAGACTTGAACCAAACAATTCTAAAACTTATTCAATCACCTCTCGCACCAGAGGGAAATTTTTGGATAAAAACAATTATAGGTTCAAACCCAGACCCTGAGTGGGAAGAGTACCTAATCTCCGCATAATTTTTTTTCATTAATTGTGTTGCAAAGTGTCACATAGTGTCATATAATGACACAAAGTGGTTCAAGGCACGAAAGGCGGATAAAAGTGTTCCTTGGTGAGTATCAACACATAATGGACTCGAAGGGTAGAGTAGTTATTCCATCGAAGTTTAGAAAAGAGCTCCAACAGGGCTGTGTAGTCACCAAGGGACAAGATAATTGTCTGCAAATTCTAACAAAAAAAAACTGGACTTCTCTTTCTGAAGAAATGGTTGAGCTACCAGTAACAGAAAAATCATCTAGACAGCTCAGAAGAGCTATATTCAGTGGTGCTGTCGACTCTAAGTTAGATTCTGCCGGAAGAATTCCAATACCAGAAAATTTAAGAGAATATAGTCAAATAGATATAAATGGTGAAGTCACTGTTACAGGAATAGGGAACGTAATTGAAATTTGGTCATCAAAAATGTGGAAAAAAATTCAAGATGATGCAGATCATGAATTTGCAAATATTAATGAAGTGAAAGGATAGGTTCATAGCCAGCTCTCTAGACAACTAAATTGGAACACCCTTACTCCGCCCAACTTTCCAATTGGTGCCAGTTCTAGAGAGCTGGGTATGAACAAAAACAGGGTTGGGTACATGCCACACATTGGTGTGATGAAAGAAGAAATATCTTCTATTTTAGATGATGTTCCTCCAGGTATATTTATCGATTCAACTTATGGCTACGGTTCTCATTTCGATACTATTATGAAACACAGTCAACTTACAGCAATCGGATTTGATCGTGATCTAGAAGCAGTTGACAATAGTGATCCTTCTCATGAGGTAATCAATCTTAATTTTTCAATGATAAGTGATTATGTCAAGAATAACTCATTATCACCAATTAGCGGCATTTTATATGATCTTGGTGTTTCAAGTCATCAGATTGATAGCCCAAATAGAGGTTTTTCTTTTTCTATAGATTCGAATCTTGATATGAGAATGAATCAAAAAGACGAGCTTACAGCTGAAAAAGTCCTTAATACTTTTTCATATGAAAATCTTTATTCAATTTTTAGTGAATTTGGAGAAGAAAGGTATTCAAAAAGTATTGCGAAAAAGATTATAGAAAATAGACCTATAAATAAAACTATTGAATTATCAAACATAATTAGAAATTCCGTACCAAAGCAAAATCCAATATTTATTGAAAAAAGTATTAGAAGAATATTTCAAGCTTTAAGAATATATATAAATGATGAACTGAATGAATTAAAAGATTCGTTATTAAAAGTAAAAGATTTGATTGCAAAAAATGGTGTAATTATTTGCATCTCTTATCACTCATTAGAGGATCGAATTATTAAAAATTTTATGAAAGATTTAACATTGGGATGTATTTGTGATCCCTCAATTGCAATATGTGTTTGTAATAATATTCAGAATTTTGAATACCCAAAAAGAAAAAAATATTATCCAAACAAAGATGAAATTAATTCCAACTCCAGAGCTAATTCAGCAACATTAAGGTATGTACGAAAAATATGAGAAAGAAATATATTTTTAGATTTGCATACGTTCTTTTATCAGCATCAGTGATTTTATCTTTATTTATAAATTTGAGAATTAATGAAATTTCAAAAGAACTTTCAATAATCAATACTGAAATAGTTGAGTTAGAACGTTCAAAAGCGAATCTAAATATTGAGTATATTAGAAAATACTCTTTCGAAAATATAGAAAATCTATCAAAGTTAAAATCATATGTTCGATTAAGAGTTAGCAATTTAAATTTAGATTTGGAAACTCCTTATAAAGCCAACACAGAAGACGTTCAAGAAACAATTGTTATGGGTTTTGGAAGATGAAACTTTCATCAAATAAAATAAAACTTAATTTTCTATTTGTTATTGTATTAATCCTTGTTACTTTTGGTTCTTATCTATTCATTCAAAAAGTTTATGCATTGCAATTTATAGAATCTGATTTTTTTGAAAATCAAGCATTGTCTTACAGGCAGAGAGTAGAAATTCTTGAAGCTAAAAGAGGAACCATATATGATAAAAATTTTAATGTTTTAGCAAGTAGTGTCCAATCTTACAATGTTGCAGTTAAATCGAATGACATCGATGATCTAGGATTTGTAAGTGTTTTATCTTCATTGCTTAACTTAGATGAAGCTGAAATTTTAAAAAAAATTACAGAGAATTCAAAATTTTTCTATTTACAAAGAAATGTTGATTACGAAACAGGAAATAAAATAAAATCTTGGAAATTTAACGGTATTCACCTAGAACATTCCAATAAAAGAAATGTTTATGATTCCTCTACCTCAAATATTATTGGATTTGTTGATCCTGATGGAAATGGAATTGAAGGATTAGAGCTTTATTTTGATACTCTTCTTAAAGGAGAAGATGGTGAATTAAGATATGAATCGGCTCCTAATGGTGCAATCATTCCACAGGGAGAAATAAGAACAATTCAACCTAAGCACGGAGAAGATTTAATACTTTCAATTGATTCAGAATTACAATATCTTAGTAAAGATCTTTGTCAAGACGCACTGAAAGATACACAAGCCTTCATGTGTTCTGTTGTTTTTGCCAACGCAGTGACAGGAGAAATTCTTATTTCTGCAGAGGAATCATCAACAAATAATAATTATTTTAATATTGACTTAATTAGCGCAAGAGCAAATTACGAACCTGGCTCTTCATTGAAAATCTTTACTATTGGCTCCCTAATTGAAAATGGGGTTGTTAATGAAAATGATATTTATTTAGTTGAAGATAAGATAGAAGTTATTGATGGATCATGTAAAGAAGATTTTGAAGGTTACAAAGGATGTTTTAGAGATTTCCTAAAGCATGAACCTATTAACCTTTCAGTCAAAGAAATTATTGAAAGATCATCGAATGTGGGAACAGTTAAAATTGTTAATGATGGAAATATAAATGAAGTTGAGATGTTCTTAAAAAGGTTTGGCTTTGGTTCAAAAACAGGAGTTGAGTTGTCTGGAGAGTCAAAAGGAGCATTTACTGAATACAAAACGTGTACAACATGTTTAAGTTCTTTATCAATAGGATATTCAATAAACACCACACAATACCAAATGGTGAAAGCATACAGCATAATTGCAAATGAAGGATTAGATTTAAATCTTTCATTAATAAGAACTAATCAAGAAAATAACAATAACAAAAAAGTTATAGATCGTAATCTTGCAAAAAGGTTAAAGATGCTTCTTATCAACGTTGTAGAAGGGCCAAACGGAACAGGAAAATCACTAAAAATGGATGATTACGTTATTGGTGGCAAAACAGGAACTAGTAGAACTTATTTAGAAGGTATTGGTTACTCAAATGATAGATTTACAACTTCTTTTACAGGATTTATCGAGACATCAAATGGTCCAATTGTAGGCTCTGTAATATTATGGGGGGCAAAGGGCTCACCAATCTCTGAATATGTAACAGGTGGTTCTACAGCTGCTCCTATATTTAAAACTATTGTAAGAAATCTTCTACCAAGCGATTAACATGAAAAAGTTAAATTTGAGAGATTTGAACTTATCACAGAATGATATTAATAAATTTGTAAATAGTTCAACAGATGTTGAACGTGATTCAATTCTTTTTATAGATAACGTAAATGTTGAAAAGCTTGATAGGTACGTTAATGATGCTTTGACGAAAAATGCAAAAAAAATATTTACATCCGAAAAATGTAACATAAGTAATGAAAAAATTTTAAAAGTCTCGAACTATGAAGAAGTATTAAATCAAGCATATAGTTTTATCTGCCCTGATTATGAGAAAAAAACTTATTTTGGGATTACTGGAACTAATGGAAAAACTACAACTGGTCATTATTTAGAACAAATTTTAGGTAATAACACTATTTTCATCGGAACTAACACCGAAAATCTATTTAGTGATATCACAAAGGAGAAGCATCTAACATCCCCAAAATTGTTCAATATTTTAAAATTTTTAAGTAAACCTAAAAATAAAACTTATAAAAATATAATTTTAGAAGCTTCTTCTCATGCTCTTGATCAAGATAGATTTAAGGGTATAAAATTTAATACTTCTGGATTTACTAATCTTTCAAGAGATCACTTTGATTATCACAACAACATAAATAAATATTTTGAAGCTAAACTAAAACTTTTTTCAAAAAACTTATCAGATAAGTTTGTTTATATTGATAGTGAATGGGGAAATAAAGTCAAAGAGAATTCTGATATTCCATCATTTAAGATAGGTAACAAAAATGATTCAAATCTTAGAATCCTAGAAGAAAAATTATTTCCAAATATCAATCTGAAGATACAAATCAATG
>CACAND010000010.1 GCA_902533795.1 uncultured Candidatus Actinomarina sp. | reverse complement strand
ATTCAATTTCTTTAGCAATCTGTTCAACTTCGAAAGGAAGTACTGTCTTATAAAGCGCTGTCTGTGTCATTGCAGATTGATACTCGGTATAGACAATTTCAATTTGATTTGTTTTTCCTTCATAAAATTCTTGAACCAGAGGAGTCATTATTTCTAATGCATTTTCAAAGTTAGGTTCGTCGGTAATTCCCTCATAATTTTGTTTAGGTTCAATATTTCTGTATTTAAAGTATCCATTTGCTTTCTTACCAACAGTAACGATTTCAACACTATTTTTTGCTTGTTCATATTCTGCTTTTCTAATTTCAGCTAACTTTAAAATATTTGTGTTGTATGCCCCAGCTAAACCACGATCTGATGTAATAACTACGAGAGTTATTTTTTTCGTACCCTCTACAATTGGTGAAGTTGGCATATTGCCACTGCCAGTAAGTTCTTCAACAATTTGAGAGAGAAGATTGGTGTAATTATTTGATGACGTAAGGCGTTGTTGTGCTTTAACGATTCTAGAAGAAGCAATTAGTTCCATTGCACGAGTGATTTTTTTAGTTGACTTAACACTCTTTATTCTTCTATTTATTATTCGTAATTCAGCACTTGCCACTTATTACTCTTCTTTCTTCTCTAATGTATTTACAAAAGCCTCAACAGCAGCTTTTAATTCATCTTCAGGTAGTTCACCAGTAGTTTTTATTGAATTAATAACTTCAGAATGTCTTGTTTTTATAAAATCTACGAGATCTTTCTCAGCTTGTGGAATGTCCGCAGGGTCTACAACATCTAGAAAACCTTCTGTTACTGCATACAGTGATACAACCTGTTCTTCAACAGGGACTGGTTTGTATTGTGGTTGTTTCAATAATTCAACAACTCTTCGACCTCTATCGAGTTGAGCCTGTGAAGCTGCATCCAAATCTGATCCAAACTCCGCGAATGCTTCTAATTCTCTAAATTGTGCAAGGTTGATTCTTAACGGACCAGAGACTTTCTTCATAGCTTTGGTTTGAGCAGAACCACCCACTCTTGATACTGATGTACCAGGGTTTACAGCTGGTCTTACACCAGAGTAAAAAAGTTCTGACTCTAGATATATTTGACCATCAGTAATTGAAATCACATTAGTTGGAATAAAAGCAGATACATCACCAGCTTTTGTTTCGATAATTGGTAGCCCTGTAAGAGATCCTCCACCTAACTCTTCACTTACTTTTGCACAACGCTCTAAAAGCCTTGAGTGAAGATAGAAAACGTCACCTGGATAAGCCTCTCTTCCTGGAGGTCGTCTTAGTAAAAGTGAAATCTGTCTATATGCAATTGCCTGCTTGGATAAATCATCAAATACAATAAGACCATGTTGACCGTTATACATCCAATGCTGTCCAATAGCTGAACCAGCATAAGGAGCATACATTTGAAGAGCTGCAGCGGCAGATGCAGGTGCATTTACAATAACTGTTTTATCTAACACTCCCTCGTCTTCAAATCTTTGAACAACTTCAGCAACAGTAGATGATTTTTGACCAATAGCTACGTAAATACATTTCACATCAGTATCTTTTTGATTGATTATGGTATCAACAGCAACAGCTGTTTTACCTATTTGTCTATCACCAATAATTAATTCTCTTTGGCCTCTTCCAATTGGAATCATTGAGTCAATTGCTTTAATTCCTGTTTGAAGTGGCTCACCTACAGGCTGTCTTTCAACAACGGAAGGTGCTTGTAACTCTAAACGTCTTCTTTCACTAAATTCGATAGGTCCTTTACCATCGATTGGATTTCCTAAAGGATCAATAACCCTACCTAAAAATCCATCTCCGACACCAATAGAAAGTACTTCTCCTGTTTGCTTTACTGGCATTCCTTCTTCAATGTGATTTGAATCACCCATTAAAACAACACCAATTGAATCTTCTTCAAGGTTTAATGCAACACCTACTAAACCACCTGGGAATTCAAGAAGTTCAGAGGCCATAACATTTTCTAAACCCCTTACCCTTGCTACACCATCGGCGACTGCAGATACGCTACCAACAAGATCATCTTTTACAGAATCTTGCCAATTACCTAATGTATCTTTCAGTGAATCTGAAATTTGTTTTGCATCAATATTAAATTCGCTCAATTTACCTACTTTCTAAAACTGTTTTAATCTCAGAGATTTTCGAGGAAATTAATCCGTCAAATGTTCTCTCTCCAACACTTACACTTAAACCACCCAATACATTTGGGTCTATATCAACTTTCAAATCAACATCGGTTCCAAGTTTTTTCTTTAAAGCTGTTTTTAAACTCTTTTGAGTTTTAGCATCTAATTCGACTGCGGTAACAACTTTTGCTACTGACGCTCCTCTTTTTTCAGCAATATAGTTTGCTACAGAGCTTTCAATGTCAGAAAGGTTATCACCAAATCCTTGAGATATTGTTAACGTTATTAAATCAAGAGTTAGTGGTAACACTCTATTACCTAGTAAAGCATTTACTGCTTCTATCTTCTTTTCAACAGGAATACCAAAATTTCTAAAAACATCTAATGCTTCAGAGCTTTTTGAAAGTGCATTGAAAACTTGGAGGATTTCATTTTCTACCCTTTCAGCATCTTTAGATGATGAAATTATTTCAACAATTCCTTTTGAAAAAGAGTCAACAGACATTTATCTAATTCAACTCCTTAATAAATTTATCTATAAGTTTTTTTTGATCAGCTTCAGACATTGACGAAGCAACTTTTTGAGAAATTTCTAATGATAAGTCTGCAACTTCACTTTTTAATTCAGAGGAAACTCTTTCTTTTTCAGCATCTGAATCTGATTTAGCTTTTTCAATAATAGCTTCTGCTTCTGCACGAGCTTCTGATAAAGCATCTTCTTTAATTTTTTCTGCTGCTTGCTTTCCTTCATCAATAATTTTTTGAACTTCTGCATCAGCATTAGAAACTAAAGCATCATATTCCTGCTTAGATTTCTCAGCTTCTGTTTTTGTATTCTCAGCTTCTTTTATCTGACCTTCAATTTCAGAAGATCTCTTATCAAGAGTTTCGTTTAGAGCAGGAAGAGCCCATTTCCAAACAAAGAAAAATACAACCCCGAATGCCACTACTCCAGCTACTAATTCTGAAGTTGCAGGGAGAAGTAAATCAACTCCTGAAGTTGATTCTTCTGCTTCTGCTAAAAATGTATCTAAATAAAACATCATTTTTAACCAACCAAAAAGAACAGAACGAAACCAATAAGAGCAAGGGCCTCAGTGAAAGCTATTCCTAAGAACATAGTTGTTCTTACCATTCCAGCTGCTTCAGGCTGTCTTGCCATTGCTTGTACTGCGTTACCAGCAATTAGACCAATACCTATTCCCGGTCCTATCGCTGCCAGTCCGTATCCAATTAATGCGTATGCACTTTCCATTATCCTCCTTTAATTAATGCTCTGGATGCAGAGACGTTTGTATATAAACTGCAGACAACAAAGTAAATATGTATGCCTGCAGAATGGAAACTATTAATTCAAAACCATATATTGCTAAACCGAGAGTAAACCATGCTAAGCCAACTGGAGCTTTTGAAATAATGTACTCTCCAACTCCAGGCTGAACTACAAAGAAATATGCTGATGCAAGAAGAAGACTGAGCATGACGTGACCAGCTACAAGGTTTGCAAACAATCGTACAGCTAAACTGAATGGTCTTACTAAAAGAACGGAAACTAATTCGATTGCGCCAACTAAAGGTTTTAATGCTACCGGAACACCTGGAGGCCATAAAAGATTGGTGAAATATTTAATTCCCTCTGTTCTAATCCCAACAAATAGGAAGATTACGTAGGTTACAAGACTTAAAAATAAAGGAAGTGCCATTCTTGAAGTTACAGGAAAGTTTATTAATGGAGTTACCTCGAAGAGATTTCCAACCAGAATGAACATAAAAACAGATATTAAATATGGTGTAAATTTTTCTCCACCCCTACCAATAACACCCAAAGCGATTTCATCTTTTACAAAAGTAAATATACTTTCAATGACTGATTGGAGTCTACCTGGAACAACTGATTTCTTTCTAAGTCCAAAAAACATTAAAACTACTGGAATAATTGCTGCCAAAAGTATCAGGATTTCAGTACGTGATATATCAGATGAACCAAAATTACCAAATTCGAATAATGAGTTAACGTTTTCAGGTTTACAAACAACGTTATTTATAAAATCACAAGTCTCAGCTGCTGTTATCATTTGCCCAATCTAAGTCTCTGTCTTTTCTCTTAATTACCATAGCCATTTCTAAGAATAACATACTTAAAAAGACGATTGGCACTGTCAAAGACATTGCCAATTCATCAATAGAATATAAGCTTCTGAATAATAAGAGAAGCCCAAATATAAAAATTAATCTGAAAATATAACCAAAAATTGCTGCGAAATAATAAAAACTTAAAGAGATTTTTGCAGAGTAGGACATTATCACAGCACCCATGTAAAAACCAACTGCAACAATAATTCCAGATACCAATGAAGTGGTAAATGCATTTTGAGATCTTAAAAGAAAAAATAAAGGACAGAGTATATATATGACTGAAGATCTCTTTAACATTCTCGTTGCAAGCACTAATTCAACATTCATTATTCTTGTTCCAGTTTTTTTGAAATTTTCCACATCCTTCTAAAACCATCATAAAAACCTATAAAGATAAAAAAGATCACAGTATATGGTTCAAAGCCAATAAAGTTTTGAACAAGAAGACCTACTAATAAACCCGAAATAATGGATGTAGAGAATGAACTTACCGGACCGTAATCTTGAAGATTGATTTTTCTTTTGTCTTTAGACATATGGTTGAAATTGTGATGCTAAATTACTCACTTCACTCTTTAATTCATTGAGTTTGTTTTCATCAGATCTATTTTTAAGAATTTCAGAAATTAGATTTCCTACTTTTGTTAATTCTTCTTCTTTCATCCCACAAGTAGTTGTTGCTGGAGTGCCCATTCTGATACCAGAAGTTACAAAAGGTGATCTTTTATCAAATGGAATTGCATTTCTATTTAAAGTAATTCCCATATCATTTAATAACGTTCCTGCATCTTTTCCAGTCAATTCTTCATCAACACTTCCAGTATCTACTAATACAATATGATTGGCTGTACCTCCACTGACAACCCTTAGCCCTTCATTTATAAAGGAATCAGATAGCGCTGAAGCATTTTTTAGAATTTGTTTTGTGTAGTCTTGAAACTCTGTGGACAATGCTTCTTTGAAACAAACAGCTTTAGCTGCAATTTGATTATTTAAAGCTCCACCCTGAGCTCCTGGAAAAATATTTTTGTCTACACCTTTTGCAAATTCTTCGGTAGAAAGAATAATTCCACCCCTAGGTCCTCTAAGTGCTTTGTGAGTTGTTGCTGTAACTACGTCAGCGTATTTCATTGGATTTTCAACAGCTTTGCCTGCAACAAGTCCTATGAAGTGAGCTGCATCAACCATAAAATAAGCACCAACTGAATCAGCTATTTCTCGGAATGCTGCGTAATCCAAATTTTGTGAATAAGAAGAATATCCAGCAATTAATAATTTTGGCTTAGTTTCCTCAGCTAATTGTTTTACTTTGTCCATATCGATTAATTCAGTATCCTGATCTAATCCATATCCAACAAAGTTGTATATTCTCCCAGAGAAATTCACTGGTGATCCATGGGTTAAGTGACCTCCTTGATCTAGTGCCATGCCCATAACGGTATCTCCAGCTTCTAGTAAGTTCAGATACACTGCCATATTTGCTGAAGATCCAGAATGGGGTTGAACGTTTGCATGATCTGCCTCAAATAATTTACAAGCTCTATCTATTGCTAGTTGCTCGATTTCATCAACAGTCTCACAGCCTTCGTAATATCTTTTTCCTGGAAATCCTTCTGAGTACTTATTGGTAAGGATTGATCCTGATGCTTGCATAACGGCTTTTGAAGCAAAATTTTCTGAAGCTATAAGGTGAATATGAGAGTTTTGACGCTCTAAATCATCATTAATTAAAGATGCAATCTCGTCATCAGTCTCAAATAATTCTGTGTTTAATGCTCCAGTATTTTCCATATCTACACTCTAACAGTAAGTCGGTGGCCATTTAAGTGGCCCTTGACGTAAAATTTCTCCACCAGTAACTCTAAAATCTACGACTGTTGATCCATCACCATGAACAGCTTTTCCTTCTAAGTAGTAAGCAATGTCATCTCCAAACATTGTAAAAGCCTCATCATTATCAGTTGCCTCTTTCTCACCTGAAACATTGGCACTAGTCACGGCAAGTGGACCAATTTCATTTAAAAGCTGAAGAGCAGTCTCATTCTCAGGGACTCTTAAACCAATTGTATGTGGTTGTTTAGTTCCAACTCCATCAGCAAATTCTTCGTTTGTCTCTACAACTGCAGTTAAGGGTCCCGGCCAATATAAATCAACTATTTCTGGGACCTGGGTAACTAAATTTAATTGATTTAAGTAATTGTAAGAGGGAATCAGAAGAGAGATAGGTTTTGAGTCATCTCTTTCTTTAATTTCAAACAATTTTTTAACTGCTTCTTTTGAATAGGGATTAACTCCAATTCCATAAACTGTTTCCGTTGGAATTCCAACAACCGAATTTTCATTAAGTGCTTTTGTAGCTAACTGAATGCTATCGCCTTGCATATATGTACCTATCTTTATCGGCTAAGTCTTTTAATAATTCTACTTCTTCGTAGTTATTCAATAATTTAATTATTTTCTGCGAAAATCGAGAATCAATCTCTAAGAATATTTCTACATCGTTGATATCTTTTTCATCAATTTGTGAGATAAGATTTTTAATAATATCAGTACCGTCATCATCTCCACCATCCAGAGCATTCAAAGGTTCAAAATTTAAAACCTCAATATCAAGTGTCTTGATATCATTTGTTGGAATATAAGGAAGATTTGCAACAATTAGATCGAAATTATTTTCTGGGAGATTTTCAAACAAATCAGATTCAATAAAATTTACGTCTAAATTATTTAATATCGCATTCTCTTTTGCAAGTTCAATTGCATTTGGAGAAATGTCAATGCCTGTCACATTTGCATTTTGGTAAAGCGACTTCAACATAATACTGATACATCCTGAACCAGATCCAACATCTAATATGCTTTTTGGATCCTTTACCTTATTTTTAATGACTTCGATAAGATACTCTGTTTCAGGTCTTGGTATAAGGGCTCTTTCATCAACTCTTAATTGAACAGTATAAAAAGGCATGAACTCTTCAATATATTGAAGTGGTTCATTGTTTAGCCTTCGAGCTAGTAAAGATGAATATTCAGTATGAAAATCTGTCTTACTTCCTGATAATTCCTGAGCTTTTTGCTTTAATCTTTCAAGTTCATGATTCGGGATAGATTTAATATCCAAATTAATCCTCTAAGTTAGCAAGTCTTGTTGTTTCATTGTCTGCAATTAATGCCTCAATAAAACCATCTAAATCTCCATCAAGTACCTGGTCTAATTTTTTTAATGTTAGATTAATTCGATGATCAGAGACTCTGTTGTCTTTATAGTTGTAAGTTCTAATTTTGTCAGAACGCTCACCTGAACCAACTTGTTCTTTCCTGTTTTTTGCTCGTTCAGCTTCAGCTTCGTCTTGTCTGGCTTTAAGCAATCTAGCTCTTAAGATTCTCATAGCTTTTTCTTTGTTTTGTAACTGAGATTTTTCATCTTGGCATGAAACAACTAAGCCAGTTGGTATATATGTTATTCGTACGGCTGAATCGGTGGTATTGACGCTTTGACCACCAGGACCGCTTGATCTATAAACATCTACTTTCAAATCGTTTTGGTCAATATCTAAGTCAACTTCTTCAGCTTCAGGTAGTACAGCAACAGTAGCTATTGAAGTGTGAACCCTTCCTTGTGATTCAGTTTTTGGAATACGTTGAACCCGGTGTGCCCCAGCTTCGTACTTAAGTTTTGAATATACTCCTTTAGATTTAATAGCAAAAATTATCTTGCTATAGCCACCCATATCAGAGTCAGTCACTTCAATTTTTTCAACTTTCCATGAATTTCTCTCTGCATAACGGGTATACATTTTATATAAATCACCAACCCAGATTGAGGCCTCTTCCCCACCAGCACCGGGTCTTATCTCTACAAGTACATCTTTTTCATCTGAAGGGTCTTTAGGCAACAAACCTACCTTAATTTTTGTAACAATGGTCTCAATCTCTGACGAAGAGTTTTTAATAATCTCTGCATATTCATTTTTCATTTCCTCATCATTTTCTTCAGCTAAAAGCTCTTCGGCGTCAGATATATCAGAGTTCAGTGTTTCCCATTGATTAAATAATTCAACTATTGATGACATATCACTATGTTTTTTTGCCATCTCAGCATATTTCTTTGGATCATTTGAAATGTCCACTTTGGACAATTCCTCTTCTAACTTTTTTTGAGATTCAACGATAGCTGTAAGCTTTCCTATTAATGTTTCATCCATTGCTAACCTCTTTTGTATTATCTAAATATTGATCTAACTCGTTTGTATTTTCACTAAATTTTATACAATTTGCCATTGCTACACGCGCAACCTCAATTTGTTCTTCTGAAGGAATTTTTGTTGTCATCTTCTGCATCCATATCCCAGGTGTACTGAAGAATCGGGAAAACAACGATCCAGTAAATTTGAAATTTAATTTTAAAATTTCGTATGAGATCATTGCCACAACAAATACATGCAAAATTCTTGTTAGTAAGGTCAATAGAATGTTCAATGTCGGGATGAAAGGAAGAGTTAATAAACTTACAAATACAATCAGAAATATAAATGCCGTTCCACAACGAATATGTTCTTTTGGATAGTTTTTAATATTGTCTAAATCAAGATTCCTGTTATTTTCAAATGCAGCAATTGTCATGTGTTCAGCACCATGAAATTCAAATAATTCCTGTGCATCTTTAGTTTTACCTATTACATATATATAAAGTACAACTATCACTCCTCTTAATAAGCCTTCATAAATACCTTTTGACGTTTGATCAGTATCTATTAGATCGATTAATAAGCGAGGACCAGCAATAAGTATTGATAAAAAAGAAACAATAAATAAATAATTCAATATTTTATTGAGAGTTGAGGGTTCAGGTTCATCTGCATAATAAATTTCATCAGAAATAGTCAATGCTTGATAGCCAACATATAAAGAGTCGACGAGGGCACCTATTCCTCTGATTAAGGGAAGGGTAAATATCCCTTTTCTTCTTATTAAAGGTGTTCTTTCTTTAAAGAATTTAACAATCTCATTATTTTGATTTCTGACAGCAACAGACCAGCCTTTAGGGCTTTGAATAAGGACACCGCTGATTACAGCTTGTCCACCATAAGAAATATCGTTTTCAGACATTAGAAATTTAGATTAAAGAAGTTATTCTTCTTCTTGAGAAGAAGCTTCTTGCTTTGGTGCTTGTCTTGTGCTGGTTGAACCGTATCGTTGTTTAAATCTCTCGACTCTACCTGTAGAGTCAACGAGTTTTTGTTTACCTGTAAAAAAAGGATGGCTAGCACTTGATATGTCTAGTTTCACTAGCGGATATTCATTTCCGTCTTCCCAAGTAATAGTCTCTGATGATTTGATTGTTGATCTTGTTAGAAATGCAAAATCTGCATCCTCATCACTGAAGACGACCTCTTTATATTCTGGATGTATATCTTTTTTCACAATTCTTACTTTAGTTTATTTGTTAGTCTTTGCGACATCCTTTAAGAATGCATCATTATTTTTGGTAGTGTTTAACTTATCAATTAATAACTCTGTAGCTGCTCCACCTTCAAGGCCCACAAGGACTCTTCTTAATGTCCATAGAGACTGAAGTTCTGTTGGGGATACAAGTCTTTGCTCTTCACGTGTTCCAGATGGAGTTACGTCAATAGCAGGGAATACTCTTTTATCAGCTAGTTGTCGATCTAACCTAAGTTCCATATTTCCAGTTCCTTTGAACTCCTCAAAAATAACTTCATCCATTTTTGATCCTGTTTCAACAAGTGCGGTGCCTAGAATTGTTAAGCTTCCACCATCTTCAATGTTTCTAGCTGCTCCAAAAAATTGCTTGGGAGGAGTCAGTGCAGTTGAATCAACACCACCTGACAAAATTCGTCCACTAGCAGGTGTGGCTAAGTTGTGTGCTCGTGCAAGTCTTGTAATGGAATCAAGCAATATAACGACATCTTTTCCTTCTTCAACTAATCTCTTTGCTCTTTCTATTGCAAGTCTTGAAACTTGTGTGTGCTCATCTGGAGGTCTATCAAAAGTTGAGAAGACTACTTCACCATCAACAGATCTTTGCATGTCTGTAACTTCTTCAGGTCTTTCATCTACAAGAACGACCATTAAATAAACTTCTGGATTGTTTGCAGTAATTGAATTTGCAATCTCTTTAAGTATTGTTGTTTTACCAGCTTTTGGTGGAGAAACTATTAACCCTCTTTGTCCTTTTCCTATTGGTGCTATTAGGTCAACAATTCTTCCAACAAGACGGCCTGGTTCACCTTCAACTTCAAGCTTGAGTCTCTCATCTGGAAATAACGGTGTCAGCTTATTGAAATCTACTCTTCTTGCTAATAATTCTGGATCTGCACCGTTTACAGTTTTAGGCTCTACAAGAGCAGGATATTTCTCTTTTGCTCTTGGTGATCTTATAGGTCCCTCTACTAAATCACCTTTTCGCATCCTAAATTTCTTGATAGCTCCTGCAGGTACATAAACATCATTCTCACTTGGTTTGTAGCCATTACACCTTAAAAAACCATATCCTTCTGGCAAGATATCTAATATACCTTCTCTAGTCTCACCCTCTTTAATTTGGCTATCACCAGAATTTACAACTGATGGCATGTCACTTTCTGAAACTACACTTGCAACTTCTTCTTCAGCACCGTTGGATATATCGCCAATTGCATCACCTTGATCAAGTAAAAGATCAATCAATTTAGCTTTTTGAAGGCCTGCATGCTCGAGACCTAATCCATCAGCTATTTGACGCAAATCTGCGACTGGTTTGGATTGTAATTGTGACCTTGCGGACATTTTTCTCCTATTTCAAAACATTCGTTATGTGGAATGACTTGTGAATTGTGTTTGTCTGAAAGACATTCTCATTATATACATAGCTAATTTAAATTAACAACATTTAAATATTTTTTACGCCGAACAGGTATTGATATAGTCAGTTAAATAAGTTTGTTCTTCTGAATTTAATTCGCCTGATGTACGGTAGTGATTATACTTACCTCCGTAATACAGCACGAGGGCATCAACCAAAAATTCTTCTCCCCCAAAAAAATCTCGTGCATCTTGGCGATAATTAGTATTTGAATTCTTTGGGCAATTTCTAGTGGAATATGTAAAAGCATGCAAAGATTCATGAAGTAAAACATCATAAGCAACACCAGCAGAAAAAGCTCGATTCGAAATCCAGATAGAGAGAGGCCAATCTGAATCTTTAGTTCCATCTAAGTTTGTCCCACTTGGATCCCATACTCCATAAGGGCATCTACCAACAAGAGATGCTCCGTATTGATGGCAACCGTTAATAATTGTTATGTTGTTAGTATCAATGATTTGCAACATTAGTGCTGGTAGTTCTTTTGCAAGCGTTTCCAATTTTGTCTGATTCGATCCTTCAAAGCCTGCATACGCCCCAAAAGGCCCTGTATAAACTGTTGTTGTAGATGATGAGGTTGTTGTTGATGAGGTAGTTGTTGATGAGGTAGTTGTAGATGAGGTTGTTGTTGATGAGGTAGTTGTTGATGAGGTAGTTGTTGATGAGGTTGTTATGGTCGTATCAATAGCTACAATTTCTTCATCTTGTTCAATAACTAATGGCTCTTCTTCCTGATTGAAATTAATTACAACTAATGAAGTTATTAATAACAAAAATATGAATGAATTTATGTATCTATTGTTCATCTTCTTGCCCTAAATTTTATAATCAAACCTAAAATCAAAATTGTAAGAATGTAGCCAATGAGACCAATAGCAAAGGTTAAAGAGAATGAACCCATACTTAACAAATCCTGTTGCATGTTTGCAAACTCACTATCTGGTGGAACAATAAGAATTCTTATAAATAGCCACAAACCAAATATAAAACTTATAAGAGGAAAGATTTTAAAGACTCCTTTAGAGTCTGTAAGAGATTCAAACAATTCATTGCCGCCACCAGGCAATGACTTGAACAGAACTCCTTCTAGACACATCAAGTAACTAAGTGCCGCCACAGCAGTTAATACTGTTGAATCTTTGATTAAAGGTATTGAAGTTAGGTAAAAGAAGCCGAACCCTGCAAGGCTTAATGCAATTGTTGAGTAAAATTTTGGTGATAATTTTGCAATATTTCTCTTTCCAGAAATGTAAGCAGATGCAAAAAATCCAAATATAAAACCTATTGGCATTTGAAAATAAATAAAGGCAAGAGTAGAGATTCCAGCAAAAAATATTGCTTGTGGTGCCCATTTGACTCTAACTTTTTGCTTAAA
>CACAND010000009.1 GCA_902533795.1 uncultured Candidatus Actinomarina sp. | reverse complement strand
TAATAATTCAAGAATTGCGAATGAAGTTGCAGGAATTACATTAAAGTTGTCTGAAAAAAGCTTTCCTAAATTAAATGAAGTTAGTCCATCTACATCAATGTCACTTGGAATTAAATCAATAATCTTTTCAATTTCTAAGTGTTGAGGCAGGGGAAGCTGAATAATCATTCCTTGTGAAGAAGAAGAATTTTCTACTATAGTTTCTTGAAGTTCACTTTCTGATGTGGCTCCATTTAATTTGATCCAATTGAAATCAACCCCTAATTCCTGTGCTTTTTTTTCCTTTACAGATACATACATTAAGGAGGCGGGATTGTCTCCAACAGTTATGGCCGTTAACCTTGGAAGCTTATCATGTTTAGATGCGTAATCTTTAAAAATATCTTTGCTGTTAATATCGAGATTTTCAGCAACAGGTTTACCATATAAAATTTTGGACATACGCTAAGTTTAATAAATCACTTAGTTAGTTTATAAATTATTTCGTTAAAATGACATTGGAGATAAATGTGGAAATTTCTAAATTAAACAAAAATATTACGCCATCAGGAACTATGGCAATATCAAATAAAGCAAGGTTATTAAAAGAACAGGGAAAACCAGTAATTGGTTTTGGAGCTGGTGAACCAGATTTTCCTACCCCAGCACATGTAATAGAAGATGTAAAAATTGCATCTGAGAATCCAATCTATCATAAATATTCTGCTGTTGGGGGATTAAAAATATTGAGAGATGAAATTTCAAAAACAACTGCTGAATATTCAAATTTTGAAGTTGATGCTGATAATGTTGTAGTAACCAATGGTGGAAAACAAGCGATACTTACAACATTTATGTCACTACTTGATCCTGGTGACGAAGTCTTAATACCATCACCCTATTGGACAACATATCCTGAAGCAGTAAAAATTTCTGGAGGACAACCCGTAATTGTAGATACCGAGTTTGAAAATGATTTTAAAGTTACTGTTGATGAACTCGAAAATAAAATAACCGAAAAAACAAAGGTGCTTGTTTGGGTATCACCATCAAATCCAACTGGTGTAGTTTATTCAAAAGAAGAAGCATTAGAAATATACAATTGGGCATTTGATAGAGATATTTGGATACTCTCTGATGAGTTATATGAACATTTAGTGTATGAAGGGATAACATCACCATCACCAGCAACTATTGATAAAAATTTTGAAAAGACTGTAATAGTAAATGGTGTTGCAAAAGCATATTCTATGACTGGCTGGAGAGTCGGTTGGATACTTGGAAATGATAAGGTAATTGGCATATCAAAAAAAATTCAGTCTCACGCGACATCCAATGTTGCGAATATTTCACAAGTAGCAGCCTATTCTGCATTGAAAAATGGATTAGATAGTACAAATGAAATGAAAAAAGCATTTAATAAAAGAAGAGAATATGCTCTGAATCAATTTGATAATATAGATAACATTAAAGTTCCAAAAGCAACAGGAGCATTCTATGTTTTCCCAGATATTAGCCACTACACAAAAGGGCTTATCGAAAACGTTTCAACCTCAATTGAATTTTGTGATTGGTTGCTTGAAAAATATTTTATAGCTTTTGTTCCAGGTGAGGTGTTTGGAAAAGAAGGATTTTTAAGATGTTCTTATGCTCTCAGTGATAATGATCTTAAGGAAGGTCTCACGAGGCTTAAAGACGCTCTAGACTCAATTTAATGGAAGAAGTAAAGAAAAAAAGTCTATACTCTTGGTTACTTTTTGATTTAGCAAATACAGTTTATGCATTTGTAATTCCTGGATTATATTTCTCCGTTTGGTTAGTGTCTGAACAGGGATGGACAGACCAAGCATTAGGGCTTGCAACTTCTGGAGCGATGGTAATTGTAGCATTGACAGGTCCCTGGGTAGGTGCAAGAAGTGATGGCGCTCAAGGTAAAAAACCTTTATTGCTGATTACAACTGTGATTTGCATAATTGCTACTTTTTTTCTTGGAACATTCAATGTCAATGTTTCAGTTATGTTGTTTATTTTGTCATTAATTGGATTCAATCTTGGATCTGTTGTTTATGATGCACTTCTTGTTTCAGTAAGTAACGAAACTAATAGAGGCAAGATTTCAGGTATGGGAGTTGCTTTTGGATACATTGGGTCACTTATTGGTTTTGGGGTAGCATCTCTTTTGCAGAGTTTTGGTTATAGTTACGTTGAAATCTTCAGGTCAGTGGCGATTCTATTTCTTATATTTTCTATCCCAGCTTTTTTATTTATTGAAGAGAAGAAATTTAATATTAACAAAGTCAAAGTAAGATTTAGAGAATCTCTTTACATAGTTATCAAATCATGGAAACACTCAAGAGAATATACTGGCTTAACAAGATTTCTTATTGGAAGATTTTTCTATGCTGATGCAATTAACACATTAATAAGTGGCCTTTTAGCTGTCTATCTTGTTGAAGAAGCTGGTCTTACTGCTGAAGATAGTCAAAATTTACTTGCATTAGCGATAATTATCTCCATTATTGGTGGTTATGTTTACGGAAAAGCTGGTGATAAATACGGACCAAGGAAATGTACATTATTCAGCCTTGGTTGCTGGATGGTTTCTTTAATCATTGCTGTAATATCTACAGAATTTAATATTGATTGGTTAATTTATGTTACAGGTGTAATAGGTGGTTTCAACATCGGTGGCATCTTTGCGGTCGATAGAGTTTTCATGACAAGATTAAGTCCGAAAGAACACCTTGGTGAGTTTTATGGACTGTATTCCACAGTAGGAAGATTTGCTACTATTGTTGGACCTATTTTGTGGGGATTTATAGTAAACACTCTAGATTACGGAAGAAATGTAGCAATGTTATCACTTGTATTTTTGCTCTTGATTTCATTTTTTATCATTAGAGGTGTTTCTGATGAAGAAAATATATTAGATTAGATAATTTTAAAAAAAGAAGAATCTTTTTTTCTTTTTAAAAACATTTAGTTCATCACGTGTATTTTTGAGTTTTTCTCTTAAAAATTCACTTTCTGCTTCTGCCTTTGCAGCTCTTTCTCTGGCTTCTGCCATTAACTTATCTGCCTCATGCAAATTACCTAATTGATCTAAAACTTTTTTCCAAGCAGAAATAGGAACCATCATGTTTTCTTCATCACTATCCATATTTGAAGTTGTTTCGCTACTAACTTCAGGTTCATTTGCACTTGTATCATTTACATCTTTGTCATTAGAAAAAAAGTTATATTTTTTTGACATTCTTTCCTCGTAGTTACTCATTAGGAAAAATCATCTTTCATTGTTTCTAAAGTTGGGTTTTTAAATTTGAAACCTTCTTTTAAAAGTTTCTGAGGGATTGCTCTGATACTGTTTAGACCTAGTTGCTCTCCTAATTCCCATCCTACAGCTAATCTCATAAGGATTGCAGGAACAGGTGGTGCAAAGAATGCTTTATTCATTAATTTAGCAATTGTTTGAGCAAAAACTTTTTGTTCTACTGGCTCAGGTGCAGTGACATTGACAGCACCTCTAATTTTTGGATTCTCTAAACAAAATAAATAGGCTTCTGCAACATCATAAACAGATACCCATGAAAAAAATTGTTTACCATCTCCAATTGCACTAGCTAGGTTTAATTTTGTTATTAATGTAAATATCTGTGTTGCAATATTTCCTTTTCCTAGAACAATTCCAGATCTACATTTCAAAACTCTCACCCCCAGTTTTTCGATTTCATATAATGGCTCTTCCCAGCACTCCTCTGCAACCATTTGTAGAAACTGTCCTCTATTAAATGAAGTGTCCTCTGTAACGATCTCATCTCCATGATCTCCATAGATGTCGTTGCCTGAAGCAGTAATGAATATACTTGGAAATTTATCACTATTCTTAAATGTTTCTACGAATAAATCTGAAGCCCATTTTCTCGACCAATATATCCTAGATTTTCTTTCTTTAGACCATCTTCCCCCTGCGAATGGTAAAAATCCAAGAATCTCTTGGGGGGCTATACTTTCTCCTGCTAAATGTAAAATCGCATCAAGTTCTTGAAACTTTTCTATATCAATTTCTTTTTTTGCTGGGCTCCAGTAGATTTCATCATCGTTTTTTACTTCTCTTCTAACAAATTTTCTAACATCATGGCCTGATTCTTTTAATAATTGAACAGTCTGTCTACCTATAAAACCTGATGCTCCCGTAACGCCAACGATCATTCCTCTTCATCTCCATAAAATAAGAAAAAGTCTTCAATCTCTGTTTCAAATTCTTTTATTGCTGTTCCCATATTTTTTGAAAAGTTAACAGTGACAACATTTGATTGAATAAAAATACTTTCAATATCACTTGAATATTGAAATAACTTCAAGGCAAGTTGTGCACTCGTCTCATTAGATAATGATGCATGTGCAATATTATGATAAGTTTCACCATCTTGTCCTGATAATGATCTATTTAAATCAAAAATAACATTTTTTCCAAATTGAGTAGTTTTTAGTTCAATTTTTTGTCCCATTAAAATTCGCCAATCTTCATTACTCTAATAAGGTTAGTTGCTGCCTCTTTATTTGGAGGGGTCCCAGCGACAATAACAACCTTATCATTTTTCTTAAAATTTTTTTCATCCCTTAACCACTGATTAGCAATTGAAAACATCTCATCAGTAGTCTCAAGTCTATTTATTTTTATTTGCTCTACACCCCAAAACAGATTTAGTTGATTGAATGTTTTATCGATTGTAGTGAATGTAAATATTGGAGCATCAGGTCTGTGATTTGATAATAAAAGTGGTGTTCTTCCTGTTTCAGTAAACGCAACAATTGCTTTTGCATTTGAATCATTTGCAACCTGGACTGCAGCTTTAGATAATGAATTTGTAAGTTCATCAGAAGATGAAATATCTTTTTTGTTTAAATAATTTTTATTTGAGGTCTCATCTACCTCTTCACAGATATTTGCCATTAATTGAACTGTTAAAATTGGATTATCTCCAATAGATGTTTCAGCAGATAACATAACTGAATCTGTACCATCTATAATTGCATTGGTTATATCAGAAACCTCTGCTCTTGTTGGTCGAAAAGAGGTAATCATTGATGTAAGCATTTCAGTTGCAGTAATTGTGATTTTTCCCTGCATGTTACTTTCATTCAAAATTTCCTTCTGAATAAAAGGTATACGTTCAAGAGGTAATTGAACCCCTAAATCGCCTCGTGCAACCATGACACCATCAGATTCTTCGATAATTGATTTTAGGTTTTTAACAGCAGATTTAAGTTCAATCTTAGCAATTACCATTGTGCCAGGATTTATTAACTTTCTGACATTCAGAATATCATCTGCATCTCTTACAAACGAGACAGCAACAAAATCAACATCTAATTGTTTACCAAATTCAATATCACTTTTATCTTTATCAGTAAGAGTGGAAAGCGAAAGTGAAGAATCTGGAAAAGCAACTCCTTGATTGGATCTTAGTTCTCCACCAACTTCAATAATTGAAGTAAATTGAGTTTTTGTTTTCTTAGAAACTCTTAATACGATTTTTCCATCATCGATCAAAACTCTTTCACCTTCGTGAATGTCCTTGAACAAATTTTCATAATTAATTAATATGGCTTCTTTATCTTTTGATTTAATATCATTTGATAGCTTTATTTCTTTATCTCTCCCTAGGTGAATGGGTTGCTCTAATTCACCTGTTCTTATTTTGGGTCCTTGAATGTCTTGCATAATTGCAATTTTTTTATTTGAAGATCTTGCCCATTCAACAACTTTTTTATGATCTTCATGAGTACCATGAGAAAAATTAAGTCGAAGTACATTGGCACCCGCATCAATTATCTCATCAACTAGTTCTTTAGAATTAACGCTTGGTCCAATTGTTGCAATAATTTTAGTTTTTCTTGCCATTTCAATATATAACTTAATAGGATGAAATATGTAAAGTACTTTAATGACAAAAAAATTTTTAATTGCAATTCCGGTTAGGGATTTTGTTAATCCAATGTCGAGATTGGATAAAATTTTATCAACATCTAAAAGAATTGAGCTTTCAAAAGCTATGCTACTAAACATTGTTGAATCATTTAAAGATGATCATGTTGAGATTGTTTGTGTAAGTAGTGACGCTCTTGTTAAGGAATTTTGTAACCAAAATAATATAAAAGTATTTTCTTCCACAAAAATAGGGATCAATGAAGAATTAGAAGATGCTTTAAATTCAATAGATTATGATTTTTGGACTATTTGTCATGCAGATTTGCCATACATTAATAAATTTTTTGCTAATGAATGGGTAAATCAATGCAAACAGTCAGATATTATCATCTGTTCGAGTAAAGATAATGGAACACCTCTTCTAGGAGGAAATAAAAAGGTGCATCATTTATATTATGGAAAAAACAGTTTTAAAAAACACATCAAAATGTTTCAAGAAAAAAATTTGGATATAAAAAAATCATTCAATAAAGAATTTTGTTTTGAAATTGATGACGAAGATGATTTTCTAGAATTTCAAAAAAATACACCTAGATGGTTTAAAGGCGTAAGCATTTAGCAGCCCCGACCGGATTTGAACCGGCGTTTCCGCCTTGAGAGGGCGGCGTCCTAGGCCTCTAGACGACGGGGCCTCGCTCGGGGAGAAGGATTTGAACCCTCAACGATGGGACCAGAACCCATTGTGTTGCCAATTACACCATCCCCGAAAGTAGCAGCCCCGACCGGATTCGAACCGGCGTTTCTTGGTTGAAAACCAAGCGTCCTAGGCCTCTGGACGACGGGGCCATATTTGTATAAGAATATAGTAACTTATTTATTATTTGTTACAAATTCTCAATCATTTCAGCAAGTCTTGCGATCGTTGCAGATTTTCCTAGAGCAAAAATTGACTCAAATAAGGGAGGGCTAATTTTTGTACCTGTTACTGCAATTCTGGTTGCTTGAAATCCCTCTTTGGGTTTCATATTTAATTCATTTAATTCTTCTCTCATCATGCTTTCAATGTTTTCTAAATCAAATTTTTCCATCAACTTAAAATTTTCTCGAATATTTTTAAGATAATTTTGGACATTTTCACTGTTAACACCATTCCATTCTTCAGTGTTAACATTGAATGGTTCATCTAGAAGAAATTTAATCTGGTCTGTTATGTCATTTAATGTCTCCAACCGCTCTTGTACGACTGGGAGAATTATATTAATCCTTTCTAATTCCTCTTTAAATATCTCTCTTCCCAAACTCGTCGATATATTATCGGTAGCTTTTTTTGAAAATTCATCTTTGTTAAGATTTCTAATGTATTGACCATTCATCCAAAGTAACTTTACAGTGTCAAAAATTGCTGGATTTGGAAGAACATTTTTAAGATCAAAATTTTCTATTGCTACATCTCTTTGGAAAATCTCTAAATCATCACCAGGCGACCAGCCAAGTATTGACATATAGTTAAACATTGCATTCGCTAATATTCCTTGATTCTTAAATGATGAGACAGATGTATCACCATGTCTTTTACTTAATTTCTTACCATCAGGTCCAAATAGCAATGGTAAATGACAGAAGTCAGGAACTTTTGCATCAAGTGCTTTCATTATCATGATGTGTTTTGGAGTAGATGAAAGTATGTCTTCTCCTCTAGCAATAATTGATATCTCATAATCTATATCATCAACTGTTGAGGCTAAATGATATGTTGGCGTTTTGTCTGATCGAAGAATAACAAAGTCCTCAATATCATTTGTGTTGAAATTCATATCACCTCGGATATAGTCTTCAAAATAGATATTTTGATCACCCTTAACTTTGAATCTTATTGCTCCGTCGTCTTCATAAGCCAAGCCTTCTTCGACTAAATCTTGAGCAATTTTTTCATATCGTTCAAATCTATCTGATTGTTTGTAGGATATTGAAGAATCTTTATCAAATCCTTCATCCCAATCAATTCCTAACCATTCAAGACCTTCAATTATATTTTGTTGAAACTCAGGGGTGCTTCTCTCAACATCAGTATCATCAATTCGTAATAAGAATTTTCCATCATGCTTTCTTGCATACAACCAATTAAATAACGCTGTTCTTGCATTGCCAATATGAAGTTCACCAGTTGGTGAGGGTGCAATTCTTAATTTCATAATTTACTCAACTAAATTAATTAAACTTCCAAGAGTTTCTATTTCAATCTTTATTTCATCACCTGGTTCAATTTTACTTACCCCCTCAGGAGTTCCTGTCAAAATAACATCACCAGGTAATAGTGTCATTATTGAAGTAATGAATTCAAGAATTTCACCAATTGAAAAAATCATATCTCTAGTGTTGCCATCTTGTTTCAATTCTCCATTTACATATGCTTTAACACTTAGCTCTGGGGTGCTTGAAAATTCTGTTTGAATGTAAGGACCAAGTGGACAAAAAGTATCAAAACCTTTTGCTCTTGTAAAATGACCAGTTTTTCCTTGAAGAACTCTCTCTGATAAATCATTAGCATTTGTGAATCCAAGAACATGATCTGTCCAATTTTCTTTTGAAATATTCTTACTTATTTTTGATATTACTAAAGCCAATTCTCCTTCATGATCTACATGTTGACCAATTTTTGGATAAATTATATTTTGACCTGTTCCAATTACTGATGTTGAAGGCTTTATAAAGAAAACTGGATTATCTGCTTGATATTGATAACCTGGCAAGCCCATTTCTGCAGCGTGTTTTGCATAGTTTTTTGCTACTGCAACTACTTTTGATGGCAGAACTGGTGCTAGTAATTCAATTTCTTCAAGTTCATATATTTCTTCAGTACTTTCCCAGACTACAAGAGGAGAGCCTTCATAGCGTACAACTTTGCCATCAATAAGTTCACCATAAAAAATTTCGTTTTGATGTTTTGCTCTTACAATTTTCATACTTCTATCAATATTAAGGCATAGGTAAAATAGAGTGTTTAGTAAAAATTAATTATTGAAAGTAGCGACTGACCCTTAATTTTATCTTTTGCACATTTATTAAGAAGGTCTTCTGTAAGATCGCCTAAGTTATTTTCGCTAATTCTTAAAATGCCTAAAATGTGATGAAAATCATATACAGTTGGCGCCCTACCAAAGTGAGAAGCTCTACTAATCATTAAATTAGTCACGATTGAAGTTACGAGTTTTTGCCTTGGGTGTTGTTGCCATAATGATTTATATTTGTTTACAATTTTTAAGGCGAAACCACTATCTGGCCCTGTACTTCCAAATATTTCTTGATTTTTTGGATCAAGTTTATCGTTATATCTTTTTGATCTTCTAGGTACAGGCATTGAAGGCTCATTAATTCTTTTTGCGTTATCAAGGTTTATTTTTGGTTCTTGCGACATTAAATCAATGTTATATACGATTTAAAATTATCATCCTTTGCGTTTACAACATCTTCATAAGAACTTATTAGATCTGATGTAATCTCTCCAACTCTCCCATTTGAGATATCATCTCCATCAATACTTACTACACCGACAACACCAGTTGCTGTTCCCGTAAAAAATACCTCGTCGGCATTTTTTAAGTCTTCAACAGTCAAATTCTTTTCTTCGATAGAAATGTTTTTACTTTTTGCAATTTCAATTACTGTTCTTCTCGTAATTCCATTTAAAGCACCTGTTGAGTTTGGAGGAGTAGATATATTATTATTTTTTACAATAAATATATTTTGTCCACTTCCTTCAGCAACAGTCCCGTCATCCCCAAGCATGATTGCATCATCATAACCATTATCGACTGCATCAATTTTTGCTAAAGTTGAGTTCATATAGCCCCCAACTCCTTTAGCTAATGGAATAAAACTTGTTGGGCTAATCCTTCTCCATTTTGATATGCATACATTTACGCCCTCATTGACTGCATCATCCCCTAAATAAGCTCCCCATAGCCAAGCAGCAATTGAAACTCTTACCGGAACATCTTTTGGAAGTAGGCCCATTTCTCCTTCACCAAAAAAAACTAAAGGCCTAATGTATGCCGATTCAAGTTTGTTTTTACTTACAACATCTTTAATCGCTTCAAAAATAACTTCTTTGGTGTACGGAATTTTTAAATTATATGATTCAGCTGAAGCAAATAACCTATCGACATGGTCATTAAGCCTAAAGATAGAAACACCTTTTTCAGTATTTCGTGCTCTTATTCCTTCAAAAACTCCGGTTCCATAATGCAGTGTGTGTGTCATTACATTTATCTGAGCACTATCCCAATCTACAAATTCACCATCAAACCATATAAAATCAGATTTTTCCACAGTAAATAAATACTACACCTTTTAAAAATTCTATCCAAGAAAAATACTATTATTCAAATTGTGATACGTTTTATTGCTTCAGGATTTGGAGTTGGCCTCTTTTGGGAAACTTTTTTTAAAGGTAAAAAAGGTGGAGGAACTTTAGCATCTTTATTATTTACATTGGTGATCTACTTTGGCGACTATTGGTATGGGATTTGGAATACACTTAACTTATTCATCTTATTTATTTTTCTTATCCTTTTTTATTTTGTAACTGTCGATGATAATGAAGCGTCTTCAGACCCAAGTTGGATTACACTTGATGAGGTTTGTGGAATGAGTCTTGTAACACTTGGAGCTGGAGCTGAATTATTGCCCTTAATATCTGGTTTTTTAGTTTTTAGATTAAGTGACATTATGAAACAGCCCTCTTTTGTTGGCGAACTTGAAAAGCTTCCAGGAAAATTAGGTGTTTTATATGACGATTTGGGTGCTGGTTTTATTGGATTAATATCAGCTATGGTTGTGAACCAAATTATCCAAATAACTCTTTAAGTAGAACTTCTTTTACAGATCCAGGATTTACTTTGCTCTCGGAGCTTTTCATTACTTGACCTACTAGAAAGCCAACAAGTTTATCTTCAGGATTTTCTAATCTTTCAACAATATCTTGATTCTCATTGATTACCGAAGTTACAAGTGTTTTTATTTCATCATTATCAGAGGATTGGATAAGGTTATTATCTGATGCAAAAGATTTAGGATCAATATCTTCAATTAGCAATTTTGCGAGAATATCTTTTGCAGATGTGAAAGAAACTTCATTATTTTCAAAGAGATTAATTAAACCAGCAAGTTTTTCAGAATTAACCCACTGAGGCAATTCACTAATTTCTGCTTTTCTCATTTGTCCCTGAAGTTCACCAGTAAGGAAATTAAAAGTCGATTTACAATCAAATGTTTCCTTTACCGTTGACAAATAAAGTTCATATAACCATCTCTGGCCTTTATCTAAATAATTTGAATCTGATAACGATAACCCTGTATCAAGAAGTGTTTTTCTTTTCTTTTCAGGAGTTTCTTTAATCTGATTTTGAGAAATTTCTATAAATTCCTCGTTTATTACCATATTTGGTAGATCAGGATCTGAAAAATATCTATAATCAGCACTTCCCTCTTTTGTTCTCATTGATAGCGTCACTTGTTTGTTCTCGTCCCAATGACGTGTTTCTTGAATTATTGATTCCTTATCTTGTACCATTTTTGTTTGTCTTAATATTTCATAATCTATTGCTTTTTCAAGTGACTTAAGAGAGTTCATATTTTTTATTTCAACTTTAACTCCAAGTTCATCAGAACCTTCTTCGGCAACAGATATATTTGCGTCGAATCGTAAATTTCCTTTTTCTAGCTTTCCTTTTGATATCCCCAAATCAATTACTAATTGTCTAAGTTCCTCTATGTATGCAACTGCCATTTTTGCTGAAGATATTATTGGTTTAGTTACAACCTCTACAAGCGGAACGCCAGATCTATTGAAGTCAAGTAAAGTACTCGTTGCAGAATCTATTCTACCTGATCCTAAATGAATGCTTTTACCTGTGTCCTCTTCCATGTGTACTCTCTCAATTGCGACAGTATGAAGGCTATCTTCAATAACTATTTCTAACGATCCTTCAACTCCTACAGGAAAATCAAATTGGGAAATTTGATAGTTCTTAGGAAGATCAGGATAGAAATAATTTTTTCTATGAAACATTCCTTCTTTAGTTATTGAACAATTTGCTCCTAATGAAAGCATGACAATATATTCAATTGCTTTTTTATTTGGGACTGGAAGAGCTCCTGGCAAACCTAGACATGTTGGGCATAAACTAATATTTGGTTCATCGGTTTCAACAACTTTACAAGAACAAAACATTTTGGATTCTGTATCTAATTCAACATGTGTTTCCATACCTATTGTTGGCTTAAGACTCATTTATCACCTTTTGTCATCTTTGGTAAATGATTAAACGAAACCATGTCTTCAATTGACTCTGCAAGATCTAATAAAGAATAATCCGAACATGGTTTTCCCATAAGTTGGATAGAAAGAGGCATGTTATTATCAGATAAGCCCGTTGGAATACTTATTGCTGGAAGGCCTGCTAAGTTCGCTGGAATTGTACATAAATCAGAGAGATACATTTCAAGAGGATTTTCTGTTTTTTCTCCGAATTTAAATGCTGGAGATGGAGTTGTTGGTGATATCAAAAAATCAAAATCATCAAAAGCTTTTTGAAAATCTGAAATTATCTTTGATCTTACTTTTAATGCTCTTCCATAGTATTCATCAAAATAACCAGCAGATAATGCATAAGTTCCCAACAATATTCTCTTCTTTACCTCTTCACCAAAGCCTACGGCACGAGTTTTATTCATCATTTCATAACTACCTGAAGCTGGTTCTCTTAATCCAAAGCGTACTCCATCAAAACGTGATAAATTTGCAGAGCATTCAGCTGGAGCAATTAAATAATAAACACTTAAAGCCATTTCAGTTAGTGGTAAGGAAGTTTCTACAACTTCATGTCCACTATTTTCTAAAAGCTGAGTTACTTTATTTACTTCATTTTGTGAATCTTCTGAAACTCCTTCTTGCATTAATTCTTTTATTATTCCTATTTTCAATTTTTTATTTTTGGGTTCTGTATATTCAGGCTTTATGGATGTTGCATCTTTAGGGTCATAACCTTGAATGTTATCAAATATAATTCTTGCATCATCTACAGTATTTGTGATTGGACCTATTTGATCTAGTGAAGAAGCAAACGCAATTAATCCAAATCTTGATACCGTTCCATACGTCGGCTTAAAACCAACTACACCGCAAAATGAAGCAGGTTGTCTAATTGATCCACCTGTATCACTTCCTAAAGAAGCTACAGCTGAACCTGCAGAAACTACAGCGGCAGATCCTCCTGAGGACCCTCCAGGTACATAATCTGGATTCCAAGGATTTTTTGTAGGACCATACGCTGAATTCTCAGTTGACGAGCCCATAGCAAATTCATCAAGATTTGTCTTTCCCGTAA
This sequence comes from uncultured Candidatus Actinomarina sp., assembly GCA_902533795.1. Lineage (GTDB taxonomy): Bacteria > Actinomycetota > Acidimicrobiia > Actinomarinales > Actinomarinaceae > Actinomarina. The sequence goes on along the minus strand of CACAND010000009.1, from coordinate 14,231 downwards.
ATGTTGAACCTGTTTCTTTTAGCATTCCAATTACTGTCGCGTCGTAGGGAGATACATAATTAGAAAGCATTTTTGATGAACAAGTTGTTTTATAACCATAAACATTTATATTGTCTTTTATAGCGATTGGAATTCCATCAAGCTTTCCTATACTCTCACCTTTTAAAAATCGCTCATCAGATTTTTTTGAGTTTTCAAGACCTTCATCGTAAAAAAGTTCTAAATGAGCATGCAAGATAGACTCGGTAAAGGACGCATTCTCATAAACCTGCTCAAATAATTCAGATGGTTTTAACTCTTTATCTAAAAATAAATTGTTTAATTTTGAAATTGAAGGTATGTTTCTATTCATTATCAGTTACTCAATTGAAGGAGGAACAACAAAATGTCCATCTTTCGTTTCAGGAGAGTTCTTCATTGCATCTTCATGACTCAAAGATGGTGTAGATTCATCCTCTCTTAGCTCAAGTACTTTACTTAAAGGATGAATATCAATTTTCTCATCTTTTACATCAATATTTTTTAAAGCATCAACGTGTTCAAGGACTATCTCCAAATCCTTTTGAAGTTTGAGTTTTTCTTTTTCTTCAAGATGAATAGATGCGAGATTGGATATATCGTCTATGTTAAAATCTTTTGTCATTAGGTACTTTCAAGAAATTTTTTTAATATCTCATAAGATTCTAATATTTCATTTTTATTAACAAATTCATCAGAAGTATGAGCTAACAAAGGGTCACCGGGTCCAAAATTAATAGCTGGGATGCCTTCATCTGTAAATCTTGCAACGTCTGTCCATCCCTGTTTTGGTGTAACATCAAGCCCAGTTTTGCTAATAAATTCAGATATCATTCCTAAATTTTTATTAGGAAGAGCTCCTGTTGCTATATTTTTAATTGTGACTTCACCAAATTGTTCAAGTTCATCTTTAATATAATTTTCTGCATCATCTGAAGAAAATGTAGGAACAAATCTAAAATTTACATTCATTGAAATTTTTGGCGGTGTTACGTTGTTGGCAACACCTCCTTGGATTTTTGTAATAGTCACAACCTGTTTATAGATTAATCCATCGATATCAAAGTCTTTAATTTCGTTTTCAGATAGATAATCTGCAACTTTATTTAGTTTAAAAAAAGGATTTTCACCCATCCAGGGCCTCGCAGAATGACTTGAAATACCAACGAGATCTAAATTGGCATTTAATGATCCATTACAACCTAATTGACATTCCAAGCTGCTTGGTTCCATCACTATCGCAAGCTCTATGGAAAAGTCTTTTTTTAATATATCCATCAAAAAATTTAGACCATTTTGCTCAGAAGAGCCTTCTTCAGCAGTATAAAAAACACCTATAACATTCTTATTCTTATCAAGAATGGTTTTCATCATAACAGCAACTCCCGCTTTCATATCAACAGAACCTCTGCCATAAATGTTTTCCTCATCGGAGACTATCTTTTGATTCTCATCAATTGGCACAGTATCAAGATGTCCAACTAATGCAATTTTTGGATTTGAGTTAGGTGAGGAAACAATTAGGCCCCCCTCATTTCTAAATATTTCACCATCGTATCCTTCATCAGTTAGATACTTTTCAATGAAATTTATTACTTCATTTTCATTTCCAGTAACAGATTCAATATCAATTAATTTTTGAGTTAATTCGTTTAGATTCAAACGTCTACTCCAAATGTCCTCAGTGCTTCATTGAGTGAAGTCTTTTCATTTGTTGATTCTTTTCTTTTTCCAATTATTAATGCACATTGAACATCATATTCGCCACTCGGAAATGTCTTTGGTCTCGTACCAGGAATGACAACAGAATTTTCTGGAACTACTCCTTTGTATTCGATTGGTTCTTCACCCGATACATCAATAATTGGTGTTGAAGATGTGATAGTAACATTAGCGCCGATTACAGCACCTTTTCCAATTCTGACCCCTTCAACAATAATTGCTCTTGAACCTATGAATGCTCCATCCTCAATAATTACTGGCATAGCTGACGGAGGTTCGAGTACACCACCAATACCCACACCACCTGATAAATGAACATTTTTTCCTATATATGCACACGACCCAACTGTTGCCCACGTATCGACCATTGTTCCTGAACTGACATAAGCACCTATATTTACAAAACCTGGCATGACTACAACACCGGGTTCACAAAATGCTCCATATCTTACAATCCCAGGAGGAACTACTCTAATTTTTAAACTTTCATAATTTTTTTTGGGCTCGAGTTTATCAAAGTAGATTACATCGCCAGACTCGATAACTTTTAAATTCTGGATTGAAAAGTATAAAGAAATTGATTTCTTAACCCATTCATTAACTACCCACTCATTATCAATTTTTTCAACAACTCTTATTTCACCATTATCTAGTTTCTGAATTATTTCCTTAATTAGATCAACATCATCTTGAGTAATATTGTCTAAGTCTATATTTTCAACTCTATTTTCAAATTTTTCGATATTCATATTGGTCTCTTTTTAGTTATTAGATAGTATTTTAATGTATGAATAAGAACACTTATAGATTTATTATTCTTTTATTAACAGGGTTGTTAATTTTTGTTATTTATTATGGAGTTACTTTTTCGATCAATAACTCAGAAGTTGTTGAATTACCTCAAGTCGTTGAAGAAATATACCCATTACCAAATGATCAAGTACCACAACAGTCAAGCATTAGAGTTGATTTACCAGTAGGTTATGAAATTACATTAATAGTCGATAATTATATAATTCCCGAGTCAGAGATACTGTTTCAAGATGCTATTGGGATGTTTACTTGGCGTCCAGGGCCAAACAAATCTTTTGAATCTTGGATAGCAGGAAAACATACTGTAACAATACAATGGTCAAAAGTAACTGGGCTTCCGGATGTGGGAGAATTTAGCTGGATTTTTTATACTTACTAATTAAATCTTTAAAATTCACTTCATCTAACAAATCTATATTTAAGGAATTTGCTTTATCATATTTTGAACCAGGATTAGAACCAAATATTAAGTAATTTGTATTTTTTGAAACTGCGGTAGTTACAGTCCCCCCTAAATTTTCGATTAAATCTACAATTTCTTGTCTTGTATATGTTTCAAGCGTTCCTGTAATTACAAATGTATTACCAGCAAGAAAACTTTTGGACGATGTGTTTTTTTTATCAAATTTAAATCCACTGTCTTTTAATGTCTCTATAAGCTCAATATTGTTTTTGTTTGATTTCCATTCAAAAATAGACTCTGAAACACTTTTTGAAATACCATGTATATTCTCTATATTGTCTCTTTCGGCATCCAAAATACCATCGATTGAATTGAAGTTTTTAATTAACGTCTGAGCAGTTCTTTTACCGACAAATCTTATTCCTAATGCAGTAAGTAAACTTTCAGGAGACGTTTCGACTGATTTTTTTAAAGCAGAAAGTAAGTTTGTTGTTTTTTTCTCTTCCCATGATGGCAAATCAATTAAATCATTAAAATCTAATTTATAGAGGTCTCCAATACCTTTAATAAGTTTTTTTTCTAATAAAGTATCTACCGTTTCCTTACCAAGCCCATCGATATCAAGACCAGATTTAGAACCAAAAAAAATAATGGACTCTTTTTGAGCTATATTACAAGATAATTTTTTTTTGCATCGTGGAACTTTTTCATCTTCAAAGTATTCAATACTTGACTCTCCACAAGGACATTCTTTAGGTAATTCCCATATATCTTGATTTCCATCTCTTCTCTCCTTTATAGGAGCAACAACTTCTGGAATAACATCACCCGCTCTTCTTACAATTACATGGTCATTTATTCGTAAATCTTTTCTTTTTATTTCATCTGGATTATGAAGTGTGGCAGATGAAACCCTTGCTCCCCCTACTATCACTGGGTCTAATACTGCTACTGGAGTTATGGCCCCAGTCCTACCAGTTTGTAATTTTATGTCTTTTAGTACCGTTGTTTGCTCTTCAGATGGAAACTTAAAGGCTACTGCCCATCTAGGAGATTTTGAAGTAAATCCTAATTCGTCTTGAGTTTGTAGAGAATCTACTTTTAAAACAGCTCCATCTATTTGATAAAGATATTTGTTTCTTGAATCTTTTATAACATCTATATTTTTCTCGATTTCTTTTTGAGAATTAGAAATTTTAATGTTGTTTGTCTCAAATCCAAGTACTCCCATAAAGTCATTATTTTTTGAATGGAATTGATTTTGAACCTCTTTATCATGATAAATTAATTGATAGGCAAGAAGTCTTAAATCCCTTGTTGAGGTAATTGAAGCATCTTTCTGACGTAATGATCCAGCAGCTGCATTCCTTGAATTTATAAAAATATTAGTGCCTTCTTTTCTAATTCTTTGTAAATTATTTTTTTCATCCTCAGATAAATCAGCTTTATTTTTTTCTTTAAGTAAATCTAAAGTTACAGAATCCTCTTTTCTTTGTTTGTTTAGATTATTGAAACTATCCGTAGGCATATAAACTTCACCTCTGATTTCAACTGTTCCCTTTACATTTTCTTTCAGTCTTAATGGAATATTTCTAATTGTTTTGACATTGTGGGTAACATCTTCACCAACAACTCCATCACCTCTTGTAAGACCTCTTTTCAAAAGGCCATCTACATAAATCAGAGAAATAGCTAGACCATCAATTTTTGGTTCAATCGTAACTGGGTATATTGCTGAATCCGTTATTTTTTCTAAACGCTCAAACCACTTTTCTAACTCTTTGCTGTTTTCTATATTATCTAAGCTATACATTCTTCCTTGATGCTCAACTGATTCAAAGGCATCACTTGGAGTTTCTGTAACCCTTTGGGTTGGTGAGTCCTCCATAAGTAATTCTGGATTATCTTCTTCAATTTTTTTCAGTGAATTAAATAATTTGTCGTATTCACCATCTGACATTATTGGATTGTTCAAAACATAATAAGCATGCTCAGCCTTCGACAATTGATCTATTAGCGCTTTTACCTCTTTAAGATTCATGAAGCAGATTCCATTAATTTAGAACTTATTCTTCCTCCGCCTATAACCTTGGTTCCACTAAAAAGAACACCAAACTGACCTGGTGCGATGCTTGAAGCTGGCTCTATTAGTTCAACTAGCAATTCATTGTCAGATATTTTGTTAATTTTGCAATTTAGGTCTTCTGAGTTATATCTTGTCTGCACAGTCAAATTGTCATATTCAATATCTTTAACGATCGAAACATCTTCAATGATAAAGGATTCAACTAGGAGGTCTTTTTGCTCACCAATTATTACATTTTTATTTTGTACGTTTATTTTAGTTACATATCTGGGTGCAGCTTGCCCTCCAGGGAGGCCTTTTCTTTGACCAACTGTAAATTCATGAATTCCTTTGTGATCACCAACTTTATTTCCATTGACATCAAAAATTTCTCCTGGAGAAGTTAAGTCTATTCTTTTTTCTACAAATGATCGGTAATCTTTCTTTCCAACAAAACATATATCTTGACTGTCTTTTTTAAATGCTGTTTTCAAACCAAGCCGCGCTGCAATTTGCCTAACTTCTGGCTTAGTAATTTCACCTAATGGAAATAGTATGTTTTCTAAATCATCAGATTTCAACATATGCAATACATAAGACTGGTCCTTATCAAGATAATCCGCTTTATGTAATTCATAAAAATTTTCATTTTTAATTATTTTTGCATAATGACCTGTTGCTACTTTTTCACAGTTAAGCTTTTTGGCTTGATTTAAAAAATGGTCAAACTTTACAGATCTATTGCATTCAACACAGGGATTTGGTGTAAGGCCTTGTGCATACATATCGATAAAATTATCTACAACATTTTTGGAAAAAGATTCTGTATAGTCCAATACATAATATGGAATATCTAACTTTGAGGCAACTTTCCTTGCATCTTCACTATCAGATGCAGTACAGCATCCTGTTTCGGGCATTTCACCTTCAGGCCCCTCCCAAAGTTTCATTGTTACACCAATAACTTCATGACCTTGTTCTTTTAAAAGTGCAGCTACGACAGATGAATCAACACCCCCGCTCATTGCTACTAAAATTCTCACTTCATACCTTGAACTGCTTTAATAACAATATCTGCTGCCTTAGAACCGTCACCTTTTTGATTTGACCAACCAAAGCTAAATCTTAGATGATTGTTTATAAATTTTTCATCTACATTCATAGCCTCAAGAACATGAGAAGGTTTTTGAGCACCACTTGCACAGGCGGATCCTCTTGAGACACCAAGCCCATTTAAGTCAAGTTCGATTAAAAGTACTTCAGAATTAATATCCGCAAATTGAATATTGCTTATATGAGGAAGCCTACCAATGGAGTCTCCAACAATAACAACTTCTAATGAGTTCTTTAATTTATCTTCAAAGGTTTCTCTTTCTTCTTTCATCATTCCAACTTCATCATCAAATTTATTTTGTTGTTCCTCCAAAGCTGCGGCAAAAGAAGCTATACCTGGCACATCGACTGTACCTGCCCTGCGCTCAAGCTCTTGTTTACCACCATGTAAAAAACTTGGCAATTTGTATTTATTGTTGATGAACATTGCTCCGACCCCTTTAGGTCCTCCAATCTTGTGAGCTGATATAGCTGCGCTTTCAATACCAGAGTTATGAAAGTTAATATTTTCTGAGATTATTCCTTGAACAACATCTGAATGAAATAATGTTGATTCATTAGCTGATTTAATAGCTTTAGATATTTGACTTATTGGCTGGATTACTCCCGTTTCATTATTTCCCCACATTAACGATGCAACAATTGTTTTCTCATTTACATGATCTAAGAACTCGTCTTCTTCAACCAATCCTTCGTTATTTGATTTTGCGTAATTTACTTTATGACCGAGTGATGAAACCCATTCTGCTGATGCAAGCACCGCCTCATGTTCAATATTTGAAGTCACAAGGTTCTCATCAAGTTTAGTAGAACTAAATAACGATTTTATTGTCCAGTTATCAGCTTCTGTTCCGCCACTTGTGAATATAATTTCACCAGGTGCAACATCTAGTAACGAAGCAATTTTTTCTCTTGAATCCTCCAATAAATTTTTTGAATCTCGGGATAATTTGTGACCTCCTGAAGAATTAGCAAAACCAAAGCTCTCTGCATTTACATATTCTGTAATAGCTGCTTTACGCATCGGCGTAGATGCTGCATGGTCCAAATATAAATAGTCTTTATTTTTCATACTCAATTATTTTAGTGAGGAACTATTATTGTAAAACACACAATGAGTAAAACAATTACTGTAGAGACGATTATAAATGCCCCATTAGATGAGGTATGGGATGAAGTTTCAAAAATTGAAAACCATTCAAATTGGATGAAAGATGCTGTAAATATAGACTTTCAAACCAATTCTAGAACTGGAGTAGGTACAAAAATAAAAGTTCTTACAAAAATTGGGCCTATAAAATTATATGATTACATGACTTTTACTAAATGGGAAGACAAAAGTGTTATCGGTGTTGATCATGTAGGAATAGTGAAAGGAAAAGGCGAAATGCAATTTACAAAAATTAGTGATACATCCACAAAATTTTCTTGGGCTGAAACTTTGGTATTTCCTTTTTATCTTGGAGGGCCAATAGGAGAATTTTTTGGAAAACCAATTTTTAATTTAATTTGGAAAGAAAATCTTCAAAATTTAAAAAAGGAAATTGAAAAATGAGAAAGGTACTTTTTTTAATAATCATAAACATTTGTTTTATAGCTTGCTCAAATGATGAAACCGTAGAAGAAACAGAATCAAATACATCAATAACTATAAATGAAGAAATAACTTGGTCTAAAGGAATTGGGAATACTCCTGAAGAATTTGTTACAAATTGGAATAAATTGATAAATTCAATTTCAAATGATGAAGATACTATATCGTTTTTCTCAATTAACCCTGATGGAGTCAACTGGGTTAGTGATGCTCAACAGACTCTTGTTTATCAATTTGGAAAGTCGACAGCAAAAGAGAATATTTTTGTTCTAAACTTAAATGTTGATAACAATTCAGTGAGGTCAATTGAATTTTTTGCTCCTACAAGCACTAGTGAAATCACTTCTCAACAAACAAAATTATTTTTCCTTATGATCATAAGTATTTCAGATGATTCTCTAAATAAAGATGAGAGAGAAATTGTTTTGACAGAAATTGGTTTGTATGAAGAAGTCAGTGTGCCTTCTGAATATGGTGGAGTAACTATCAAAAATCAGATTGAATATGAAATTCAGCCACTAGTAGTAAATAATCAATTGATTGGAATCAATTTTTATAGTCGAATACCTTTTGGCTAAAAAAATTAGGTTGCGATAACTTGTTCAACACCCGGAACTTTATCAATAATTATTCTTTCGATTCCACTTTTTAAAGTAGCTATGGAGAGAGGGCATCCTTGACATGCACCGAGCATCTCTATATTTACAACACCATCTTCTACAGAGGCTAACTTTATATCGCCACCGTCAGCTTGAACCGCAGGCCTTATGTATTCAATAGTGTCATTCAAAATATCTAGATCAATGTCAACCCTTTCAGGTCTTTCTTTGAATGTTGGAAAATTTATACCTTTGTCATCCATGTAAATCATTATATTCAATTGTTGATCCTAATAAACTCAAAGAATACACTATATCCTCATAGCCCCTATTTATATGGTCAACACCGCTTATAGAAGATATGCCGTCAGCTTGTAAAGCAGCAACAATAAGACTTGCACCTGTTCTGATATCTGTAGCCTGTACAGGAGCTCCAGATAGATTATCTACTCCTTTTACCATTGCATGCTGCCAACCTGTTTGAATATTCGCACCCATTCTTTGAACTTCCGGTATCCATTGAAACCTTTGATCATAAACATTTTCAGTAAGAATCGATGTACCTTCTGCCATAAGCAACGCGGAGCCAAAAATAGGTTGCAAATCTGTTGCAACACCTGGAAAAGGTAGAGTAGCAATTTCAATAGAATTGATTACATCTTGATACTCAATTGAAATTGAAGATTCTTCAAATTCAACTATTGCTCCCATCTCTTGGAACTTTTTTAATTCCATTGGCAAGTGTTCTGGATTTACACCGTTTACTTTTCCAGAACCTTTAGTAGAAAAAATAGTTGCTAAAAATGTACCTGCTGCAACTCTGTCTCCGATTACTTCGTGATCCGTAGGGTTTAATTTCTTAACTCCTTCAATTATTATTTCACTAGTCCCCTCACCTGAAATATTTGCTCCCATTTTTTTTAGCATATTGACAATATCTACTATTTCAGGTTCTCTTGCTGCATTTTCAATTACAGTCTTTCCTTCAGCTAATACTGCAGCTAATAAAGTGTTCTCAGTTGCCCCTACGGAGGCATAGGGAAGATTGACTTCAACACCTTTAAGCCCTTCCGTTCTTCCAATTAGAACACCGTGATCAAGCTCAAACTTTGCCCCCATTTTTTCTAGAGCATCTAAATGCATTTGGACAGGTCTAGGTCCAAGCTGGTCACCTCCAGGAAAAGCAATTCTTGCCTCTCCTTCTCTAGCTAATAATGGGCCAAGGATGATTATTGATGCTCGCATTTTTTGGACTATTTCATATGGGGCTTCTATCCCGATCTGTGATGGAGAGGAAATTGATAAATTATTATTTGAAAATTCTGATTTAATACCAAGTACATTTAGAACATCTTGCATGTAAGATACATCAGCAATCGAAGGGACATTCTTGATGATATAGTCACCTTCGCAGAGAATTGGAAGAATCATTTCTTTTAAAACAGCATTTTTTGCACCTTTTACTGTTATTTCACCACTTAATTTATGGTTACCTTCTATTGATATATGTTTTTCCACTATCATTGATATTACTTGAAGTTTAAAGTGTAACAATTTTTTTATGGCTCGAGATATAAATATTCATTCAGAAGATAATCACGAAAGTGCTTCAATCTATGTTGTAAATCAAATTAAAGATCTAATTGAAAATTCTGACGGCACATTTTCTCTCGGATTATCTGGCGGTGAAACTCCACGATTTGCATATTCAATAATGTCAGAAAATTTTAATAACTTATCCCAAACAATTATTTGGACGGTCGATGATAGGTGGATAGATGCTAGTGATGAATTATCAAACCAGAATTTAATAAATAACTACTTTGAACAATCACAGGCAGAAGTTTTAAAGTTTGACTTCAGCGGTAATAGCCCACAATTGGATGCAGAAATTTATGAAAAAAAAATTAAAGACAAAATTAGTAATTTCAATGTTGCAATTCTTGGATTAGGTCAAGATGGTCACATTGCTTCTTTATTTCCTAATTCAGAAGCAACAATGAACAAAGAATCACTTTATGTCGCTAATGAAGTAAATATAAAAACAAAATGGAGAGTAACTGCGACGTTTAAATTGCTTGCAAAAATAGATAAAATTTTTATTTTGGCAACTGGAGAAAACAAGAAAGATATTCTTAAATCTATGAATGCTGATAATAATTTACCAATTAATACTCTAAAAAAGTTTTCAAATAATATAGAAATTGTGACTGATCAAATAATCTAAAATATCTATCATCTAAACTTACATTGGAGCCGCTTTTGTGTAAGTCTGAACCACTGACACTATTCAACTACCCTGTTGGGGGTGGCTCCAAACTAATAAGGAATCTATGTTAAGCTTCAAAGCTTGTGAATTTTAAAAATTTTTTATTAGCTCTTGTGACATCTTCAATTTGGGGATCATCATTTTTAATGATTAAGTATTCACTAGAAGAACTTAATCCCTCAGATATAGCTATCTACAGAATTTTAATTGGAGCTTTATTCATAAATATATTTGTTAGGGCCAAAGAAAATATCGTAAAAGCAGACCATGTAAAGATTTTTATAATTTCATTTTTTTGGATGGCTCTTCCTTTTTATATGTTTGGCATTGCTGAACAAACCATAACATCTTCATTAGCTGGATTGATTAATGGTTCAACTCCAATTTTTGTTGCTTTTATTGCGGTTGTGTTTTACAAATTAAAAGTAACAAAAATTCAAATACTATATATTTTTACTGGTTTTATTGGGGTGGGGCTGATTTCTTTAAGCGAAGGCGTTAGTGATATATCTTTTGATATTGGTTTTCTTTATGCACTGATTGCCTCAATATCATATGGAATTGCCGTAAATATGGTTGAGCCATTAATAAAAAAATATGATTCATTAATTGTTATAAAAATTGTAATAAGATACGCGCTACTTCTCTCACTTATAATGCTTGGATCGACTGCATCATTTAAGATACCAACTTTTGAAGTTTCATTGATCCCAATGCTCATATTGGGAATTGGTGGTACTGGTATCGCGTTTCTGACATATTATAAATTGTTAGAAAGTGTTGGGAGAATATCTAGCTCATTTATTGTCTATATGATTCCAATATTTTCTATTTTCTTTGGTTATCAGTTCTTAAACGAGATAACTAATTCAATTCAGTTTATAGGAATGGGTGTAATATTATCTTCCGCTTTTCTATATTCAAGAACCTAAGATTATTTAATTTCTACAAGTTCTGACTCAGCAACAGCAGCTAATTCTCCATTATCTAAGTAGAGTTCACCTTTAAATATACTGCTTCTACCATCAACACTTTCTCTCCAAGCAACAGCAGTCACATACTTGATAGATGGCCCTACAGGTTTTATAAATTTTATTGAAAAAGTCTTAGTCACAGCTTTTTGACCAAGTAAAACACTTAATGGCCCCATTGTGATATCAATCCATGAATCAATAATTCCCCCGAGTGTTGTAGGTAAGGGATTAAAATATCTTTCCCTGACAGGAAACTTACATTTTAAAGTTTGATTTTCTTTATCAAAGTCTAGAAACTCACCTTCAAGCTCAATCCAAACATTTGGAACAGGCATTCCACTGTTTTGTAAAAGATCTTCAATATTGTCATCGACCATTCTGTAATAATAACAACATATATGAATAAGCTGTCTCGCTAGGCAAGACAGCTTAAACAGGGTTAATGAGTAATAATAAAATATTACATAAAGGGTAAGACAGTTTATTTGCCTTTAGGGTGCCAGACTGTTTTTGTTTCGATAAAAGGTAAAATTGAACTTATCCCACTTGTTGAGGGCAAGATAGAAATTCTTTTTACAGACTCAGATGCTTTTTGACCAAGAATCTCGCTTGATTTTTTTGAAATCTTTTCATAAATTGCGGCATGTTTAATCTCAACATGACCCCCAACATCTTCAATAATATTTTCAAATTTTCCAGACAACAGATTAAGACTGCCTGACGGAAAGTCAGAATTATTAATGTCTTCAGATAGTTTTAATGCAATAACTGCATTTTCATTTGAAAAATTAATAACAGAACACCCCACGGTCAATGGAGGAAGTATTGTTTTTAATAATTCATTCAATGATATTGAATTAGAACTTAGTGTAAATGTAACTCCAATAGCTTCCTGATGAGAAATATTAAAATATTCACCAGCAACAGGATTCAAATTACCAGTAAGCTGTTCCCATTTATCTACAAGGCCTGCATACCAAACGATTGTATCTATTGCATTATTAATGTCATTTTTTGAATTAATTTTAGATAATCCATGATCTTCTAATAAGGAAATATAACTATCTTTATTTCCTTCAATCATTTCTGACAATCGATAGAGAATTTGAGATCTATTGTACATTGTTAATTGATTCCAATTTTTAAATCCTTCTTTAGATGATGTAACCGCATCCCTTAGATCTTTTTTTGAAGTTAAAGGAATCTCATATTTTTCTTTTTTTAAATCAATTGAATAAACTTTTCCAGATTCAGACCTAACAAATTTACCATGAACGTAATTTTTATACGTTTTTTTTATGTCTGTCATGATGACACCTTTAGGTAAGAAAGAAGACCATGTCTTCCTCCTTCTCTACCAAATCCTGATTCTTTGTAGCCACCAAAAGGCGATGCTGGATCGAATTTATTGAATGTATTTGCCCAAATTACTCCTGCTTCGAGCCTATCAGCAGTCCATAATATTTTTGAACCTTTTTCTGTCCAAATACCTGCAGAAAGACCATATTCAGTATTGTTAGCAATCTCAACAGCTTCTTCCGGAGTTCTAAAAGTTAAAGTAGTAAGAACAGGTCCAAATATCTCTTCAGTTGCGATTTTATAATTTGCCTGAACGCTTGTAAATAGACTTGGCTTAAACCAAAATCCATTTTTAGGAAGTTCACATTCAATTTGGAATAAATCTCCACCATCTGCAACACCTTCATTTACCAATTTTTCAATCTTATCTAATTGATCTTTTGAATTTATAGCACCTACATCAGTATTTTTATCTAATGGATTACCAACATTTAATGACTGCATTCTCTTTTCTAGTTTTTTAATAAATTTTTCTTCAATATCCTCTTGAACAAGTAATCTACTTCCTGCACAACAAACATGTCCTTGATTAAAAAATATACCGTTAACAACTCCCTCGACTGCTTCATCTAAAGCTGCATCACTATAAACAATATTTGCTGCTTTACCGCCAAGTTCCAAGGTCAAACCAACGTCTCTACCAGCTAAAGATTTTTGGATATATTTACCAACGCCAGTAGATCCAGTAAAAGCAATTTTTTTAATATCTTTATGGTTTACAAGATGTGATCCTGTAGACCCATCTCCAGTTACTAAATTAAATACCCCATCTGGAAGACCTACTTCTTCGCATAATTCAGCAAACAATAAAGCTGTCAGAGGTGTTGTCTCAGCTGGCTTTAAAACAACTGTATTACCAGTTGCTAAAGCTGGAGCTACTTTCCATGACAACATCAAAAGTGGGAAGTTCCAAGGGATAATTTGTCCCACAACTCCATAAGGTTTGTATTGCTCGTTACCCCAAGCAATATCCAGCTTGTCAGCCCATCCAGCATAGTAAAAAAAGTTTTGAGCAACTTGTGGAAGATCAAAGTCTCTTGATTCTTTTATCGGCTTACCTCCATCTAAGCTTTCCAATACAGCAAATTCTCTTGATCTTTCTTGAATCAATCTGGCAAGTTTGAATAAATATTTTGCTCTTTCTGAAGGATTAGTTTTACTCCACTTTTTCAACCCTTCTTTTGCTGAGGCTACTGCGTAATCAACATCTTGTTGATTTCCAATTGAAATAGAAGATAAAATTTTCTCAGTTGAAGGAGAGATAGTATCGATATATTGTTTTGATTTTGGAGTGACAAATTT
>CACAND010000008.1 GCA_902533795.1 uncultured Candidatus Actinomarina sp. | reverse complement strand
TTTCATCACCCAAATAACTCAATATAAGATTTTTATCACCAGAAAGAATAACATCAATACCCTCTTGCTTTGCAAGAATTGCACCTTTCACAACTTCTTCTGGAGCGGAGTCTCCACCCATTGCATCAACAGCAATAGTACTCATGATAAATTAATTAACTTCTGGTTCTTTAACTTGTCTACCGTTGTAAGTGCCATCAACTGGATTTACTCGATGTGATTGTTTTGCTACACCTGTTTCAGGATCAATTATAAAATGAGGCTTTGAAACCTTATGTTGGGCTTTTCGCCTTCTTGTCCTTGACTTGGACATTTTTTTCTTTGGTACTGCCATAAAAATTTCCTTTCAACTTACAAATCTAGCTCAGTTAGAGAAGAAAATGGACTTTCTTTTAGATTTTTTTTAGGATGCTTGCAAATTGCCAAATTTTGATTTTTACCACATTCAGTGCAAAGGCCTTTGCATTCACTTTTACAAATATATTGTAATTTCATTTCGTTTAAGATTAATTCTGAAATGATCGGTGAAATTTCAATTTCATCCGAACCAAAATCAATATCATAATCATTAGATTGATTTTTATTAAAATCAACTGTTAAATTTCTATCTTTATTGACTAAATTTACATCAAGACATCTTGAACACTCAGATTCAAAAGTAAAACCAAGTTCTAAATCAATTTCTAATTTTTCATACACGTTTCTCATTTGAATTTTCAAATTAATTGGGGTATCTTTAGTGGTTTTGTTTCCCGCATACTTAACATCTATATGTCCACTGGATTCAAATGAAATTTCACTTTTTGAATTAAATAATCTACTTATGTCATATTTAGTTTGAATAAAAGACATTGTTACTCTGGTTCAGTAATTTTTCTTGGTTGCCTTAGGTTTGTTTTTTCTCTTTCGACAATATCTGATAACTCGTCAATTTTTGACTTTATTTGTTCTAATTTGTTATCAAGCTTATCTTCAACACTGGCTCTACTTAAAATTGCTTCTTGTTCTGCTTGTTTTACTAACGCATTTGCTTCAACAACAGCCTCTTGAAGAACAAAAGACTCCGATATTAATTTTGATGACTCTTTGTCAGCATTTGAAAGTATTTCTTCGGCTTCTTCCTTTGCTTTTTTCAAATATAATTCTTGTTCACGAACAATAAATCTGGCGGTCCGAAGCTCAACAGGCATTAAGTCAATTAAGTTTTCTACTAACTTTAAGATATCTTTTTTATTTGATCTATTGTTTAAAAAAGAATTGGAAGATAAATTTTCTTTTAACAGTTCTAATTGGTCAATATATTCTAACTTTATTTCACCGCTTAAAACTTTATCAATTGAAGAACTTTCTTCACCCATTATTTAATCTCTCCACAACCACAGATGGTACTAATGCACTTACATCTCCTCCGTAAGAGTATATTTCTTTTACCATTGAGCTTGAAACATAACCGTATTCTGGAGATGCTGGTATAAAAATTGTCTCAAAATCAGCAAGGTTAAAATTCATTTGAGCCATCTGAAATTCATAATCAAAATCGGTCATAGCTCTTAATCCTTTTACGATTGCATTAATTTTCATTTTTTTAGCAAAATCAACTAGCAAGCCCTCAAAACTCTCAATATTTACATTTGATATATCGACCAAAATTTCGGATAACATTTTTTTTCTCTCGGCAACTTCAAACATTGGATCTTTTTGTGGGTTAACTACAACTCCTACAAAAACTTCATCAAAAACGTTTGAAGCTCTTTTGATTACTTCTATGTGCCCATTAGTTGGTGGATCAAATGATCCTGGAATTAAAACTTTCATTTTTTCAATATTGTTATTCTGCTTTGGCCATAATTTTTTTCTCTATATAATTCTAGCCCGTTTGGATAAACAAATTGGTCAGAACTTTTATGTCTGTGAATGACAAGTTTTGAATTTTTATTCATTAAATTTTGAATAATATTTAATTCATTATCAATTTCAGTTTTAGAAGTTGAAAATGGAGGATCATAAAAAATAATATCAAATTGTTCATTTGATTGACTTATGTAATTGATTACTTTTGTCACTAAAACTGTAAAGTTGACTTCCATATTAGATAAGTTTTTTTCTATGATCTTTGAGCATTTAGTTGATAATTCTATAAAAGTTACAAAATCTGCACCCCTGCTTAATGATTCAATTCCTAATGAACCTGATCCTGCATATAGATCTAAAACAGTTGAATTATTGAAATCGTTCTGAAGAATGTTAAATATGCCTTCTCTTGCTTTACTCATCATTGGCCTTGTTGACGAATCATTGATTGTATTGATTAAGGAGCCTTTGAACTTACCAGATATTATTCTCATGTGGAGTCCTCAACTTTTCCAAAATTTGGAAATAACATTTTTGCTTCCGTAAATAATTCATTTTTTAAATCATCACCTTGAATATCAGAAAAGTAATTTTTCGAATTTTCTAGAATTTCATAATCTGTTCTCAAGTTTGCTATTTTCAGATCAGAGAGACCAGATTGTGTTGTACCCGTCACTTTACCTTCTCCTCTAATTTGTAAATCTATCTCTGACAATTTAAAACCGTCATCGTTTTCTTCAATAGCTTTTAATCTAGATTGACCATCATTTGTTATTTTTGAAAAGCTTTTTCCTTCTGTAATATGAAAGATACATTCCGATTGTTTCTCGCCTCTTCCAACCCTACCTCTCAGTTGGTGTAGCTGGTTTAAGCCAAACCTTTCTGCACTTTCAATAATCATTAAAGTTGCATTTGTTATATCAATACCTACTTCAATA
The DNA here is from genome assembly GCA_902533795.1 of uncultured Candidatus Actinomarina sp. Lineage (GTDB taxonomy): Bacteria > Actinomycetota > Acidimicrobiia > Actinomarinales > Actinomarinaceae > Actinomarina. The sequence goes on along the minus strand of CACAND010000008.1, from coordinate 26,457 downwards.
ACAACAGTTGACACAAGAATATCTATTTCTCCATTTTGCATTTGCAACATTTTAAGCTCTTTCTCCTCCGGTTTCATTTTTCCGTGTAGTAAATCAACTTTGTAGTCTTTAAATTCTGACCTATAAAGTTTGAATACATTTTCTGCAGCTTTAATATCGCTGTTTTCGCTTTCTTCAATATAAGGACATACAACAAAAATCTGAGATTCATTTTTTAGGTGTTCATAAGCTGTTTCATATACCTCTTTATTGTCTCTTTTTCCCCCAGATAATACTCTTGATTTTATCTTCTTCCTACCAGGTGGAAGTTCATCAATTACAGATAATTCGAGATCCCCGTATATGGCCAAAGCTGTTGTTCTTGGAATAGGTGTTGCGGTCATAACAAGTTGGTGCGGAGTAAAGTCATCATTATCGACTAACTTTTTTCTTTGTTCAACACCAAACCGTTGCTGTTCATCAATGATAGCTAATCCTAGGTTGTTGAAATTTACTTTATCTTGGATTAAAGCATGAGTTCCAATTATCAATACAGGATCTCCTCTATCAATCATTTCATAAATATTTCCTCTATCTTTTACCGAGGAAGTTAAAAGGTGAATATCTATATTAAAATATTCAAGATACTTTTTAAAAGACATCAGATGTTGTTCAGCTAATACCTCAGTAGGCGCCATTAATGCTGCTTGTTTATTGTTTTTTATCGTTGCAGTAACTGCTGCTGCAGCAACTATTGTTTTTCCTGATCCAACATCACCTTGTAATAATCTCTTCATAGGAGAAGCTTTTTTTATATCGTTATATATTTCTTCTATACATTTTTTTTGAGATGAGGTTAGCTCAAATGGTATTTGTTTTTGAAATAAATCAAAGTATGAGTCATCTATATTCAAGTCAAAAGCTTTTTTTTCAGAATGATAAAGTGTCTTTGAATGGTGAAATAAGCTCTGCAAATATAAAAACTCATCAAAAGCTAATCTTTTTTTTGCTTCTTTGTACTCTTCAAAACTTTCTGGAAAATGAACTTTTTGATAACTATCTATTCTGGAATAAATTGAATATTCGTTTAAAGATTTTTCATCAACTATATCTTTAATTTCAGGAATTCTTTTTAGAGCTTGCTTGATACCCTCTCTTAAAATTTTATTAGGAACTCCTTCTATTTTTGGATAGAAGGAAATAAAAGATCCCGTTTCTGATAATTCTTGTTCAGATGAGAAAGATTCGATAGCGGGGTTTTTAAACTCAACGGTTCCTGTTTTTTTTACATCAGGAACCCCAGCTATTGCGACAATATCGTCTTTTTTATATCGACTAGCTATATATTGAGGTCCAAACCATTTAGCTCTTGCAAGCCCAGTGTCATCATTAATTGTTAAAGTTGTAATCCTTAGTCTTGTTTTAGTTGTAAAAACAGATACATCACTAATTTTTCCAAAAATTGTGATTTCTTTATCATAATCTGGCAATACATCAGAAAGATTCATAATTTGTGATCTGTCAAAATGTTTTTTTGGAAATAATCTAATTAGATCGGTAACAGACTTGATTCCAGATTTATGCAAGGACTTAACCCTTTTTTCACCAAACCCTTTTAATTCAGATATAGGTATTTCATTTAAATAATGTAAACTTCTGTCGACCACAATAAAAACAATACCTAAAAAGATTTAAAATCAAAGTACCAAATAATTATTAGACAAGTTATAGTTATACTTGTATTTTAGAGGGAACACAATGTCAAATAGATGTCAAGTAACTGGAAGAGAACCAAGATCGGGTAAACATGTTTCATTTTCTCACAAAAGAAACCCACGATGGTTTAAGCCAAATATTCAAACAAAAAAATACTGGTTAGCAAGTGAGAACCGTTGGATCAAACTTAAAGTAAGCACAAGAGGAAATAAAATAATTGACAAACGCGGGATTGAATCTGTTGTTAATGAAATAAGACTTAGGGGCGAAAAAGTTTAATGGCTCAAGGTGTCGTAAAAACATACGATCCTAATTCTGGAAATGGAATCGTAGTTATCGATAGTGATAAAACAGAAGTCTATATAAAAGCTGGCTCCCTTAAAGGATCAATATTTAGAACCTTAAGACAAGGTCAAAGAATTAATTTTGATATAAACGAAGAAGAAAATTTAAAAGTTATTGCTAATGTCAAAATTGGTCAAGGTGGCTATTAGAAAAGTTAATGGCTGAAATAAATTTAAATCTTGATAATCAAAATATAATTAATGATTACTTCAAAGATCTAACTTGTGATGATTATAAGGAATCAATTTTTAAGGGTGGGCAATCATTTGCTGATCAAGCATTAAATAATCTTGATATAAGTGGGTATGCAAAAAAAAGAAACAATGTATACCCTTCAGAAAAAAGAGGATCATCATACTTATCACCATATATAAGACATGGTTTATTGAGTTTAAAAGAAGTATGGAACCATGTTGAAAAATTTAAATACGAAGACAAAAGTAAATTTAGAGATGAACTTTTATGGCAAGAGTTTTCAAGACATTTATACGCAATAATTGGTAGAAAAAATCGTGAATTTTTAAATTTTGATATAAAAAATGATCCAAATGAAGTAGTTGATACAAAAAAGATGAATTGTATTGGAACAATAGAAAATGAACTTGAATCAACTGGATATATGGTTAATCAAACAAGAATGTGGTATTCATCGCACCAGGTGTTTAGATCAAATAAAAATTGGCTAGAAAGTGAAAATTATATGTATAAACACTTAATTGATGGGTCACGATTTGGCAATAGGCTAGGATGGCATTGGGTTATGGGGTCGCAAACTGGAAAAATTTATGGTTTTTCTAAATTCCAGGTACAAAAAAGAGCACCAAAATTGTGTAACGAATGTGAATTAATGAACAATTGTCCAATAGAAAATTGGCCACAAGTTTTAAGTATTACTAACAAGGAATTGAATATAGATTTAAATTTAGAAAAAAACTTTGGTCCTCAATCGATACAAACTTCAAAAGATCAACCGGATTTTGTATGGATTAATGGTGAATCATTGGGAGATGATGACCCAGCACTGGCCGAATTACCAGACCTACCAGTAATATTTGTTTTTGATGCCACCCTTTTAAAAAGTTTAAATTTATCAACAAAGAGAATTATTTTTTTAATAGAAATATTGAAAGAAATTAGTCAAAAAAGATCAATTAAAGTCTATTTGGACGATCCATTAAATATTCTAAGTGATAAAAAATTTGCGTCTACATTTGCTCCTGTTCCAAAATACAAAAAAATAACTAAAATAGTAAAACCAACAATGGAATTTCCAGCAAAAAGACTCGTTGAACCAATTAATGTTTATCCGAGAAGTTTTTCCTCGTGGAGAAAAAAAGCCAAAATTTTATCATGAGAAGAAAAATTATTTTTTTTGTGCTCTTTATACACAATTACACATACATTTATTCGAAAGGACGATTAGGAAAAACCATATCAGATAGGCCATGTTTAATACTTGAAACTATAGGTGGTAAAACTGGGAAATTAAGAAAAAACGTATTAGTTTTTCTGAAAGAAAATAACTCCATCTGTGTTGTGGCTTCAAAAGGAGGTAATCCCAAAAATCCAGGTTGGTATCATAACTTAAAAAATAATCCTAATGCAAAAATACAAATTGGAAGAGATAGGTTCAATGTCTTTGCAAAGGAAATTTATGATGTTGAAAGAAATGAATGGTGGAAGAAAATGGATTATATGAATAATGGAATTTACGAACAGTATCAAAATAGAACAAGTAGATCCATTCCAGTATTGTTATTAGAAATAACTTAGTCACAAATTGCGCCTAAGTCAGTTTTGTAATTTATTTAAGATATATTCAAGTATTAAAGGGTTTTAAAAAGAGTTTTTATTTCCTCAGGATTCAATTTGTCTACTACTAAATCTGCTTCTGACAGTTGATCATGAGTGAACATTCCTCTATCAATTGCAATAACAAAATTATCTGAATCTTTTCCAGACTGTATACCGGTTGGACTGTCTTCAATAATTATATTTTTTTCGGTTCCTAACGTTTCAATAGCTTTTTTGTATATTTCTCCACTAGGTTTATTTTTATCAACCTCATTACCACCAATAACAAATTCGAAATAGTCTATAATTTTTGCATCACTTAATTTAAAATTAAGAACTTCCTTTGGTGAAGCAGATGCACAAGCTTGTAGAATTTCACCATTAAATATCTGAATACAATTTAAAGCATCGTTGAATAATATTTTTTCTGAAAAATCAACTCTCATAATTTTGTGAAGTTCATCCATCGTTGACTCAAAGGTATCAAGGTCTACTAAATTCGAAAATTGTTGGTGGACAAGCCTGTCGTCAACACCAACAAACTTATCAAAATCTTCAATAGGTAAATCCAGTCCTTTTGAGAGTAAAAAATCTTTCCAAGCGTATGCATATGATTTTTCGGTATCCATAATTGTTCCATCACAGTCCCAAAAGATGCCGAACATTTATTAACCTAGTTTTGAATCAATGTCTTTTGCGCTTTTTAATGCAATTCCATCTGATCCAGTAATTGACCAACTATTTGAGATATTAGATAATGCTTCGTCGATCATATTATCTAAAAGTTCAAATTTCGAATTATTTAAATTTTTCCATAGGTACAGTGCATGACTTCCTGGAATGGTATTAATTTCATTCACATATAAATCATTTTCATGGAGTAAAAAGTCATATCTATAAATTCCACGAGTAGGAATTAAACTATTAATTTTTTTCACTAAATTAATAAGTTGTGATTCCAAATCTTTGTTTAATTCTGCTGGTAGTTCTCTTTTAGAACCTTCAAGACCTCCGTTTTCAAGATACTTTTCAGAATATGAAAATAATGTTTCATTTTTTATTGGTTTTTCAATCTCAGATACATCAAAAGTTGGAAAATTTCTAACCCCAACTAAAAGATCAATTGAATTTTCCAGATATTTTTCAATTACCGCTCCTTGTGAATATAAATCAGAATTTTTGACTAATTTCTTAGCTGTATCAATATCATTTATAACTTCAACACCAATCGATGATCCGCCAAATCTTGGCTTAAGTATATGATCTTCATTAAATTCATTTTCCTCAACGTTTAATAGTTTTTTTTCAATTACTGGTAAATTATTTTCCTTCATTAAAGAATAAAATGCATACTTATCCATACAAATTTGGGCAGATATTTGGTCTGGACCAGTATATTTTATGTTAAATATATTTAATAAAGACTGGAGAGATCCATCTTCACCAGGCCCTCCATGACAAGCGTTTACAACAACATCAAGTTCAATCTTTTTTCTTTTTTGATAGAATCCTGGATTTTCATTAAATTTCAATTCAAGATTTTTTTTAAATATCTCTTTATTTTCTAAAAAATCAACAGATTCGTTTAGATTATCTACTACATACCATTTGTTATCTTTTGACCAATAAATTGAAGAAACTTCATATTTTTTTGAAAGTATCCTAACGCTTTGAAGCCCAGTAAGTATAGATATATCATGCTCTGGAGAGGGTCCTCCAAAAATAACTCCAATTTTTTTACTCATAAATATTAAGGATAGTGGTCAGGAAGATCATTCTCATACAAAACTATATCTTCTGGTTTCACTATTGAATTCAAATAACTAACTGCTTCATCTCTGTTTGTAAATATTTGATACCTTGTATTATTTTCTTGGAATCCAGTTTTTAATGCATTTTTATTTGTATTACCGATTATTAATGCCTCATCAACTACTTGACTTGCCTCACTAGCAAATGCATAGTTGATAGCGAATTGATCACTACCCAACTCAACCATCCCTGGAGTAACTAAAAATCTAAGGGATTCTTCATTCCCTAGTTGTCCCAAAGTTTCAAGGCTAAATTCTACTCCCATAGGATTTGAATTAAATGAGTTGTCTATGATTGTATGTCCAAGATCGCTCTCAAGAATATTTTGACGATGCTTAGATTTATCTAAAGTATCTAAATTATTTATGTACTCACGTATATCCAAGTCCAAAGCTAACATAACGCCAAATGATAATGAGATTGAAAGCTGTAGTAATTTTGGTCCATTAATTGATCCTAGAAGATTATTCGCAACATAAATATCGTGCTTGCCATCTTCATATTCAACACACACAGTAGCTTCTCTGCTTGTAATTGAACAGTCATAAACATTTTTTTGATTTGTCCATAGTCTTGCTTCAGTTAATAGCATTTCATCATCACCATTTATAACAACAGAACCTGCAAGTTCAACAATTTCTGATTTAGCATCTAAAATATTTTCTAAAGATTTCATTCTTTCAAGGTGTACAGGTGCAATACCAGTAATCACTGATATATGAGGCCTTACCCAAGAACAGATTTCTCTAATTTCTCCGTTTGAATATGTTCCCATTTCAATAATTGCAAGCTCTTGGTCATCTTGAAAATTTTCATTAATTGATTTAGCAATTCCAAGTCGATTATTGTAACTTTCTGGGGTAACAAATACATTATTTGATAAACCTAGTATCTGAGCAAGTACATTTTTTGTTGTCGTTTTTGAATAAGATCCTGTTATTCCAATGACCGGTATTTGTGCAGAGTTTAATTTTTTTGAAGCATCATTAACAAAATGTCTTGATCTATTCTTTTCATAATTAAATAAAAGTCTTAAAGATTGATCATATATAAAATATGAAAACATATTTGCGGCTAATGCTAGTAAGTAACCGTAACCCAAAGTAAAAGAGGCAAGCGAGATTGAGATAACTAAAAAAAAGTAAAGATAAGTAGCTCTTTTAAGTCTCTCCGTTTTCTCTACTTTGCTGGTACGTGGCTTAAATGATAATCCAATTGGCGTAACTAAATTTATAGCACTAATTAATATTGGAATATAAATTAAAAATAACGAAACTATACAAAGTATTAAGGTAATAAAAAAAATAAATCTATTTAATCCTCTTGATCTTACCCAACGAAAGTAAAATTTTGAAATGTAACTAGGTATGTAATGCTCTCTTTGGGCAATTCTTTCCCATCGAACAGAATTAATGCAAGTTGCAATAGTTATCAAGGCTAAAGTAAATATATAAACTAAATTCATCTTTTTATTATCTCAATTATTTTCTCTTTTGAGGAATTTAAACAAAAATGATTTTCTTTAGGAAGGATTGTTAAATCAGAATCCGGAATCATACGATCAGCAATTTGTCCATTTTCAAGTGGGGCAACTAAGTCATGTTCTCCATACACAAGTTGTACATTTGTATTTATTTTTGGAAGAATCTCAGACATATTATGATTCACAGCCTTAACTAGAGTATCTCTCAAATTCTTACTGGCATTTTTGTAATCGTCAGAGCCATAATTTTTTTTAATCTTTTCCATTCTTTGATCACTAATAATGTTTAATTTATTTAAAAATTTAAATAAATTAAACAAGGAAAAAGGGTTTGATTGAAGTGGAGACCTTATAAGTGGAGATCCAATTACAACTATTTTTTTATAATTTTTTAATTGAGATAAATGTACAGCGATGACACCACCAAATGAGTGCCCAACAATTACTTCTACAGAATCTGGAATCAATTCAACTAAATATTCTGCATAAAACTCAGGGGATCCGCTTAGCTCAAATGGAACAGATTTTCCAAATCCTGGAATGTCAATGGCAATACACTCAAATTCCTTTGAAATATTTTTCCAGTCATTACTTTCTCCGCCCCAACCGTGTAGAAAACAAATGTTTGGATTCTCTGAATTAACTTGAGCATAAGTTAAATCATCAGAAAGAACTTTAGCAATCATTAGTTTAAGTATTCTCCAATTGTATTTATTGTTCTTATTTCAAGACCCATGAGATACAGCAAAGCAATACCCCAATATAGATAATACTTCTCATTCATTTGTAATCTGTAGACATACAAAAATGTCAGTGTGAAAAGTACGACAACCGCATAAAATAAATAAAAAGAACCAATATTCTCATTCAATGTATATGTATAAGAAACAAGCAACGATTGAATTATTAATGAACTTACTGAAATAAAAATTAAAATATTTCCTACTTTTTTGCTTTGGTGGTTTGTTAAGAAATTCATTGACAACATAACTATCCCACTTATTCCACAAATTGTAGCACTTAACGTTCCTATAAAATTTAAGGTGCTTGTGTCCATTAAATCATTTTAATAGCTATTAAATTGAGTATTTATCCTATTTCAGTTACAGTAAAATCTATGCCTGGACAAAACATGACAACAATTAAAAGAAATGTCCCTGCTGCATGGTATCCAACTATGGATTCCTTCATAGCAAAAGGAAAAAATGCTGAAATATGGGACAAGAATAACAATCGCTATCTAGATTTTGTTGGAGGATACGCAGTTTTAAATACAGGACATTTAAATCCACGAGTTATTCAAAGAGTAAAAAAGCAATTGAAAGATTATTCTCATTCTTGTTTTGCTTTTGCTCCTCACGAAAATGCTGTTGAGTTGTGTGAAGAAATTAATAAAAGATATCCAATTAACAAGAAAACTAAAACTTTTCTTGTTAATAGTGGTGCTGAGGCGGTTGAAAATGCAATCAAAATCGCTAGATATGCAACTGGTAAAGAAAAGATAATTGCATTTAAAGGAGGTTTTCATGGAAGAACTTATCTTGCTATGGGACTAACAGGTAAGGAAAAACCATACAAAGAAGGTTTTGGTCCATTTCCTAAATTTATAACACATGTTGACTATCCATATCATTACAGAGACATATCGGACGAAAAAGTATTAAAGCAAATTGAAAATACCTTATTAAAAAAAATCGATCCAAACAATGTTGCAGCTATTGTTATTGAAATCCAACTTGGCGAAGGTGGCTATATTCCTGCAACTGAAAATTTTCTAAAACAGCTTAAAAAGATAGCAGAACAAAATAATATTTTATTGATTTTTGATGAAGTACAAACAGGGTTTGGGCGAACTGGAGAAATGTTTGGTTCAGACAAAATCAATGTTGAACCGGATATGGTCACACTAGCTAAAGGTATTGGTGGAGGATTTCCACTTGCTGCAGTCGTTGGCAAAGCTGAAATTATGGATTCAGTTCATGATGCTGGAATAGGTAGTACATTTGGGGCGTCCCCTATTTCTTGTGCTGCTGCTTTGGGCGTTCTAGATGTATTTGATAAAGACAATCTTCTGGAAAAAGTCAATAAACAAACAAAAATTATGGATAAATCTTTAGGAAACATTAAAGAAAATTTTGATTTTGTTGGAGATGTAAGAGGCTATGGGATTATGAAAGGTGTTGAGATTGTAGAAAATAAAGATAATAAAATACCTTCTAAAGATTTAGCTATGAGAATAATCAATAACTCGAAAAAGAATGGATTACTTTTAGTAAATTGTGGCAAAGAAGGAAATGTTATAAGATTTATGGGACCACTTACTACTCCTCTTACACAAATCAGAGAGGCTATGGAGATGTTTAATCAGGCGTTGGAGAAAGTTTAATCGCTTTCTTGATGAGTTAACTCGTGTAATTTATTTAAGGTTTCAGAATCTTTAGCAGCTTTAGCCGGTGCTTTCATTAACCATGCTGATACTAAATCCAAAGATTCCAAATCACCAGAATCTTTAAAAAATTTCATATATCTAACTGCATCAATGACAACACCAGCACTGTTTGGGGAATCCCAGACTTCAAGTTGTACTTCTATGTTCAAGGGAACGCCACCAAAAGATTCCCCTTCTAAGCGTATAAACGCTTTTTTTCTATCCTCGAGCCATTCGACATAGTCTGATGGTCCAATTCTTACATTCTTTGGTTCCATCCCTTTTCCTTTATTTGCAACTGACGTCACTGATGATGTTTTACTTGTTCTCTTTGTTTCAAGTCGATCTTCCTCAAGCATATTTAGGAAATCCATATTTCCACCAACATTAAGTTGATAAGATCTTTTTAAATCTACCCCTCTATCAGAAAATAATTGAGCAAGAACTCTATGAACTATTGTTGCGCCAACTTGGCTCTTTATATCATCACCTATGAGAGGTACGTTATTATCTTTGAATTTTTTGTACCATGATTTATCTCTTGCAATAAAAACAGGTATACAGTTAATAAAACCAACTTTTGCTTCGATTGCACAATCCGCATAGAATTTAACTGCTTCATCAGAACCAACTGGAAGTAAGTTTACAAGAATCTCTGCACCTGATTCTTGTAATTCTTTTACAACATTTTCCGAATCTTCAGTGACGTCAATTATATCTTCCACAAATTTACCAATACCATCTAAAACTTTTCCTGGCTTAACTTCAACTCCAAGATTTGGAACATCCGAAAATTTAGTTGTATTGTTTGGTGTTTCAAATATTGCTTCTGAGAGATCCTTCCCAACTTTCGTTTTATTTATATCGAATGCGCTTACAACCTGGATGTCAGAAACATTGTATCCTCCAATAACATCAGATATAAGCCCTGTTTCTTTTGAATTATCATTATAAAACTCAAGACCCTGTACCAATGAGCTTGCACAATTACCTACGCCTAAAATTGCTATCTTTATTTTCTTATCGGTCATTTGATAACTTTAACTGATATGAGTTTTAACAAAAATGAATACTCTCAATTAGTTACTAAAAATGTAGTTATACCAACTTGCTGAATTGTATAAAATAGCAACAATAAAATAAAGGATGAATGACAATATTCCAACAATTTGTAAGATTTTTAAAAACTTTTCCACAGACAAAGGTTACATGACAATAAAATAAACAATAAATAGTTATTATTTATATATGATAAAAAACTTATCTCCTTCAAGAGCTTCACAGTTCAAAACTTGCCCTAGGCAATTTAAGTATGCAAATATTGACAAAATAAAAGAACCAACAAATGAGGTTCAAGCTAAGGGAACTACTGTACATGAAGCTCTTGAAAAGTTATTCGATCTCCCACAGGATGAAAGAAGTTTAGATAATTTGCATAATTTATTTAGAAAGGTGTGGACAGATGTTCGAAATAATGATGAACATGTTCACTTATTTGATAATCAAGATCAAGAGAGAGATTGGGGTATTGATGGATTGAAACTTTTATCAAATTATTTTACTTTGGAAGATCCTACAAATTTTGAACCCCTAGAAAGAGAACGATGGGTTAGAGGTGCGATAAATGATTTAAATCTTCGTGGAATCTTAGATCGAATGGATAGAAATGAAAAAGGTGAACTTATTATTGTCGATTATAAATCTGGAAAAGCACCTATTGCAAAATATAAAGAACCAAGGTTTTTTGCTTTAAAACTATATGCTTTACTAATTAAAGATGAGATTGGTGAAACACCTGCCGAGTTAAAACTTATATACTTACAAAATTCAACGATACATTCTATGAAAGTTGATGATCAAATGTTAGAGAATGCAAGAACTGAAATTCTTGAAATATGGGAGAACATAAAAAAATCATTTGAAAATAATGACTTTCCAACAATTAAAAATACACTTTGTGATTGGTGCTATTACAAACCAATATGTCCAGAGTTTAATCCTGATTCTCCAAACACTGATGAATTGGAAGAGTGTAATAATTCAATAATTGAAATAAATGAAACAATAGAAGCTGTAAATATGATTGGTGGTTTAGAAAACCTTCCTGAAAATAGTCCTCTTAAAAATACTGATTTAGAAGAAATAAATAAAAAATTGGATGAACTTGAAAACAAAAGAAATAGGATTATAAAAGAGATTGGGGATTTTTTACGGAAATAATCCTCTAGTTAATTTTGCAGCTGCAACTTTTTTAATTCCTTTAATTAGCGCAGCCGTTCTTAAATCTACCTGATTTTTCTCAGAAATTATCCATATTTCTTCAAATGCAGAAGTCAATACATCAATCAAACGTTCGTGTAGTTCCTTTTCTTTCCATAAATAATTTTGTGTATTTTGTACCCATTCAAAATAACTAGCTGTAACGCCACCAGCATTTGCAAGAATGTCCGGAATTATCATTACATTATTTTCTTTAAGAATTTTATCAGCACTGAGTGTCGTCGGAGAATTTGCTCCTTCGACGATTACTTTTGCTTTTATATTCTCAGCATTGTTAGATGTTATTACACCCCCAACTGCTGCAGGAATCAATATATCACAATCAAGTTCAAGAATATCATCATCTAGTTTGTCTGCTCCTTCAAATCCTCCTACAGACTTATTCTTTGCAATATATTTAAATAGCTCAGGTATATTTATTCCATCTTTGTTGTAGATCGCGCCACCAAGATCATTTACAGCAATAACTTTAGCTCCTCTTTCATAGGAATCTAATGCTGCATATCTTCCAACATTTCCAAAACCCTGAATTACTATTGTTGAGTTTTTATACTCTTTACCTTCTTTTTCTAATGCTGCATTAGCTATTGCTACAGCGCCTCTACCTGTAGCTTCTCTTCTTGTTATTGATCCACCCAATGATGCTGGTTTACCAGTTACAATACCCGGTTGTGGCGATCCTACAAAATTACTATACGTATCCATTATCCAAGCCATAGTTTGTTCATCAGTTCCTAGATCAGGACCTGGTATATCCTTATCAACACCTATGACAGGTAGCAATTCTGCAGTATATCTCCTTGTGACTCTTTGTTTTTCTGTTCGAGATAAAGGGTTAGGATCAATAGCCACCCCTCCTTTTGCTCCTCCGTAAGGTAAGCCAACAATAGCTGACTTCCATGACATTAGAATTGCGAGAGCTGTGACTTCACCCAAGTTAACATCCGCATCGTACCTAATTCCACCTTTAGTTGGTCCCATTGATAAGACATGTTGTACGCGAAAACCAACAACTGTTTCAACTTCATCATATTCATCTCGTCTAAATGGGAACGTTACAGTTAAAGCTCTTTGAGGTAATTTCAATCTTTCTCTGATGTTTGAATCCAAATTAATGAATTCCGACACTTCGTCATATTGCTTGATGACTTCTTTATACATATTTGATTCAAATAAATCAGTATTAGTCATTACATTGCTATATTATTGCCAAACTATCTATAGGTCTAGGTATTTAAAATTTTTTGTCACACCAGTTTTCTATTGTATGTTTATGAAAAAAAATAATTTAGAAGATATTCTTAAGTCAAGTGGATTAGAAGCTATTGTCATATGTAATCAACATTCAGACAATTGTGGATGTCACGAAGATTATAGAAAAGCTGCATAGTTTAGGAGAAAAATGAGTAATAATTTAGACGAGATATTGTCTTTAACGAAAGAAATATCTTTTCAAGATAGTGATGATATAGACATTACTGTCACAGAATATGGTGAAAAATTATCAGAAACAGATGATATTGAATTTTTATGGGTTGCAAGAAATACTTCAACTTCTGTAAAAAATGCCTCATCAAATATCAAGAATTTTAATGATCAAAATATAGCTAATAACATAAATCAAAATGGTCCAGTCAGACTTGGAGATGAAGTTTTTGTTTTTAATAAATCTTACAGCTGGAAGGTACACGATTTAAAAAAATTTATTCAATGGGTAGTTGAAAAGTCAAAAGATAACGACGACCTTGTTGACTCTCTATTAGCAATTATGGGACAAACATTTGTACCAAAGCTAAAAGGATTGGATGCATTTTCAAATTCAAGGGATATTAATCCAGAAATGATTCGAGACACTTTTCTCTATAAAGAGTGGAGAGAGAAATCAGAATTAAAGGCAATCAATACAAATAATACTTCAGCTCCAAAATGGGCAAAAGAATTAGGTCATAAAGAAAGGAAAAAATGAATCAATTATACGAACTATCTAGACAATTTCCAGATGAGTGGATAAAGCCTGCTCCAAAAGGAAAATTTGGCAATTACATTCCTCACTCAGTAATAACACAAAGGTTATTGGAAGTATGTGGACCATTCAATTGGGAAGTTGTGGAGCTTATCAGACAAGAAAATAGTGGAAAAGTTGTAGGTTGTTTTGGTAAACTAACAACTCTCATCGATGGAAAATCTGTAACAATTACTTCAATTGGAGATGTAGAGCATGATCAAGGAAGCGATGGTATGAATGCTAAACATGCAGAATCTGATGCATTCAAAAGATGTGCTATGAAAGTTGGATTAGGTTTACATCTTTGGGCTGGTGAAGAATATTATCTAGATAAAAAACTTAGTGAGGCTGAGGGTAAAAAGAATATAAAATTACAGTCAGCTTAAGTAATCATATTTCCATTTTTAGATTGAATATACATCGTTAAAGGACCGTCATTGACGAGAGAAACTTTCATTAATGCCCCAAAAGAACCCTCTTTAACGTTTAAATAATTAGAAAATTCAGTTTTGACGTCTTCAATCATTTGTTTTGCTATTTCAGGATCTTCAGAATTTACAAAAGATGGCCTATTACCTTTTGAAATATCTCCATTTAATGTAAATTGACTCACAAGTAATATTTCACCAGAAACATCGATAATTGACTTGTTCATTTTTCCATCTTCATCTGCAAAAATTCTAAGTTTTAATATTTTTTTTGTTAATGTTTCAATATCCTCAAAAGTGTCTCCTTTTTCAATACCCCATAAAAGCAATAATCCGTGATCGATTTTAGATATGAGATTTTTATCAACATTTACAGAAGCAGATGTAACTCTTTGTAAAACAACTTTCATAATATTCTATGATAATTATATGGGATTAGATAAAAAAACGATTGCAATGGCAAAAGAACCAAATTATGCGACTTTAACAACTCTTTTTAAAAGTGGTGCTCCTCAGACACATGTTATGTGGGTTGATACAGACGGTGAAAATATATTAATAAACACAGAAATTCACCGAAGAAAATATTTAAATGTAAAAGATGACCCAAGAGTGAATGTTATGATCTGGAAACATGATAATGAGTTTAAATTTGTTGAAATTAGAGGTGTCGTAGTTGGTGAAATTACAGGTGAAGACGCTTTAAAAAATATTAACGATTTATCTCATAAGTATTGGGATAAACCTTATCCATTTGAAATTCAATCTGAAAGAATAGTTTTAAAAATAAAAGCTGAAAGGGAATTCTTTTTTAATCTTAAAGATCAAGATTTTGAAGGTTTATCGTAATTGTAAAAACCCTCTCCTGTTTTTACACCTAATTTTCCATCTTTAACTTTTTCTTCTAGAAATTTTTTGGGTTTATCTTTTGGATTTTTTGTCTCATTGTAAATTTTAAGTTTTGAATAATAACTAATATCTAAGCCTGAGTAATCAGTTAGTTCAAAAGGTCCTAGTGGATGATTTAAACCTTTTTTAATAGCCAAATCGATATCTTTGAAGTCAGCAATTCCTTCATCATATAGTTCGTAAGCCTCATCCACTAAAGCGCCTAGCATTCTGTTTACTATAAAACCTGGTGTCTCTTTATTCAAAGTTATAACTGTTCTTCCCATCAAATTGCTTAGCTCTTTTGTCCTATCAACTACTTCTTTTTTTGTAGATTCTGGGAATGAAATTTCAATAAGATCCATTCTCAACGGTGGGTAAAAAAAATGCATGTTTAGAAATCTTTCTGGGTATTTACAATGTTGGGCAATTTCTGATGCAGCTATAAATGAACTATTTGTTGCGAGAACGACATCTTTATCAAGTATGTTAGAAATAGTTTCAAAGATATCTTTTTTTACATCAAATCTTTCAACAACAGCTTCAATTACAAATGTTTTATCTTTTACAACTGATTCGAGTGAGTCATAGACTTTAAGATTTTTATTAAAATTGTCTAAGCTTTCCTTTTGAATTAAGCCTTTTGAAACTAAGTTTTCTATATTTTGTTTTGTAAAAATTAATTTGTTATCTAAATATTCTTTATTGTTATCAAAAATACTAGTTTCATGACCAGACATTGCCGATAAAGCAGCAATCTGGCTTCCCATTTGTCCCCCACCAATAACAGCAACTTTTTCCATAACTACCTATGTTTATTAATTTCTCTTTTCGCAATTGATCTCAAATGAACTTCATCAGGTCCGTCAGCAATTCTTAATACGCGAGCACCAGCAGACATTCTTGCCAACGGAGTGTCTTGGGATAGCCCCATTGCACCATGAGTTTGTATAGCTTTATCAATTACATAGGAAGCTGCTTCAACAACAGAAACTTTTATAGATGAAATTTCAATTTTTGCTTCTTCTTTACCAACAGTATCAATAAGCCAAGCAGTTTTTAATGTTAGTAGCCTGGCTTCTTCAATTTTTATTCTTGAACGAGCAATCCAATCTTGAATAACACCCTGTTCAGCCAATTTTTGACCAAATGTTTCTCTTTCAAGTGAGCGATCAATCATAAGTGATAACGCTCTCTCTGCCATTCCGATAGCCCTCATGCAATGGTGTATTCTTCCAGGTCCAAGTCTTGCTTGTGCTATTTTAAATCCCATTCCTTCTCCCCCAATGATGTTGGATTTTGGAACAACAACATTTTCAAATAAAAGTTCTGGGTGTCCTGTGTATCCATCATCATATCCAAATACTTGCATTGGTCTGATTATTGAAAGTCCTTCACTATCCATGGGTACTAATACCTGACTTTGCCTTTGATATGGAGGGCTATCAGGGTTAGTAACACCCATAAAAATACATATTTTTGCATTTGGATTTATAGCATTTGAAGTCCACCACTTTCGACCATTGATGACATAATTATCTCCGTCGCTGACAATTGAACTTCCTATATTGGTAGCATCAGAGGAAGCCACATTTGGCTCTGTCATTGCAAAGCATGATCTTATTTCTCCTTCAAGAAGTGGTTCAAGCCATTGTTTTTTTTGCTCTACTGTTCCAAACTCAGCTAAAATTTCCATATTTCCTGTATCAGGTGCAGAACAATTAAATACCTCTGGAGCCCACCAATTATGACCAGTTATCTCAGCCAATGGTGCATAATCAACATTTGATAACCCATATCCATATTCGTTATCAGGGAGAAATAAATTCCATAAATTTTCCTTTTTAGCTTTTGATTTGAGTTCACTTAGGATTTCTGGAATGTGCAATGGATCACCAGAGTCAATAATTGCATTCTCGTAATGGTCTTCATTCGGATAAATATGATCTACAAAAAAAGTTTTTAGCTTATCTTGTAATTCAAGTGATTCTTTAGAAAAATTAAAATCCATTATTCTTATTGTATCAATTTAAACAACTGAACCAAAAAACTTTCATTAATATGTTCTTAAATGGACTTTTTTAGTGAAAAACTTAAAAAATATATCTCTTCAGTTGTAGACATTTCAGAAGATTTTAACTTTGAACAGTTTAAAGTAGGAAGATCAAATATTACATTCAAAATTTATGATGATGCAAACTCATTTGTATTGAGAAGGCCCCCATTTGGACTTAAGTTAGAATCTGCACACAATATGGGTAGGGAATACAAAATATTAAAAGTTCTCAGTGAAAATGGCTTAAGGGTTCCAAAACCGATGTATTTATACAACAAGAAAGAATTATCCGTAGATGATTTTTATATTATGGAATTTATTGAGGGTGAGACTATAGCAAATAACCAAATAGCTGATGAATTTAATGAAATTCAAAAAAATACAATTACTGAATCGTTTATTAAAGCTCTTTCAGAAATACACAATTTTGATGTGATAAGTTCAGAATTAAATGACTTAGGAAAACATGAGGACTATGTTGAGCGTCAAATAAACAGATGGAATAAACAATTTCAATCGCAAAAAGTTAGAGAAATAAAAGAATTAGAAAGTGCAACAAAATTATTACTAGATAATATTCCCTCTCAACAAACTGTTGGAATAGTTCATGGTGATTACAGATTAGATAATGTACGAGTGAAGGATAATCAAGTAGCTGCCGTTTTGGATTGGGAACTTTGTACTTTAGGAGATCCACTTGCGGACATGGGTACAGTAATAGCATCTTGGAATACAAAACAGGAAAAAGACTCGCCTTTTATTTATTCTCCTACCCTATCTGGTGGATTTCCAACACGTAAGGATGTAATAGAGTTATATTTAAATAATTCAGATCTAGATTTAAGTGATATTGAATTTTACGCAAGATTATCATTTTGGAAACATGCAATGATAATGGAAGGAGTTTATATCAGATATTCAATGGGATCGTATGGAAAAACAAATGAAAATGAAATAGAATCATTTAAGAACAGTACAATAAAGTTTGCAAATAAAGCTGCGAATAAAAATTTATTAGAGGAGATAATATGACAATCGTACCTGCAGATGAGATGGAAAAATATATAGGTCAAGAGGTTGGTGTTTCTGACTGGTTTGAAATAAATCAAGAAAGAATAAATCAATTTGCAGAAGGTACTAACGATCATCAATTTATTCATGTTGATGAAGAAATGGCTAAAAGTACACCATGGGGATCAACAATAGCTCATGGATTCTTGACGTTGAGTATGGTAACTCATTTATCTGTGGACAACACTGTTATGCCAGAAAATATCCAAATGGCGATAAATTATGGTCTTGATAAAGTCCGTTTCATGGAAGCTGTACCAGTAAATAGCAAAATAAGAGGAAGATTTGTTTTGTCAGATGTTCAGTACAAAAAAGCCGGTAGATGGTTAGTAAAGCATACTGCTACAATTGAAATAGAAGGTAAAGATAAACCAGCAGCTATTGCTGAACCTTTAACTTTATTTATAGTTACAGAATAGAAGAAAGAAGAATAAAAATGAGAGAAGCAGTCATTGTATCAGCAGCAAGAACGCCTATTGGAAAAGCTTATCGTGGAGCTTATAACAAAACAGATGCTCCAACATTAGGTTCTTATTCAATTAAAGAAGCTGTCGAAAGAGCAAAAGTTGATCCAAATGAGATTGAAGATGTCATTATGGGATGTGCTCAACAACAAGGTTCACAAGCATTAAACATTGGAAGATTAAGTGGAATTGCAGCAGGACTACCAATTACGGTTCCAGGAATGACTATAGATAGACAATGTTCTTCTGGCCTGATGGCCATAGCTACTGGTGCAAAACAAATAATGACAGATAATATGAATGTTGTTGTTGCTGGCGGTGTTGAATCTATATCATTAGTTCAAACTGCTGAATTAAGATTTGCTCCAGATCCAAATGTTGTAAAACTTGCCGATAATGCGTACATGCCAATGATCGAAACTGCTGATTTTGTTGCTGAAAAATATAATATCTCAAGAGAATACCAAGATGAATATTCATTACAAAGCCAACAAAGAACGGCAACAGCTCAAGAGAGTAATAAGTTTGATGACGAAATCATTCCAACAACTTCAACAAAAAGTGTAAAAAATAAAGAAACTGGTGAAGTTACTGATGAAGAAGTTGAATTAACAAAAGATGAGGGAAATAGACCAGAGACAAACTTAGAGGGTTTATCTTCACTTCCTCCCGTTTACGGAGAGGGAAAGTTTATCACAGCTGGTAATGCTTCTCAGTTATCAGATGGCTCAGCTTCAGTTGTGCTTATGGAAGCTAGCGAAGCAGAAAAAAGAAGCCTAGAACCACTTGGATATTACAGAGGTATGACTGTATCAGCATTAGCACCAGAGGAAATGGGAATAGGTCCTGTGTATGCAGTTCCAGATTTATTGAATAAATTCAATTTAAAAATTGAAGATATTGACCTTTGGGAGCTTAATGAAGCATTTGCTGTTCAAACTTTATACTGTAGAGATGAACTTGGTATCGATAATAGTATTTACAATGTCAACGGTGGCTCAATCTCAATAGGCCATCCATATGGAATGACTGGTGCAAGAATGACAATGCACGCATTAATGGAAGGTAAGAGAAGAAACGCAAAATTCGTAGTTGTAACTATGTGTGTTGGCGGTGGCATGGGTGCAGCTGGGTTATTTGAAGTTATTTAAATTATAAATTTCTAACTAGATTTTAAATCACAATCTTACAATTTATAATGATGTATGGACAAAATTCGTACAAAACAAGATTATATTAACTCACTGAAAAATAGAAATCTAACTATCTTCCTTATGGGTGAACTAGTAAAAGATCCTCTCACTCATCCAATTATTAAACCAAGTATTGAAGCTATGGCGGAAACTTATGCATTAGCAGATAGAGATCCTGATTTGGCTACAACTATTTCACCCTATACAAATGAGCCAATTAATAGATTTTTGCATATTGCTAACAGTAGTGAAGATTTATTCATGCAAAATGAAATGCAAAGGAAACTTGGACAGTTAACTGGCACGTGTTTCCAAAGATGTGTTGGAATGGATGCATTTAATGCACTTCATTCCGTGACGTATGAAATTGATGAAAAATATAAAACAAATTACCATGACAAATTTATTAATTTTCTAACACAAATGCATGAAGGTAACTTTGTGATTGGTGGGGCAATGACTGATGTTAAAGGTGATAGATCAAAACCGCCACATCAACAAGCGGACCAAGATTTATATTTAAGGGTTGTAAAAAGTGATGATAAAGGTGTTTATGTCTCAGGAGCTAAAGCACATCAGACAGGATGTATAAATTCTCATTGGATGGTTGTTATGCCGACATTAAGGCTTACTGAAAATGATAAAGATTACGCAATTGTAGGAGCATTACCTATTGAAACAGAAGGTATTACATACATCTATGGACGACAATCTTGTGACACCAGAAGTATGGAGCCAGGTGAATATGATGTTGGAAATAAATATTTTGCTGGTCAAGAAGCAATGGTTATTTTTGATAATGTATTCATTCCAAACGAATTTATATTTATGAATGGTGAATATGATTTTGCTGCAATGCTTGTCGAAAGATTTACATGTTATCATCGAAGGTCGTATGTATGTAAATCAGGTGTTGGGGATGTAATGATAGGGGCAGCAGCAAGCATCGCCGAATATAACGGTGTTGAAGACAAATCACATATCAAAGAGAAGCTAATTGAAATGAATAAATTAAATGAAACTATTTATGCAACAGGGATTGCTTCATCTTTGCAGGGAAAAAAAACAAAGAGCGGTAATTATATAAATGACGATTTATTAGCGAATGTGTGTAAACAGCATGTTACAAAAGAAACTTATGAGATAGGAAGGTTGGCACAAGATTTAGCTGGTGGACTAGTTGCATCCATGCCTTCAGGTATTGACATAAATGAAAGTGAGATGTCACCAAACTTATTGAAATACTTGAAAGGCAAAGAAGATGTAAATACCGAAGATCGTGTAAGCATGTTACGACTTATTGAAAATATGACATTAGGAAGAAATGCTGTTGCTTATTTAACTGAATCAATGCATGGTGCTGGATCACCACAAGCTCAAAGAATACAAATTTCTAGAAAAGTAGATATTGAAGAAAAGAAAAACTTTGCAAAGAAACTCTCTGGAATAATCGAAAGAGAAGATTAATGAAAGCTGTTGTTTGTACAAAAATAGGTGATCCTAATCTACTTGAGATTAAAGATATTGAAACACCAAAGCCAAGTAAAAATGAAGTACTAGTAAAAGTACAAGCAGCAGGTGTGAATTTTCCAGATGCTTTAATGGTTCAAGGTAAATATCAAATAGTAATGGACCCACCTTTTACTCCTGGTAATGAAGTTTGTGGATATGTTGAAGAAACTGGAGATGATGTTGATCTTAAGATTGGAACCAAAGTAATAGCTTTGCCGCCAATAGGAGGTTTTTCTGAATATGTTTCTGTAGATAAGAATCTTGTTATACCTGTATCAGAAAAAGTCGATTCAATGGCTGGGGCAAGCTTGCCTATAAATTATGGAACTTGTTATTACGCACTCAAAAGAAGAGCAAATATTCAAAAGAATGAGTCTCTTCTTGTTCTTGGTGCGTCAGGAGGTATAGGGACGGCGACGATACAATTAGCGAAAATAATGGGAGTCAAAACTATATGTGCAGTTGGCAGTGATGAAAAAGCAGAATATGTTAAGTCATTGGGGGCAGATGAAATTATTCGATATGATCAAGTTGAACTAAAGGAAACAGTAAAACAACTTACTGATGGAAA
This sequence comes from uncultured Candidatus Actinomarina sp., assembly GCA_902533795.1. GTDB lineage: Bacteria > Actinomycetota > Acidimicrobiia > Actinomarinales > Actinomarinaceae > Actinomarina. The sequence continues at coordinate 4,432 of CACAND010000008.1, read as the reverse complement.
AGGAGTAGATGTTGTTATGGATCCTGTTGGAGGAGATGTAACAGAACAAGCATTGAGAGCAACAGCATGGAATGGAAGGTTGCTTGTAATAGGTTTTACAGATGGCAACATACCAAAAATTCCATTAAATTTAACTCTTGTTAAGGGAGTCTCAATAGTTGGAGTTTGGTGGGGAAGATGGACTACAACTTCTCCTGAAGAGACAGCTGAAGACTTTAAAGAATTAATTGAATTTATTGAAAAGGATGAACTAGTGATCCAGCCAAAAAATATTCATCCAATAGAAGAGACTTCTTTAGCACTTGAAAACTTTCTATCTAGAAAAAATATTGGGAAAACAGTAATCAGTTTTTAATTATTTTTTAGACGATTCGAAATACGGATTATTTCCTGAAGCGTGATCAGTTGCATCAATAATATTTCCTATTTCAGGTACAGCATCTCGTAAAGCTGTTTCTATTCCTTGAGTAAGTGTTACTTGAGCCATTCCACATCCTTGACAGCCCCCACCAAGTCTAAGATAAACATCTTGACCTTCAATACCAACTAAAGATGCCTTTCCTCCGTGAGATGCTATTGCTGGATTAATTTGGCTTTCAAGAACTGTTTGTACCTTCTCTGCAAGCTCACCAGTTAGTTCAGGTAAATCTTCAGGGTTACCTACCATTGCAGGACTTGGAGTATTTGGGTTGTCCATTGTGAGTCCTGGTGCATTTGGATCATCTGATATTTCTAATTCTGCACCATTAAAGTTATCAACATCTTTACTGGCTATAATTACAGATAAATCACCAAAATCAAGTCGTTTATCATCTGGTCTAGCCTGTTCAAGATCTAAAAAACTAAGATCATATGTATATTGATTTCCTTGTACACCGTCAATCTGTAAGAATAGAGCATAATCTTTATCTCCAGGTTCTTGTTCTTTTAACTCAAGAATCTTACTAACAGCACTGTCTCCAATATTGAATTTAAACTCATCAGTCATATACTTAATATTAGTAAGCTCAAGATATGTGTAAATAAATATGAATAAACTATTGTTAGTAATCCCAGAAAATAGCTATAAATCCAATGATTTTGTACTAACTGCAGAAAGATTAGGTATCGATTTTTTGGTAATTACAGACAGCGATCAAGTATCAAGTCAATTTGGTGACACTGTAATTATTCAAAATTTTACTGAAAAAATAACCGATGAAACATTAATAAAACTTGATAAAATAACTCACGTACTTCCGGTTGACCATAGTGCATTAAAATTTGCTGGTTATCTAGTTGATTTATTAGATGCTAAAGGAAACAAATTGTTTGCGATAGAGCATTCAATGAATAAGTTTAATTCAAGAAATACTTTTAATTCAATGTCGAATATAAAAGCAGAAAATATGGTTATAAAAAGTCTCGAAGACATTGCAATGTTTGTAGAAAAACATGGTACATCGGTTCTAAAACCAAACTTTGGATCAGCAAGCAAAAGTGTTTTAAAAATAGATAATTTTAATAAAAACAAAGACTACATCATTAATTTAATGAACGATTGTGAAGATCAGGAAATGGTTATTGAACAACATATAGATGGTAAAGAATATGCATTGGAAGGTAACTTAATAAATTCTAATTTAAATAAAATAACAATTTTCGATAAGCCAATTGAATACAAAGAACCTTACTTTGAAGAATCAATCTATATAACTCCAAGCGAACTATCTGAAAAATTACAAAATGAAATAGTTGAATTGATTGATAATGCTTGTAAAAAAATTGGTCTTGAGAATGGGCCCGTACATGTTGAATTTAAGATACTTGATGGAGATATTTTCATTATTGAAATTAATCCAAGAATGATAGGTGGTCTTTGTTCAAAATGTTTAAGTTTTGGGTTGTTTAAAGTCTCTCTTGAAGAAATAACATTACATGCCTTTTTATATGATGAATTAAAACCTGTTGAACTCCTTAGTAATTATGTTGGTGTACTCATGCTACCAACTCCTAAAACTGGAAAATTTGTCTCAATTAATCAAGATGAATTGGAAAATATTGATAATGTATCAGCAGTTGAAATAAGTGTTTTCGAGAACTCAAATCTGTTGGAACCACCTTATGGTGATAAATATTTAGGTTTTGTGTTTTCACAAGCAAACGAGAAAGCTTTCGTTTTGAACGCATTAAAAAATGCAATGAACACTTCAATGCCGATTATTAAATAATTTATGATAATCTTCAAATGAAAATGAAAAATGCATTAATAGTAAATGGTGGTCTTAATAGTACAAAAAGAGACCAGCTGGGAAATTATGATCTTATAGTTGCTGTAGATTCAGGAACAGAACAAGCTTACAAACTATTTTTAAAACCAGATCTAATTATTGGTGATCTTGATTCAATAGATGAAAAAACAATTAAAAGAGCAGAAAAAGATGAAGTTCAAATTTTAAAATATGAAACTAATAAAAATGAAACAGATTTTGAACTTGCTTTAAAACATGTAATAGGAGAAGAAATTAAAGATATAACAATAATTGGTGGAGAATATGGAGAAATTGACCATTTGTTTAGTGTTTTAACTGTAATTATTAGCTTTCAAGAAGACCAACAAATTTTGTGGATACATAAGGATCAGTCAGTACTTATTCCTAATACAAAAAAAATTGCAATTGGAAATAATGTTGAATTTAGTATCCTTCCATTTACAAATTTGAAAAATTTAAATATATCTGGAGCGCAATGGAACCTTGATAATGAAAATATTGAATTTGGTAAATCTCTCACTCTAAGAAATATATCAATCGATAATGATATTGAAGTTTCGGTTGATGATGGGAAGTTCTGCTTAATTTATAACAACTAAGATCTTGGCAAATCTTTCCAAGCTTTATCTTTATCTAATTTTGGTTCACTTGGAAGACCTAAAACTCTTTCTGCAATAATGTTTCTCATGATTTCTGATGTACCGCCTTCAATAGAGTTGGCTCGAGATCTTAAAAATAAACTTTGTGTATCTGTAAAACCATAAGAATCATTATCAAAATTTAATTCAGGTTGAGATAGCTCATATCCTCTTGGGAATAATAATCCATCATTTCCTAACATTTCCATACCAAAAGCGTAGGATGCCTTATTTATTTCAGCTTCATGAAGTTTGCTTGTCGAACCCTCTGGACCAGGTGTTCCTTTTTCTCTAAGTTCAGATGCTCTCAAATTAGTTAACCTTACAGCTTCTTGTTGAATCCATAATTCCATAAGTTTATCTTTAGTAACGGGATCATCTAGTTCGCGATCTTTCCATAATTGAACTAAATGTCCTGGTGCACCACTTCCTCTTGGTCTTACATTTCCTCCAATAGCAACTCTTTCATTCATTAAAATTGCTAGAGAGACTCGCCATCCATCACCTACTTCTCCGAGAACATTCTCTTTAGGAATTTTTACATCCGTAAAATAAACTTCGTTAAATTCTGCTTCACCAGTTATTTGTCTTAAAGGTCTTACTTCGACACCTTCAGATTCCATATCAACAATAAAAAATGTTAGTCCTCTATGCTTTGGAACATCTGGATCAGTTCTTGTAACTAACAAGCCCCATTTTGAAAGATGTCCTAATGTTGTCCAAACTTTTTGTCCATTTACTATATACCCGTCACCATCGTCCACTGCCTTTGTTGACAAACTAGCTAAATCGGAACCTGATCCTGGCTCAGAGAACAATTGACACCAAATTTCATCTGCTGTAAACATCGGTTTTAAATACTTATCGATTTGCTCTTGAGTTCCATATTCAGTAATAGTCGGCGCTCCCATGCCAATTCCAAGAAGATTAGCAATGCGATTATTTGTTGAGATACCTTCTTTTCGAAGAGTTTCATTAACTAATAATTGATATTTTGGATTAACGTTTAATCCTCCTGCACCTTCAGGAAAATGAACCCAAGCAAGTCCTAAATCAAATTGCTTTGCCCAAAATTCTTTAATGTCTTGATCATCTTTTCGAAAATCAACTAGTTCTTGTAATCTGTTTAAAACTAATTCCTCAGAATCTAATGGTTTAGTCTCAGTTTTTACCATATAAAATTATACACCATAAAACTTCAGGTACTAATTTCCCTGAATAGCTTTTTGTATAAGCATGAGCTCATCTTCATTGCTTAAAGGATAAGAACCATCTGTGATTGTTCTAATTTCCTCAATATTGCTTGCAATGTCTTCTGCGGTAGCTTCTGTATTTACATATCCTTCATGTGTAATAATGCCAATTCTTGCAAATCTGCCAGCTGCAACACCAAAAATTTCATGTGTCGGTTCGCAAGCTTCAGATGCTAGATATGTAACCATTGGAGTAACAAGTTCTGCGCTAAAAAGTTTTCCCACATCTTCTGGAAGAAGAGCTTCTGTCATTCTTGTATATGCAGTTGGCGCTATAACGTTAACTTTA
>CACAND010000007.1 GCA_902533795.1 uncultured Candidatus Actinomarina sp. | reverse complement strand
GATATTTTGAATCCAATACCAGCCAAAATTAAGATTGCACTAAGTAATGTAACAGGTGATTGGTTTAAATCAGATTGGATTAATGTATTTGCAATGTCTGAAAAAACTAATTTTCCAGTAACACCATAAAGTAAAGAAAATCCGTAAAGAATTAACGAAGCCGAAAGAACCCCTAATAGAAAAAACTTTATGGATCCTTCATTTGATTTTTGATCCCCTTTTTTCCATCCAGATAGAAGAAACATTGGAGTAGATGCTAATTCAATACCGATAAACATAGTTAACAAATCTCTAGAGGAGGTAACAACCAAAGCACCAAGCAGTGAGCTTAGTAACAGAAAGTAATACTCTCCTTGATAATATTCGTCACTCTCAACAAAATTAACAGATAGTAAAAAGGTTAAATAAGTAACTAATATGAAAAGCCCTTTCAAAATCAGGGAAAATTTATCAATTACATAACTTCCTTCAAAAAGTATTTCTGGTGAACTGTAGTTTGCATACTGAAAAATGATTGGCACAAAAGCTATCAAGGAACCAAGTATCGAGACAAGTGCAACAATGTACTTTAGTTTTCTTGGAAGTAACAAATCTAAAGATATAGCACTTACAATTGTCAAAATAATAATCAGTTCACTTGAGATAGCGAAATAATTGATACTAATTTTTAGCCTCCGAACGCTTTTGCGACAAGAGCAATTACTGCATCATTTGTTGCCCCAAATATAAGTTTTGGAAACACTCCGATTAAAACAGTAAGAATAACTAATGGTATCCAAGCAAGGAGTTCATAATTATCAGCATCATGAAGTTCTTGGTCAATCCATTCTTCCTTAGGTTCTCCTAGATTTACTCTTTGAAGCATCCACAATAAATATCCTGCAGTAAGAACTGTACCGATGGCACCAGCAACCATGGATGATCTGAAAATAGTGACATTAAGACCTGGTAAAGGATTATAAGCACCAAGTAAAGCCATAAATTCACCCCAGAATCCAGCTAAGCCCGGCAATCCAAGTGATGCCATTGCTGTAAAAGCTAAAATTGCACCTGTCTTTGGCAGAAGTTTCATATTCCCACCTAGTCTTCCCATATCTCTTGTGTGGTACGTATGAGCCATGGACCCTGAAACAAAAAATAAAAGTCCGGTAATTATTCCGTGCGCAACCATTCCAATCATTGCTGCATTAATACCAATTGAAGTAAGAGACGAAATCCCTAACATTACAAATCCCATATGACCAACTGAAGAAAAAGCTATCAATCTCTTTAGATCTGTTTGGGCAAGGCAAGCGAGAGACCCGTATATAATTCCAATTGCAGATAATATTGCAATTGCTGGAGCCCAAGCAACAGCCTGCTCAGGAAGAATTGGTAAAGCAATCCTTACAAAACCATAAGAACCAAGTTTTAATAAAATTGCCGCTAATAATACTGAACCAACAGTTGGTGCGGCTGTATGAGCATCAGGTAACCAGGTGTGTAAAGGCCACATTGGAACTTTTACAGCAAAACCCAAAAATAAAACTGCAAAAACTAGTGTTGCAAATGTTCCAGTGAAAGCTCCATTGGTACCTAGTTCAATAAGTTCTGGAATACTAAATGTTTTATTTCCTCTGAAATATAAACCTAAAAATCCTAGAAGCATAAAAGCGGATCCAAACAATGTAAATACAAAAAATTTGATACTTGCATAAAGTCTTGTTTCAATATCGTTCTTTAGTCCGGAAACACTTCTTACTGTTTTATCGCCCCAAATACCAATCATGAAATACATTGGAAGTAAAACAAGTTCAAAAAATACAAAAAACAATATTAAATCTAGTGCGACAAAAGTTCCGTTCATTCCAGTTTCTAGAATTAAAATTAAAGACATCATTCCTTTTGCATTTTTTGGTTCAGGTAAATGTTCGAAAGAATAAATGATTGCTAATACAGAAATAAATGTTGATAAAAGCAATAAAGGCAATGAAATTCCATCAATGCCTATTTCATAATTTGAATTTATACTGCTAATCCATGAGACTTTTGTTCCTAGCTGAAGTTCAGCAGCATCATTAAAATCAAATTGTAGGGCTACAACTAAACTCACTAAAAAGGTGGCAATCGCTGAGCCTAAAGTTATTAACTTTATTAACATCTCTTGTTTTTTAGGTATAAGAAAAATAAATATGGCAGAAATTAAAGGAAGAAATACAACAATCGTAAGACCTAATCCACTATCTAAAAAAGAAAAACTACTCAATACGTCCCGCTCTCATTCATAACACTAACAAAATTATTAAGCTAATAACTATTACTCCAACTAAAAAATACATCAAATATTGCTGAGTTTTTCCAGTTTGAATTAATTTAACCTTGCTTCCAATTGTATCGGTCCCTGAGGAGGATAAATTCAATACCTTGTCGATTCCTTCTTGATCCAGATTGTTATAGACTATATCACCAGCTTTAGATGCGGTTACTCCAACACCGTTAACAAATCTGTCGAGAATATTTGTATTGAATGAATCAATAAATTTTGCAAAGGTAATTTTTACTGGATCAATTATAAATTTGAAGTAGAAAATATCTAAATAATATTTATTCTCTAATATTTTCCAAATAGGTTTTATTTTGATTTTTTCATCTCCATCTACGGCCTTTCCAGATAATTGATATACGTAATACGCAAGTCCTATCCCAAAAATTCCTGCTGAGAAACCACTAAACATTGCAACTAGATCGAAGGATTCAGGATGATATTCTACAATAGCATTCTTCCTTGTTGTAACCCATGTTGTAAATCCTGTATAAACACCTGGAATATTTACCCATCCTGCAACAATCGCAAATCCTGACAATACAATAAGGGGTATCGTCATCATTTTATCTGATTCATGTGGATGTCCATCTCCTCGATATTCTCCAAAAAAAGTTAAAAGAACTGCTCTTGTCATATAAAAAGCAGTTATAAAAGCACCCAAAACAGAAATAATAAAATAAATATTATGCCCTTCGTGATTGAGTGATGCGAGTATTTCATCTTTTGAGAAAAAACCAGCTAATGGTGGAAGTCCTGCAAGTGCAACTGTCCCGATGATGAAAGTTGAAAATGTTCTTGGCATTTCTTTTCTTAGTCCCCCCATTTCCGACATATTATTTGTATGAACTGCATGAATTACTGAACCAGCACCTAAAAATAATAAAGCTTTAAAAAAAGCATGAGTCCAAAGATGAAAAAGTCCAGCAGTATATGCTCCAGAGCCCATGGCTGTTACCATGTATCCAAGTTGGCTAACGGTTGAATATGCTAAAACTTTTTTCAAGTCATCTTGTACAACCGCTACCAAGCCTGCTCCTAAAAGTGTAATAACTCCAAATAAAAGAACTACATCTAGTGCCTCTGAAGCCATGCCTTGATAAAAAGGAAACATCCTTCCAAGAAGATAAACTCCTGCAGTAACCATTGTTGCTGCGTGCATCAATGCTGAAACTGGAGTTGGACCAGCCATTGCGTCAGGTAGCCAGACGTGAAGTGGAAATTGAGCGCTTTTTCCCATTGCCCCAATAAAAAGGAGAACTCCCCCTAAATAAGCCACCGTCTTTATGTCTTCATAGTTATGGGTTGATTGATATAAAATTTCAGAAATCCTAAGTGTTTTAGTAGATAGTGCAAGAACAATAATTCCAATCATTAAACCTATGTCAGCAATTTTATTAGTGATAAAAGCTTTCATAGCTGCAGATGAATTTTCTTTTTTCTCCCAGTAATGGCCTATAAGTAAATATGAACAAACTCCAACAAGTTCCCAGCCAATTAATAGTTGAAGAAGGGTTGGAGAAGATACTAAAACTAACATGCTTCCAGCAAATAAAGTTAGCGAAGTAAAAAAGAATGTGTAACGTATTTCGCCTTGCATATAGTTTGTTGCATATAAAAATACTAAAGATGAGACAGTTCCAACTACAAAATACATCATTATTGATAATCCATCTACAACCCAACCAAATTCAAGATCGTAAGACCCTATACTTCCAACATTGATAAAAAATTCGTTAGCAATGCCTTTAGTCGCATGTTCATAAAGTAAAGCTGAACTATATAAAAATATAAATAAGACTGTTCCTAAAGCTAATTCAGCTCCCTTTAAAGGAAGATATTTACCTAGAAAAGTTATCAACAAAGCTGCAAGAAAAGGTAGTACAACAATTAACCACGTAAATTCTGCAATTACGCCACCATCTGTATATTCTAGTTTTACTTCTGCAAAAAAATTTACAAAATTTTGATTTACCATTTCATCAAATCGAATTCATTAATATTTGCAGTTTCTCGATTCCGAAAAAGCATTAATACAATTGCTAATCCAATACCAACTTCGGCTGCGGCGATTGTGATAATAAATATCGAAAATATTTGACCATTTAAAAAAACATCTGAAAGCATGGCATTAAATGCAACAAAATTTATATTTACGGAATTAAGAATTAGCTCAATTGAAAGCAACACCATTACTGCATTTCTTCTAACAAGAATTCCATAGATTCCTATGGAAAATAATGCTGCTGCTGCAATAAGTATGGGTTGAATGCTCATATTTGGTCTTCGTCCATTAATGCATTATCTTTTCTTGCTAGTGTTATTCCACCAATTAAAGCTCCTAATAAAACAAAAGAAACTAACTCAAAAGGAAAAACAAATCTACTTAACAAAATTTCGCCTAATAGCTTTGTTGATGTTCCCTCACTAATTACAACTGTTGAATCGAATGTTTGTAAAAGAATATAAGTAAATATTCCAAAGATTGAGAGCGATATCAAAGTAGCAAATAGTTTGTTTTGATCATTATCTAATTCAGCATTTGGACCTAAAGGAGCTCTTGTAATCATCACCCCGAATAAAAATAAAACAATCACTGCTCCTATATATACAAGAACTAGTACCAAGGCTACAAACTCTGCTGATAATAAAATGAATAATATAGCAGTAGTAGCTAGCGTAAAAACTAAAAATATAGCAGCATGAATAACATTTGAAGTAGTCACTACTTTTATTCCACTAAGTAGAAGTAACAATAGAAGAAAATACGAAAATATGTCTATTGTTTCCATTAGCTTTCTAAGCCTGGACTTTCAGGAACAGTCTTTAACCATTCATCAAGTCTATCTTTGTCGTGAAGCATATCTCCCATAGAAAACTCAGAATATTCATATTCAGGTGACCAGAACAAGGCATCAAAAGGACACACCTCAACACAGATTCCACAATACATACAAAGTGCATAATCAATATCGAAGCGATCAAGTACTGCTCTGCTTCTTTGGCGCCCCCCTGGTTTTGAAGGTGGTTGTAATTCTTTGTGACCCTCTATATAAATACACCAGTCTGGGCAAGATCTTGCACACAACATGCAACTTGTACAAGCTTCTGAGTCTAAAGCAATTACTCCTCTTGTTCTTGGTGCAAGAACTTCCTTTTCAAAAGGATAATTAACGTTTGGGTTTTCAAAAAAAGGAAGAAGAGTCTTAAACATATTTCCAATGACAATTTTTAATCCAATCAAAAATCCAGGAATCCTTGGTTTAAATTTTTGCATTAAAAAACTACCTTCATGATTGCTGTAACCATTATATTCAAAAGGGAGAGAGGTATAAGCACTTTCCAAGCTAGAGTCTGAAGTTGATCTTCCCTGAATCGCGGAAATGACCATCGTACAGCAATAAGAAGAAATGCTAATGTAAATGTCTTTCCGATTAAAACCAGTGGACCATAAAAGTTAACCCACTCTGTCGGTAAAAGCGGAATATGATACCCACCTAAGAAAAGAGTTGAGGCAATTGCACACATTACAAATAAATTTATATATTCAGAAATATAAAAAATTAGAAATCTAATCCCAGAATATTCTGTCATAAAGCCCATAGTTAATTCAGATTCACCAATTGGCATATCAAATGGTGTTCTCATCATTTCAGCAGTTGCTGCAATCATAAAAATAATAAAAGCAATGCCCTGTCCTGCTATTACAAAAGGAAATCCAAATTCAATCTGTTTTTCAACTATTCCAACTGTTGACATAGTTTCAGCTTGAATAACGACACCAACTACAGATAAAATTAGTGGCAATTCATAGGCAATAAGTTGGCCTGCTGCTCTTAAACCACCCATTAGAGAAAATTTGTTTGCAGAGGACCATCCAGCGGTAAGCACTCCGATAGTGGAGATGGAGCTGATTGCGAGTAAAAAGAAAACTCCTAATTCAAGATCGCGGACAATTAATGTTGGACTTAATGGAATAATTGTAAAAAGGCCTACTACAGCTGCTATAACCCAAGCTGGCGCCCACTTAAATACGGGCTCATCAACATCTTTTGGAATGATTGTTTCCTTTTGAAAATATTTTGCAGCTGTTGCAAGTGGAAATATAAATCCTCTTAAACCAACATGAAGTGGTCCGGGTCTCCTTTGCATCCAGGCTGAACCTTTAACCTCTAGCAAGGTAAGTCCTAAAGCCATAACTGGAGCCGTCGCTAAAACAACCAAAACTTTGATAAGTAGTTCACTACTAAAACTCATCTATCAACATCTCCAAGAACAAAATCTAAACTTCCCATTATTGCTATCAAGTCAGGAAGCAATGCCCCTTCAAGCATGATTGGCAAAATTGAAATGTTACTAAATGAAGCTGTTCTTATTTTTAACCTATATGGTCCTAAACCACCTTCAGAAATAATATAATATCCCATTTCACCCTTTGGATTTTCTGCTCTTACATATGTTTGTCCTTTAGGAACTTTTATAACTTTTGGTACCTTTGCTTGAATTGGTCCAGAAGGCATGTCTTCAATTGCTTGTAAAATAATTTTTGCAGATTCTCTCATCTCAGATGTTCTTACAGACCATCTGTCAAAACAGTCACCATTCTCACCTATTGGTATTTCAAAATCAAATTTGTCATATGGCAAGTAATCTGATTGTTTTCTCAGGTCGAACTCAACACCTGATGCCCTTAATATTGGTCCAGACACTCCATACTCTTCAGCAACTTCTTTTGTTAGAACACCTACCTTTTTTGTTCTAGCTTGAAATACTTCATTTCCGCCTATTAAATCTTCAAATGTATCAACAGCTTTCAAAACTTTTTCCATTGCAACTTTGGTGTCATGATAAAATCCTGCTGGTAAATCCTGTATATCTTTTTTTGTTGTTGGTCCAGCACCTGCCACAGGTTTTACGCCACCAATACGGTTAAAGTTTGGATGGAACCTTCCACCAGTGACTGATTCGAGCAAATCAAGAACTCTTTCTCGATCTTCCATAGCTAGGAATATAGGTGTTAGTGCACCAATCTCAAGAGGAAAGGCACCATTAAAAACAAAATGTGAACTTATTCTTGCCATTTCAGTCAAAATTAATCTAATGTATTGTGCCCTTTCAGGTACTTCAATTTCCATAAGTTTTTCTGCACCAGCGATAAATGGAATCTCATTCGCAAAACCTGAAACCCAATCAATTCTATTAACTAATGTTGTTACTTGTGGATAAGTTCTGACCTCTGCAAGCTTTTCATAACCTCTGTGCATGTATCCAAGAACAGGTTCAACACTAGATATTTTTTCTCCATTGACTTTAGCTACTAACCTTAAAACTCCATGAGTTGATGGATGCTGAGGGCCAATATTTAAAGTCATATCCTCTGTTTCAATTTCTACAGAAACTGATGCTTCAGATAAAAATGGCATATTGTTTGGATCCATAGTTTGAGACATTAGCTACCTTTTTCTTCTACAACGATACTATCTTCAGGCATGCCTTCAACATCAACATCGCCTGGCCAAGGTTTTACTTCTCTACTAATTAATTCAAAAGATTTCAACAGAGGATTTCCCTCATAATCATCAGGTAAGTAGAGTTTTGTGAGATTTGGATGGTTCAAGAAATCTATTCCAAACATTTCATATGCTTCTCGCTCATGCCAATTAGCACCAGCAAATACATCAACTAAAGATTCAATCTCAGCATTTTCTTTAGAAATTACTGTTGAAGAAATAACTAAATTATTTGAATTTGTTTGAGAAAGACAGCTAAGTATTTCAAAACTTGGTGTTACAGGTTCTTTGGGTGCATCCCCAGTTTTAACTTCATTGTCCCAATCAACCGCTGACAACCAATTAAAAAAACTTAGATTAAAATCTTTTTTTAAAATTTTATGAGTATCAATCCAAGATGAGATATCAACATTTATTTTTAAAGTGTCAAAGTTATAAGACGTGTTTTTAAAAGAACTTTGTATTGAATTTATAAATTCGTTTTGGTCAGACTGGTTCAATGTCTTTCTCTCTCCACTTTTCATTCATATTTTCACCTTTTATTTTTTTCTGAAGTAAAACAATTCCCTCTTGCAGTGCTTCTGGTCGAGGTGGGCAACCTGGGACATATACATCAACAGGAATGAGTTGATCAACGCCCTTCGTAACTGAATATGAGTCCCAATACGGCCCCCCGCTATTTGAACAAGAACCCATAGAAATGACATATTTTGGTTCAGGCATTTGATCATACAATCTTTTTACTGATGGTGCCATTTTGTCTGTTACAGTACCTGCAACTACCATCAAATCAGCTTGTCTTGGAGATGCAGGAAGAGGAATGATTCCTAATCTCATAAAATCATGTCTTGGTCCACTAGCGGCCATTACTTCGATGGCACAACAGGCTAGTCCAAATTGAAAATACCACATATCATAAGCTCTCGCCCAATTAAGTATTTTAGAAATAGGCTTAGGAACTCCAAATTTGTCGATTACTCCCATTTCAAAACATCCTTTCTAATTGCATAAATTAAACCAAGCAGAAGAATAAAAATAAAAATAAACATCTCAATTAAACCAAAATATCCGAGATTCTCGAGATTTAATGCCCATGGAAAGATAAATACAGCCTCAACATCAAATATTACAAAAAGTAACCCAAAGATATAGTATCTAACATATGTTTGGCTCCATCCCCCACCAACAGGATCTACACCACACTCATAAGTCTTAATTTTTTCAGGAGTAGGTTTCTTTGGACTAAGCAATGCAGATAGAGATATAAAAACTAGAAACAATAAGAGTCCCAAACCTATCATTGCTCCAACCGTTACGTAATCTTGAAAATAAGAAATCATAATTTAACTTTAGTATGCTTCTAAAATTTTAGTTTTTTTTAAAACATCGGTGGAATTCTTTTGTAAAATTTTTTGATGGATAAAAAAGAATTTCTCAATTCTCCAAACATAACAGACTTGATAAAAACAATTGTGAACAAATTATGTTCTGAAGAGGTTTTCAAATCAGATAGTAAATTACGTTTGAAGAAATATGAAAGCTCAATGAAAAAAATCAACTTCATATTAGTAGATGGCCTTGGTAGTAAAAATATTGAGAATTTAGACAATATACTTACACAAAACCAGACTGATGAAATTGTCTCAACATTTCCAAGTTCAACAAGTGTTGCTCTGGGATCAGTCAATTTAGGAAGTAACCCGATAGAAAATGGATTGATTGGATATTACCATTTTGATAAATCCAAAAATAAATTAATTAATACATTGAATTGGAGAGGTTCGGAAAATTATTTACAAGATAAAAAATTTTTTTCTAATCAAAAAACAATTTGGAACATTCTCAATGAAAAAAATATAGTTTTTAATGTCATTCAACCTAAAAATTTAATCAACACATCTTTATCAAAACATTTATATAAAGGGGCAAATCAAATTGGATATGAAAGTTTAGATGAACTTGGGGAAATATTCACCCTTCCAAATATTTTAGATAATCAATTTAACTTTTTATACTATCCCGTAATTGACGTTGCTGCACATGTTTATGGTACAAATAGCGAAGAATGGTTAATAGAAGTTAAAAAGTTTTCTGAGTTTCTATCGGAAATAACAAAAAGTGATAAGGGTCGATACACTTGTTTAACAGCCGATCATGGTGTCATAAACGTAGATGATAAAAATAGACACAAGATTATATATGATGATTCAGTAAAGATTTATGGAGACCAAAGATCGGTATATATAAATGGAGACATGAAAAAAATAAAAAATATCTTTAAAAATATCCCTGGACATTTCTTAGAAAAACAAGAAATAGAATCACTTATTGGAGTGCCAAATGACGATGAAAGAAATAACTTTTTTCCTGAACATGTGTTCTTACTTGATGATGGTCATATTATTTTTCCAAATCATCTGAGTGCAAATTTAAGAGGATACCACGGCGGACTTTCAGCCAAAGAAGTCGCCATCCCATTAATTGAGATTGTAAGTTAAAAATGGTTTTGTCATATATAGGTATGGTTTTTATTTTTGTTTTAATGTTTTTTTTAATTAAAAAAATTAAATAATTTAATTAGGTTGGTAGGTTCCAAAGAATACTTGCCAAGCTAAAGCTGTTTTTGCTAAAAGACTCAACCATATATATGCTCTTTCTCCATATAAATAGTCTTTCCATTTTCCAACACCTTTATATTGGAGAACCATATTTATGGAAAAAGTATTGAAGAATAAAAATATACTTACAAATATCCAAACAACAAATTGAGGAACTCCTTGTGGATTGGAATCAGTAGCTACTCCATCACCTATCAGATTGATAAATATAAATATCCATGGTGTAACACCAACTAAACACCCCATAATGTAACTTGTCCAATCAACTTTATCTGTATATTGGTTATTAACTTCCATCATCCACCCAAACCAACACATGGCAGCATTCATAAAGAAAATTCCAAGAAGGGCCCAAACATCATAAATTCCAACAAGTAATGCAATAAGGACAATCATTACAGAAGCGCTTATTGAATATTCAATCCATCTAACTTTGTTGATTCCTTTCGCAAGATCTTCTTGATATTTATTATAAAATGGCCCAGAAATCAAAAAATGTGCAACTGCAGAAGCTAACAAAAATGTAGCCACAGCTGGTCCAAAGTTCGTTATTTCTCTCCAGATTTCTAATTCTGGAACAAGTGCAAAAGATGAGGGATCTTCCGGGCTGCCTACACCAACCAGTTGAGTAAGCGTAATAGGTACAACAAAATCTGAATTTACAACAGTTCCTAGCCAAAATAATCCAGACCCTTGAATCAAGTGCATGAAGCCCATGATGATATTAAAACGTCTTAGTTTCCTTATTTTTTCAGATATCAAATTCCCCCCTTTGACACTCACATATTAATATGGAATTTACAAACATCTACTTAAATATGAATAAACAAGAAATGTATCAAGAAATCCAAAAAATGCTTAATGAAATTGAGGTTATCTCAAAATCTCTATCTTCATCAAGGGAATTTATTTCAGAAAATTCTAATAAAAGAGCTAAAGAGAGATTATCTGAAATAGAAAGCGACTTACAAAATATTGCAGGTAAAATTTCAAAAATTAATTCAGCGCTTTGATGGAAAAGTAGTAACTTCAGTTACATCGATACATACTTGATCCCCTGGCTCAAAAATCATTGAAGGTAAGGATCTTGCTCTAAAAACTTCACCATTTTTGTTTTCAAATGAGATTACTTGATCATGTCCATAGAATATACATTCTTTTACAATGTAATCCCCATTAGAGTCTAAATTAACTTCTATACATTCTGGTCTGATTGATACATCTAAGTCACCATCATATGCTGAATTGAATGTACCAAGCGAAGTTTTTACTCTTCCATTTGTAGAGGTTCCTTTTATGATATTTGGATCACCAACGGAGTTTGCTACTGTTTGACTGATGGGATTTAAGTAAATCTCTTGTGGGGTTGCGCTTTGTATGACTTTTCCGTTTTCAAGGACACTTACAATATCACAAACTGATAGTGCTTCTTCTTGATCATGCGTAACGATAATTCCGGTAGTTTTTGTTGCTCTCAATAAAGAAACAACCTCTTCTCTTAAGTCCCTGGCCATTTGTGCATCTAAACTTGTAAAAGGTTCATCCAATAATATGACTTCTGGTTTTGGCGCTAAGGCTCTTGCAATAGATACTCTTTGTTGTTGGCCTCCAGAAATATCTTGTGGATACTTATTTCTATATGGTTGTAAGTTAGTCATATTAATTATTTCTTCTAATCTTCCATTTTTAATTTCGTCCTTTGAAAGACCGAAGGCAATATTTTTTTCAACAGTTAAATGAGGAAAAAGAGCGTAATCCTGAAAAACCATACCAATTTTTCTCTCCTCTGGTGGAATATTAATTTTTTTGTCATAAATTACTTTATTATGCATTTCAATTGTTCCCTCGTCAGGATTCTCAAATCCAGCCAATAGCCTTAAAGCTGTTGTTTTACCAGATCCGGAAACACCTAGAATTCCAAAAATGGAACCATACCAAATATCAATATTGAAGTCTTCTAATACGGTTTCGTCGCCATAAGATTTTGATAATGATCTAGCTCGAATAATTAAATTATCAAATACCATTTTTAAACCTCTAAATTCCTAGTACTTAATATATAAGTCGGAATTGCACTTATTGCCAACAATATAAAGGCCGAAAATGCAGCTTGAGTAAATAATGCTTCAGATGCAAATGACCATACGTCAACAGCCATAGTGCTGAATTCTGTTGGTCTTAGTAGCAAGGTCTGAGGTAACTCTTTCATTGTTGAAAGAAAAACAAGTGCACCACCAGCAAATAAACCTCGATATATTAATGGGAAAGTTATTCTTCTAAATGTATCTATTTTTGACTGTCCAAGGCCAAGACTTGCCTCAATATAGGATGACTTCACTTGTTCCATTGAAGCTTGACCTCCACCTATTGCCTGAGGTAAAAAGACAATCAAATAAGAAATTACTAGTGCAAAAAAACTTTGATAAATATTAGGAAATAATTTTATGGAGATGAATAATATTGAAACACCTACTGCGAGATGAGGTAATCCATAAAGAGATAACATTATTTTTTCAAGAAGGTCACCAAATCTAGATTTGTATTGAGATATCAAAATTACGATAGGCATAGCTATTATTATTGCAAAAAATGAAGTTACTATTGCAGCTGAGAAAGATCCAAGAATTCCAGGAATTGAAGAACTAACATCGTTACCATAATATATTCCTCTTATTAACCAAAAACTCAATACAGAAATTGGAATAATCAAGCCAAGAAAAATTACAAGCCCCAGAAAGGAGTAAGCGATTAATTTTCCTTTTCCTGTGAGTAATATTTTTTTTGGTATTCTTGGCGTTCCTGATACTTTTGCAGACCTTGAGGTATCAGACCCTCTTTGAGCAAAACTAATTATTAAGGCCAATACAATTAAAAGACTTGAGTAAAAAATTACAGGATCTCCTAGTATGCTTAATTCATAGTATGCATAAATAGCCTTTGTAACTGTTGAATATCGCATTAATGAAACTGCACCAAAATCAGATATGACATAAAGCCCAACTAATAATCCAGAGTATATTATCGGTTTTTTTAGCCTGGGAATAACAACATTCGTATAGACTTTGAATTTATTTACACCCAAAGAACGGGCAGCATCTTCAACTGTTGAATCAAGATTCCTCAATGCGCTTGTGCAAATGAGCTGTACATAAGGGTAAGTGAACAAAGTTAAAACTAACCAACTTCCTAAAAAACCCTCTATTCCAGCGATTTCATTAATACCGTACCTGTTAAAAATTTGAACGAATAATCCTTTAGGAGAGAATGCTGAAATATATGTCAAGGCCCCTATATATGAGGGTATAACTAGTGGAAGTGCACATAAAGTGAATAAGATTTTTGATCCAGGAAAATCAAACCTTACGGTGATAATTGATATTATTAAACCAATTATCAAGCTTGAAAATACAACAGCAAAAAATACTATTAATGTATTAAACACTAAACCAAAAACATCCCATGATTCGAAAAAACTAGAAATAGATCTTGAGAAATTAAGAAATCTCCAAAGCATATAAATTACAGGAGAAATAAAAATTACTAAAATTAAAGAATTTATTGTTAACAGAGTTTTTGGAATCCTCACATATATAAGGATATCTATGATTTTAAGTTATTAAAAGAAAAATTCTGGCCAAGTTTCCTTGGCCAGAATCTTATTCGGTTTCGAGCTTACTAGTTAATTTAATGACTGACTAGAAACCTGCCTGCGCAATCAATTCAACAGCTTTTTCCTGCCAAAGTGCTAACGCTGACCAATTTAAATTCGATGGAGAATTCAAACTGTTTATATCTGGTAATAATGCATTTGGTGTTACACCTGGTACGAGAGGGAACTCATATACGGTATTAGTAAAATGCTCTTGAGCACTTGTTGAATGTAAATATTCAATAAATGCTAAAGCTGCTGGTTTGTTTTGACTAGTTGACAAAACACCTGCACCTGCTGGCATCACCATTGCACCACAACCACCATCTAAAAACACATTCTTAATAGGAGTATCACCAGCTTCAGCCAATGTTCTCAATGTGTAATAGTGATTAATCATTCCAATATCTAGTTCACCTGCAGCTGCAGCAGCAACTTGAGGTGAGTTCTTTGGATATTCTGTATATCCAAGTCCATTGATAGCAGTTAACCACTCAAGAACTTTTTCTTCACCATCAGACTCAATCATGCATGCAATCATTGCAATAAAAGATGAGTTTGTTGGTGCAAGTCCCAATCTATTTCTAAATTTTTCATCATTTAAACCATAAATATCAGAAGGTAATTCGGCATCTGTTACATCTCTTGTATCAACAACTAAAGATCGAGATCTTCCTGATGTACCTACCCAAAAACCATTTTTATCAACTGCCCATGATGGGACGTTATCAAGTAAATCAGCTGGCAATCTATCAAATAGACCTGCTTTGGCTACAACGCCAAGACTTACTGGATCTTGTGAAAGAAAAACGTCTGCTGGGCTAATTGCACCTTCAAGTTCTAAAGTCCCTGCTAGTGCAGCACTCTTTGCATATCTAACTTCAACTTTTACACCTGAAGTAGCTTCAAAAGCAGCAATTACATCAGCAACTAAGCTTTCTTTTCTACCACTATAAATAACAAGTGTTCCTCCAACTTCTGCCTCAGGTTCAGCCAGAGCAGCTTCAACGGCAGCCTCAATAGCTTCTTGCGAAACCTCTCCTGCTGGTCCTGCTGGTCCTGCTTCACCTGCTGGTCCTTCAGCACCTTGCTCACCTTCGGCGGCACATGCTGCGAAAACCATCAACATTACAGAAATCAAAGCAATAAATTTTTTGTTCATTTTTTACCTTTTTTAGCTTGTATTTTGTTAATAATAGTTAACAATAAAAGTTAATAGTAATTATTTTTAAAATTATTTTTTCTCCAGCTTAATTATTGATTTTTTAAGTTTCAAGTTACAATTAATTGTTCTGATGAAATTAAAAAAAGCAATCTTACTAGTTAACTTGGGATCTCCTCAGGAGTTAAATAAAAAAAGTGTAAAAAAATATTTAAATATTTTTTTATCAGATGATTATGTTGTTGATATTCCTAAATTTTTACAACAACTTATTTTAAAATTATTCATTTTACCTTTTAGACCTAAACAAACACTTCATGCTTATTCACAAATTTGGACAGAAAAGGGTTCCCCACTTATAATTTCTACATTTAAAATTAAGGAAAAATTGTCTAAGAAAACAGGCTGGCATGTAGAAGTTGCAATGAGATACGAAGAGCCAAGTATTGAATCTGCTCTTAAAAATTTAGAGTCTAAAGGTTTTAACAAAATATTTGTTGTAGCTCTATATCCTCATAATGCAATGTCAACAACTATCACTACTCAAGTTGAAGTTGATCGGATTGCAAAAGACATTATCCCTAATGCTGAATTTGTACATATAAAACCTTTTTACAATAATCAAAAATATATAACCGCCGTTGCAAATTCTGTTCAGAAATATCTTAATAGAGAAAAATTTGACAAGTTAATATTCAGCTACCACGGTATTCCAAAGAGGCATGCAAAAAAGACGGACGAGACTGGCTCTCACTGTTTTGTTAATAATGATTGCTGTGAGGTTGAAGAACTTGGCTCATCTGATTGTTATAAAGCTCACACAGTACAAGCCTCAATTAAGATAGCAAAAGAATTAGGACTCAAGGATACAGAATGGGAAATTGCTTATCAATCAAGAATTGGTCCAGGATGGTTGACCCCCTTTACTGACAAGCGATTAGAAGCTTTGCCTACAGAAGGTAAAACATCAATAGGGATTCTTTGTCCTTCTTTTGTTTCAGATTGTTTAGAAACCTTGGAAGAAATAGATATTAGAGGCAGAAAAACTTTTTTTGATTCAGGTGGAGAAAATATGACCTACATACCTTGTTTAAATGATTCTGAAGAAACTATAAATCTTTTAATTTCAATAATAAATGATGCTGAAAGTCTAAAAATTAAATCTTTGAATGTTGCTTAAATAAAGCACGTGGAAATATTTTTCCGCCATTACGGACTACCCACATAAAAGCTACAAGTATATATGCAAAAGGACATGCCATATTATTATTTTACAACAATGTTAAAATAAAAGAAATGGATAACAATATAAAAGAATTAGACAACAACCCAAAATTAATAACAAAATTTGAGCCACTCGTCTGGTTAGCCTTTATTGCCCTAACTGCAGTTGTCGGTTGTCCGGTTTTCTAGAAATATAACAAAATGGCGAAAATGTTAATACCTGTTAACATGTTTACACCATGCAAATTGATGATTTAAACTCTCAAAGTTCTTCAAATAAAGATCAAATATTGAGCTATGAAGAGATAGAAAAATTTCCTAAATCTTTTTATACACATGCTGAAGCCATATTTCATCTAAAAGAAGTTGGCATCGAAATAAAACAAACACGTGTTGCTGAATGGTTATCTGTTAGCAGAGCAAATGTATCTCAAGTTGTTGGAAGAATGCAAAATAGTGGTTTAATTGAATTTAGTGATGACTTAAAACTTACCGAGACTGGGGAATGTCTTGCCATGAATATTTCGAGAAGACATAGGATAACTGAACGATTTCTTTCTGAAGTACTTAACTTACCTTGGGACCAAGTTTACGAAGAAACTTCTAGATGGGAAAATGTTTTAAGTCCGATTACTGAAAAAGCAATGTTAAAAATGTTAGGTTATCCAAAAACAGGTCCATTTGGAAACCCCATTCCATATTCAAATTATCAAGAAAAAAACATGGTGAGTTTATTAAATGTAGAATCAAATAAAACTTACTCTATAGAAAAAATAACAGAAGAGTTAAAAAAAGATTCATCTATGATTGATTTTCTCCAAACTCATGAAATGGTTCCTGGATCAACAATAAATGTCGCTGATGCAGGAGATTATTCAATTACCATCAGTACAAATAAAAATGATTATTTTGGTATTGATCAATTTATTGCAAAAAGAGTATTTGTCACATAATACAATTTATGATTATTCTTCATCTGCTCAATAATTAATATATGACAAATTTTTTAGAACAGATTCCTAGAAATCTATTCCTATATATAGGAGTAGGTATTTTTGTCTTAATAATTATTTATAGATTTTTTCCAAAAGTTTTTATCAAAATACATAAACCATTCTTCTTTACAATTGGTATATTGTCGTTATCCCTTGGATATATTGGAATATTAATTCCCGGACTTCCTACAACTGTCTTTATTTTGATTGCTGCATGGGCTTTCTCAAAATGCTCAGATAGATTTACATTATGGCTAGAAAATCATAGACTTTTTGGTCCAATGATTTTAAATTGGAAAACATATAGAGGTCTTTCAAGAAGAGCTAAAAAACTTGCTATTTTGATGATAATTCCAACTTTCGTATTAACAATATTTCTAGTATTTTCACTCGTTGGAGATTTAATATTTGGTTCATTTGGAATAGCCCTTTGTGTTTGGTTAGCTACAAGACCTGAGCCGCCTTTAGAAACCAGTTAAAACTAATTAGCTTCTGGGATTTGATAATCTATAGGTGAAACTTTATCTAATTCAAATACATCTCTAGCTTGAGCTTCATAATTCAGACCAATTGATATTTGGTCGCCTTCTGTAACTCTGTTTCCGTTTTCATCTAATCGAGCATTGAAGGTTGCTTTTTTTCCAGATTTACAAATTGTTTTTAACTCAGTTATTTCATCTGACCAGCCTAAAAGATATATACTTCCGGGAAATGGTTCTCCTCTAAAATCAGTTCTTAAGCCATAACATAAGACTGGTATTTTTAATTTATCTACTACTAAGGAGAGCTGGAGTACTTGTTTTGGAGTAAGAAATTGAGCTTCATCAACTAAAACACAGGAGATTTTCTCTCTTTGATGTTCATGAGCTGTCCAAACATATAAATCATCTTCACCCTCGAATTTTTCTACATCCCTCTCAAGTCCAATTCGAGATGAAACCTTTCCTTCTCCAAATCTATCATCAAGTTTTGGAGTAAAAATTAATGTTTTCATGTTTCTTTCTTCATAGTTGTGAGCAGACTGAAGTAAGTTTGTACTTTTACCAGCATTCATTGCCGCATAATAAAAATAAAGTTTTGCCATGTTTTTATATTACCTTTTTATTGTTATCTTTATCCTTTTGTATCATATAAATATGGAAAATTTATTAAAGTATGGTCATATTCTAGGACTTTCAATATGGCTTGGTTCGATGGTGATGTGGGCAATGTTTGCTCCAAAATTATATAAAATTGATCCGACAAGAAATACAACAAACGTCTTAAGAAAAACCTTCAGCAATCTTTCTTGGGGTTCTTACGCATTATCTTTTCTAACTGGAGTTGGGCTATTTTTTTCAGTTGATAATCCCATGTCATCATGGGGAAGAGAGCTTTCAGTCTTGGCTTTTGCAGGTCTTCTAATAGGGCTTCACAGCTTTGCTTCAAACTTAAGTTCAGGTATTAGAGGTATGCTTAATGGATTTATGTTAGTGAGTGCCTTAATTGTTGTATATCTAGCGACAATTTATATCTAATTTGACCTAATCAAATCTAATTCTTGCTCAGTAATTACACCGACTCCTTGAAGAATAATATTGCTTGAGCCTTCTTCAATTAAAAACCAATAAATTGTATCTTCATTTGGTATATCCAGATCATTTCTAAAAGCTTCTTTATCAAGGTAAGCAGTTATTGTTCGATTACGAATTCTATCATCCCTGATTCCAGCCCTCATTACGCCATCTAAGTAAAGCTCGTTTAATTTATTTGTTTTTCTAATTGTTGGAACCTCAATAATATTATGAGTAGAATCCATATCATTTCCTTCCAGTAGATTTATTGATTGGTCTACTAAGCCTTGATGCCATTGTTGAAATGCAACAATTATTATTAAATCTTTATCCACAAAATCATCTGGAACAATTTTCTTTTCTTTATTTAAATTATTTCCTTCAATTGAGGGAAACTGATTAATTTCTCCACTCATATATATATTTTCGCTTGATTGACAACTAATTGTTAGTAGAAAAATTAATATATATTTTTTAAATTTAAACTGGACCAAGGACTTCCTCAAGATTTTTAATTTGTGTATTCATAAGCTTTGTCCAAATTGGTCCAAAGAACAAGCCTACAATAATAAAGATTCCTTTGTATTTAACTTCTACACTATAAGTTAGTTCAGTTCCTCTTGAGTTTGCAGATAAAAATATAGTGTCAATTAGCTTAAAGTTCTTTTTTTCAGCCTGTAGAGAAGCTCTTAAAGGTGCTCCCCACTCAATCACCTCATAATCTAAAACCATTTCTCTATTATTAAACTCTGTAGTGGCTCTAAAAATAGTTCCTTCTCTTATAGGTTCATTAGTAACTAATTCAGCTGTGCTGGCTGTATCCCATTTTTCAAGATTACGAAAATCAGCAGTAAAATTGAATGCTGATTCGATGTCGCCTTTAACAGTAATTGTTCTTGAATATATTGGCATGTTTATATTTTAAGCGAAAGAATGTTTAGTTTGAAATAAATTTATCTAAGATTTAAGGATCTATTCCTAAATCCTATGAAACCTATTGCTATGAATATTATTATTTTTGCAATTACTAGAATCATATCTTCAGCAACTAAACCATCTTGATAAGGATTTCCATATGCGCCAAAGGATGAAATGTTGTCATCAACCCATTGAAAGAAATCATTTGTTCCTGAAAGTGAATTTGTTAGGTACTCAAAAGCCATTAAGCCTCCACCAAAAGCCCATGCCATTGAAGACTTTCCAGTGAAAGCCCCGAGTGCAAAACCGAGTGCACCAAAACTTACACCAGCTAATGCTGCTTGAAGTGTTGCTTTCATCAACGGCCCATATTCAAGTGTTTGACTAAGCTCCATTGTCGCAATTGGAATAAACATTATATTGGTCCATGCGAAGGTAATAAACAAACCAAAGAGCACTGTAATGATTGCTTGTGATAAATATACTGTTGATCTTGTCATTGGTAGTGAAGCAACAAATTCAAAAGTTCCATCTTCCTCAGCTTTTGATCCCAACTTATTTAAAAGAATTATTGTCGCTGTACCAATCAAAAGCGGTACGAATGGTACTAAGAAATAGGTTGTTACCATCCCTTCTAATGTAAAAACATTATCCCAATCTGATATTCCTAATAAACTCATCGCAGTATCATTTTCAGACATTCCTCTAAAAGCTTCTCTTTGAGTATCAATAAGTAGACTTTCTACACTTGAGTTTGCGAAAGCTAATGGAAGTATCAACAAATAAACTCCCCCAGATATTGCCCAATTTAATATGAATTTTCTAGGTACCCTAATCATATATTTTAGATAATTAAGCATTTGTTTCCTTTCTGTCATAAAACGCAAAGAAAGCATCTTCTAAATCTTTTCCTTCTTCTTGTGCTTTACTTAAGAATGTTTCATAAGTTTCATCATAAACTTTTACACCTTCTCTTAAAACGGCCATCGAGTTAGCTACTTTCTCAACTTCAGAAATTATATGAGATGATAAGAGTATGGATGCTCCATTATTTGAAAATTCTTCAACTATTTCAAAAAATGACCTCTGGTGAAATGGATCTAGGCCAGAAGTTGGCTCATCTAGAATTAAAGCTTTTGGCTTGTGCAGCACTGCAAGGATTATGGCTGCTTTTTGTCTGTTTCCTTTGGACAGTTCTTTAATCGATGGGTCCACTTCTAATTCAAATTTGTCTGCTAATTCCATTGCGTAGTCAGTTGACTGTCCTCTCATATCAGCACCAAGTTTAAATAGTGATTTAGAATTGAGATTTTGTGGAAGCTGTGGGTCACCAGGAAGATATCCAATGATTTCTTTTGCTTCAACTGGATTTTCAATTGTATTGATTCCTTCAACTGTAAGAGAACCCTTCGAGGATTTTAAGAAACCCATTAAGCTTCTCATTGTTGTTGATTTTCCTGCACCATTTGGACCGAGTAAACCTTTTACTTCTCCATTGTCAACAGAAATACTGATGTCAGAGACACCTTTACCATTTTTGTATTTCATGGTTAAGTTTTGAATTTCAATCATTGTTCAATTATATAAAAAATAAATTTTTAATTTTCGCTGTCTTCAGAATTTTGTTTTTTTCTCAGCCAGGTAAGTAGAAGAGCAGGAATTAAAAACATAAGCATTTCATCCCATCCTCCTTGATGATGAAAAACTGGCGGAATATTTGTATAAATAAAAATCATAGGTAATTCTGTACAACCCATCTTGAAATATTTATCAATGTATCTGGAAGAAGGCCAAATAAGATTGTTAAGGATGCTAAAGATCCAATTAACAGATATTCTGATTTTTTAATCAAAAGCGTTTCTACAGGTTCATCTACTTTTTCAATAGTTGCTATCCAAATAGGTCTTAGATAGAAATAAAAACCAACAACTGTTGAAAGTAAAAGAATTGACACTAAAAAATATTTTTCATAGGCCCAAAGATTTGTTAATAAAATAAATTTTGAGACAAAGCCACTCGTTAGAGGTATCCCAGCTAATCCAAACATGAAAACACAAAATGAAATTCCTAAAAACCTATTATTTTTTATAAGACCTTTAATATTGTCCATTTCAAAGTTAGAAGACAATTTTCCACTTATTATTGAAAATATTGTGAAAACTCCAATTAGTTGAAGAATGTAAGCAAATAAATAAAACATAGATGCACTTGTTCCGTTTACACCTGAAGTTATGCCAGAAAGAATAAAGCCAGACTGAACAACTCCGCTATATGCAATAAGCCTCTTTAGATCTGATTGTACAGACGCAAAAAATGATCCAATTAAAACTGAAAGCAAAATCACTACAAAGAAAAAAGTTTGAAAATCTTCAAGAATAAATGGTATTGATACCATACACATTCTCGATATAACAATAAAAGAAGCTACTTTGGCAATTGAAGCCATGTATCCTACGTATCCAGTCGGTGAGCCTTGATAAACATCAGGCGCCCATGATTGAAATGGAGCAGCTGCAATCTTAAATAGTAAGCCAACAAATATGAATAAGACGCCTACGAAAGTAGTTAAAGGTACAATGTCAGGTCCTGTATATGCAAGTGCTAACGCAAAATCATAGAGACTCATGACAGAATACGAAACATATACCAATGCAACACCATAAATTAATACACAAGAAGCCAAAGATCCAAGTAGAAAATACTTTAAAGATGCTTCATTGCTTAACTTGTCGCTTCTATTTAACCCGGCCAATGCATACAAACTTATCGATCCTATTTCAAGTCCAATAAATAACATAATTAAGTTCTCCGCATCAACCATTAGAAAGAAGCCAGAGGCACTCATCAAAATTAAAATAATTGCTTCAGAAGTTTTTTCATTTAATTTGGAGGAGGTATCCCATATTGGTAGAAAATTTAAAAATAATATCATAGCAATCAATACATTTCCAAATAATGAAAATTCATCTAGGAGGATTTTTTGAGTGAAATAGGAACTTATTCCATTTTGGAGAAACAAGCCAAATTTTAAAAATACACAAAATACTGTCACGAGTATTCCCAAAAACGTAATCCATTTCTTAACAGTGAGGCTAGTTTCAACACTTATCGTAAAGAACAAAAGTATCAGAACAGTAATTACTAATGTTACTGTAGGAGAAATCACAATTAAATTAAACCCGATGGCTTCAGCTATTTGGCTCATTTTGATATTCCTATTGTGTTGTTTATTGATTCATAAATAACTGATACATCTTGAACAACATAACTTTCAATAAAGCTTGGATATAGTCCTATGAACAACATCAGGATAAGCAAAGGAGCAACTGATACAATTTCTTTTGAATTTAAATCAAGTACATTTTTGTTTTCTTCATGTGTTAACTCTCCATTAAACATTCTCTGATAAGCCCACAACATGTATATTGCAGCAAGCACAACTCCAAAAGCTGCTATTGAAGAAAGTACATTAAATGTTGGGAAACTTCCCATTAAAATCATAAATTCTCCAACAAATCCATTTAAACCAGGTAATCCTATAGACGCAAACGAAGTAAATAGAAAAATTCCTGCATAAATAGGCATAGATTTTTTTAATCCACCAAAATCGGAGATACGTCTTGTGTGTCTTCTTTCATAAAGAAAACCAACGAGCATGAATAGTGCGCCAGATGTAATTCCATGATTTATCATCTGAATTACCGCTCCCTCTAAACTTAAATATCTTCCTGCCGAAATACCAAGCATTACAAAACCCATATGACTTATTGAAGAATATGCAATTAATTTCTTAATATCTATCTGAACAATAGCGACTACTGCTCCATATATAATTCCAACTACTGATAAAGTAGCGATTAAGAACTGATACTCAATAAATCCCTCTGTAAAAAAAGGAATTGACACTCTTAATATTCCGTAAGCTCCGACTTTTAAAAGTACTCCAGCAAGTAAAATACTACCTGCTGTTGGGGCCTCTACGTGTGCATCAGGCAACCAAGTATGAAGTGGAAAAATAGGGACTTTAATCAAGAAACCGAATGTAAAGAGAAGAAATAATATTTTTGATTGACTTGAAGTTATTGATAATGAGGATAAAGAGTCAAAATCGAGTGCAAAATTTCCTGAGGAAAGATAGCTCAAAACTCCTGTGTATATTGTCCCAGCAAGAATAAAAATTGATCCAAAAACTGTGTAAAGAATAAACTTAATGGTTGCATATCTTCTGTTTTCACCACCCCAAATTCCCATTAAGAAATACATTGGTATAAGCAAGGCTTCAAAGAAAATAAATAAAGAAATTAAATCACCTGCTAAGAATACGCCATTCACTGAAGCTTGTAGTAACATAAGTGAACTCAAAAACCCTTTACTAAAAGAATGGTTTTCATTTAAAGAAAGAATTGAAAGTAAAACAAGTAAACAATTTAATGTAACCAATAAAAAGGACATGCCGGAAAGTCCAATAATTAAATCAATACCATATGCACTTATCCAGGAAAACTTATCTACAACATAAAAGCTAGTTTTTAAATTTTGATTTAGAAATACATACAAACATAAGCCAAGTGGAATTAGGCTCAAAAAGATTGTTAACGGCCTAAATAACTCTGCCCTTCTTTTTGGTATCAAGAATATAAATAATGAATTAACTATCGGAAGAAGTATAAAGCTGTAAGTTAAACCTATCATGCTAAAGCCTCTGGAGAAATTAAAAATATAAGTACCAAAATTAATGTAAATAATCCAAAGTAAACTACATAGTTTCTAACTAATCCTGTCTGGGTATAGGACAACTGCTTTGATGATTGAAGAAAATACTTTGAGATACCGTTGACTATTCCATCAATTGTCATTGCATCAACAGTTACAGCTACTCTTCTTGATACCGACTTCAAACCCTTAACAAATACTATGTTTCCCATATCATTAATGAAGATAACGTTCTTTGA
Organism: uncultured Candidatus Actinomarina sp.; assembly: GCA_902533795.1. GTDB lineage: Bacteria > Actinomycetota > Acidimicrobiia > Actinomarinales > Actinomarinaceae > Actinomarina. The sequence goes on along the minus strand of CACAND010000007.1, from coordinate 8,732 downwards.
TAAGTTTTTAATTTCATTGATAAACGGAATTTTTAATTTGAAGTAGGAAATGATATCAAAAATATAAATTAGATATGCCAGAACAAGACCAGTAAATCCTGCACCTATCGACAATACTGCCAAAACTGCAAGAGTTAATCCTTTTGGCAAGTGAGTAACTTCTACGTGGTGAAGAGTTTCTTCCAAGACTTTTTCCAGACCATGAAAAAAAGGCGTATTTATGAAGCCAATAAAAATTGTAGATATACCAAGAAGAATTAATGGTCTTGTCATATTTTTTGGAGCTTCATGAATATTTTCTAAACTGTTTTTTGGTTCTTTAACAAAAATTAATAACCAGTGTCTACCCATATAAAATGCAGTCATAAACGCAGCTAACAACGATAAAGCCCAAAAACCATAATAAATTCCACCTTTTGAAAAGACTGATGCAAGTATTTCATCCTTTGACCAAAATCCTGCAAGAGGAGGTATTCCAGATATTGCTAAAGTACCTATCCCCATCATGGCAGCAGTTATAGGCATCTTTTTTCTCAATCCACCCATCTTGTGAATATTCTGTTCATGGTGCATTTCATGAATAACTGCACCAGCTCCAAGAAATAAGAGAGCTTTAAAAAATGCGTGTGTGACTAAATGAAAGATTGCAGCAACATACGCCCCAGCACCAATTGCAATAAACATAAATCCAAGTTGAGATATCGTTGAATAAGCCAACACTTTTTTAATATCATGTTGATTTATTGCAGCAAATGCAGCGATAAGAGCTGTTAAAAGTCCAAATCCAATTATTGTCAAGCTTGCAAGTTCTGAAAATTGCAACATCGGAGAAACTCTTACAAGCATAAATACCCCAGCAGTAACCATTGTTGCAGCATGAATTAAAGCACTCGCAGGAGTTGGTCCTTCCATTGCATCTGGAAGCCAACTAAATAAAGGAAACTGCGCAGACTTTCCAAATGCACCCAATAGTAGAAATAAAATTATTAGATCGAGATTAGATGGTTGTTTGATTAATACTGATTCAAAAATGTTAACAAAATTAAATGTTTCAAAATAATTTAAAATCATCATTAAACCAATTAGAAATCCAAAATCACCAATACGATTCAAAATGAAAGCTTTATTTCCTGCTTTTGCTGCAGATTTTTTTTCATACCAAAAAGAAATTAGTAAATAAGAGCTCAATCCTACAAGCTCCCAACCAAAAAACATTACAAGAAAATTTCCAGACAGCACGAGTAAAAGCATTGAGAAAACAAAGAAATTAAAGTATTCAAAATATTTCGTATATTTTTCGTCTTTACTCATATAAGAAGTAGAAAATAATTGAATTACAAGACTTAGACCAGATATAAGAATCATCATTACTCCAGATAAACCATCCAAATAAAATTCAAAAATTATTTGTGGACTTGGATACCATTCAAATAATTCAAATTTGATTGGTTTAAATTTATCCAATAAAAGATAGCCAAACATAAAAAACGATACTGCAACTGAAAGCAAAGCAGCATTAATTGTTATAAAATTTGTAAGCAGTTCATTTAAAAACCTATTTGCAACTTTAAGAAATAAAGCAGTCAAAAGAGGGAGTATCACTACAGCAAGAATTAGAATCTCCAAAATTACCCTTTCGATGAACTCAACATATCTACTGAAGCAGATTCTTGTTTTTTGAAAATAGAAACAATTATTGCAAGACCCACTACTACTTCAGCGGCTGCTACGACAAGTACAAAAAATACAGCAATTTGTCCATCAATTAATCCCAAATGCTTTGAAGCAGTTATAAAAGTTAGATTTACTGCATTCAACATCAATTCAATACACATAAACATAATTAATGCATTTTTTCTAAACATCATCCCTAAAAAACCAATCGAAAATAATATGGCAGAAAGGGTTAGGTACCAGTCCGAAGTTACTTCAATCATTGGATTCACTTTTCTTAAACTCATAAGCTAATGCCAAAGCTGAAGTGGTAGCAACGATTAAAAGAATTGAAATTACCTCAAAAGGAAATACCCATGAAGTGAACATTGAAGATGCTAGAAGTGAAGGAGTTCCTTCAATTGCATTTTCAGATTCAGGAAATAGTAAGTCCCAGTTAAGTCCATTCTCTAAACCAATATATACAATAATTGAGACCAAAAGGATTAAAGTTCCCGATATTAGAAAGGTTTGACCTTTAATTTCTTTCCTTGATTGTTCTGGTTTGTCAACTCCAATCATCATTATTACAAAAAGGAACAAGGTCATTACTGCTCCTGCATAAACAAGCATTTGGACCATAGCTACAAATGTTGCATTTAAAGTAATGTAAACGATAGCTAAAGAAGTTAATGTCAAAACCAATCCCATTGCATTATGCACTGGGTTTTTAGCGAATACTACAATTAGCGCCCCTAGAATTATCAACAATGCTGGTATCGCAAAAAGTAGTATCTCTGTCACACTATTCTTCCTCTAAAAATTGACCTTTTTCAGGATCTCTTTTGCCAACTCCTAATGAACCTGTCCAACTTACTAAGTTTTGGTAGTTCGGATTTCCATTTGAAGAAGTTGCTCTCATCCAGCCATCTGAAGTTTTTAATTCATTAAAGTTTGTCAATTTTGTCTGTTCCTCATGAGTATTTGGAATCCCCTCTTCGTCGACTAATAAAACATCTTTATCAAATACAGCCTCATCTCTAGATCCAATACTGATCTCAAAAAGAGACGTCATTGTGATTGCTTCTGTTGGACAGGCTTCTACACATAGTCCACAATAAATACATCTAAGCATGTTGATCTCATAAATGAATCCATATCTTTCTCCTGGACTAACTGGTTGTTCTTCTGGATTATCTTCTCCTCTGACATAAATACATTGTGCTGGACAGACCCCTGCACAAAGTTCACAGCCTATGCACTTTTCCATTCCATCTTCATATTTATTTAGAACATGTCGTCCGTGAAATCTTTGTGGCTTGGTCCTAAATTCTTTAGGGTACTTATCAGTCACAGATTTTTTGAACAATTCTTTAAAAGTTACTTTTAAACCTTTTACTAAATCATATCCTGCGCTCATACCGTTCCTAACTCCAAGGTAATCCAAAATCTCTAATTCCTAAGACAATTGCAGAAACTAGAAGCCAGATCAGGGATATTGGGATTAACCTTTTCCATCCTAATTCCATTAGTTGATCATATCTTAATCTTGGTAATGTAGCTCTTATCCAAAAATAGACAAATAAAAGACCGACTGTTTTAAGACCAAGCCATATTGTTGGCATCATTGCCGATAATAATGGAGGAAAAATTCCAGGAAAGGTTGGACCTAACCAACCACCTAGAAAAAAAGTTGCGGTTATTGCACACATATTAAACATGTTTATGTACTCAGCTAGAAAAAACATTGCAAACCTAAACCCTGAGTATTCTGTATGAAACCCACCGACTAATTCCTGTTCTGCCTCAACGAGATCAAAAGGTGCACGGTTTACCTCTGCAATCGATGCTACAAAGAAGATCCCAAAAGCTAAAAATTGAGGAAACACATTCCAATTTGGAATAAATCTAACTATGGAGTCAATTACAGGAATAGTGCTTGATAAATTTCCAGACTGACTTTCTACAATTTTTGACATTGACATAGATCCTGAATATAAAATTACCGGAACTAGAGAAAGTCCCATAGCGGCCTCATAAGAGATCATTTGAGCTGATGCTCTAACACCTCCAAGTAGTGGATATTTAGAACCTGATGACCAACCTGCTAAAACAACACTGTAGACAGCTAAAGAAGAGATCGCTAAAAAAAATAAAACTCCTACATTTATATCTGCACCCACTAAATTTATAAATCTAGTTTCCCCTCCAATTGTTATTTCAAAACCTGGGCCTAATGGAATTATCATAAAAATCAAAAAAGAAGGTACTAGGGCGATTATTGGAGCAAGCAAATACATTGCTTTATCAGCCCTTAGTGGAAGGATTTGCTCCTTTAATAAAAGTTTTATTGCATCAGCAAGGGTTTGAAGAATCCCGAAAGGTCCCGCTCTATCTGGTCCAACCCTTGATTGCATTCCAGCAACAACTTTTCTTTCTAACCATATAAGAATGATTGTATTTGTTAATACAATCCCTAAAACTAATAGAGGTTTAATCAATGAAACTAAAATATCAATTGACACTTAATTCCTCCAGATTTTTTACTTCAATTAGCTCATATGGTTTAGTTGTATCAATATCTCTAAATCCTCTTCTGTTTAAAGGAGCAATTATTAATTCATTAGGTAAATGATTATTAATTTTAATTTTTACCTGTAACGTACTGACTCCCTGTACAAGGTTCACTGTGTAACTAGATAGGTTATGCTTAATGAAAGTATCATTATTCATTTCTATGAATCTTTCGGCTCCCAACATCGAAATTGAAGGTGAATTAATTTGAGTAGAAGAATCTCCATAAAGTCTATTAACAAATAGTATTTCAATCTTTTCTGGCTCAACATTTTGTATTTCAATGTTGATAGATTTTGAATTTAAAACTCCATCCAGATTTGAGGGCTTGTTTAAATTGTCAAAAGAGGGAACATTGTCTTTATCTAAATACTCCTCGCATAATTGTAAATTTAACTCGAATTCAGATTCATAATTGTTTTCAATATCTATTTTATTTAGCATCATTGACCAATATTCCCATTCATTCAACACAGAACCAGGTGTAGGTAATATTTTGTTTTGTTTAAGTGTTCTCATTTCAAGATTTGTAAATGTTCCCTCTTTTTCTCCAAAAGAAGTTGTTGGAAGAATTATATTGGCTAGTTCTGTTGTTTCATTTTTAAACAAATCTAAGGAAATCACGAAATTTGCATTTATTAATTTATCTTTTATTTGATTACTATGAATTGAGCTATTGACTGGATTAGATCCAATAGTAAATACAATATTGTTTTTGCTGCCGTCAAATTCATTGATAAACTCATTTAAACCCTTCACTAAATCTATATTCTGTAAGGCACCAAATGTATTACCCTTTGAAAAACAATTAAGTATTTTTAGATTTGAGTTTTTATCTAAATAATTAATTAAATTTGAAATTGAATTTGTGTTTTGAATTGGCGACGACTTTCCAATTATTGCTAATACATTTTTATCATTTATTAATTCATTGAAATTTGGTATTTCAGATATTTCTACATTAAATTCTAAGTTTTTTGAAATTATTTCTTGACCAAAGTATGAATCTGCTAGTTCCTTCATAGCTGTATTTGTATGACCGAATATTACTAATTTTTTTCCATTTTTGACTGCCTGTCTTATTCTTAAATAAAGAGTGGGTAGATTATCTTTTATATCTTGTGCCCATAAAATTATTGTATCTACTGAATCTAAGTCTTGAACTTTCCCCAATAAATCATTGTTCTGAAAAAATCCTTCATATAAGTAATCATCACTTAAATAGACATTCATGTTTTGATCTTTGTTAACTTTATTTAAATTTTCTACAAAATTATTTAGTGCATAATATTCCTCGTTAGTACTGTTGTGTCCAACTATAAAGCTGATATTTGAATTGTCATCAGCAGATATTTCATTACTGATTAATTCCATTGATTCATTTATGCTTATTTCATTTGTTGAATCGTTATTAAGTACAGGTTTTAAAATTCTGTTTTCTGAATGTAAATATTCAAAGTTGTACCTGCCTTTATCTGATAACCAACCCTGATTTGTGAATTCATTATCTTCACCTAAAATTCGTAGCATTTTGTTTTGGGATACATTTAATTCAACTGAGCATCCCATTGAAGAACAATTAGAGGTAGATGAGACTTTTTTAAGATCCCATGGTCTTGCTTTAAATCTATATGAGGTAGAAGTCAATGCTCCAACAGGACAGATTTGCACCGTGTTGCCTGAAAAGTATGATCTAAAGGGTTCATCTGGAAATGTGTTGACTTGAGTTTTGTTACCTCTTTGAATAAATTCAATCAACGGATCACCAGATATTTCATCAGAAAATCTGGTACAACGTGCACACAAAATACATCTTTCTCTATCAAGAAGAATTATTTCTGAAATTGGTATAGGTTTTTCAAAATGTCTTTTATCTTCAACAAATCGAGACTCACCAGGTCCATAAGCCATAGTTTGGTCTTGCAAAGGGCACTCTCCCGCCTTATCGCATACAGGACAATCCAAAGGATGGTTTATTAATAAAAATTCTAAAACACCTTCTTGTGCTTTTTTTACTACTTCTGATTCAGTATCTACAATTAAATCTTCTGAAACTTTAGTAGTGCATGAGGGGACTAGTGCTTTTCCACGTGGGGTTTCAATTTCAACTAAGCACATGCGGCACATGCCAACTGGATCCATGCGTTTGTGCCAGCAAAATCTTGGAATATGAATGCCAGAATCTTCACAAGCTTCAATGATTAGCTGATCAGAATCTGTTCTGATTTCTGAACCATTAACATTTATGTTAATTTGATCACTCATTGAGCAATAGGAATTTTTGTTGGCAACATCTTCATTAATTCATCTGAAAAATTATCTAACAAAGATGTTATCGGAGATACAGCAGATGGACCTAAAGGACAAATTGTTGTCATTTTAGGTGGCCATGACAAACCTGGTGAAATATTATCACAAACATCTACCAACAAGCTTATGTCTGAGAGCCTTCCTCTTCCGCTTGCTATTCGCTCCAGTATCATTTCTAACCAAGTAGTTCCCTCTCTACAAGGAGTACATTGACCACAAGATTCATGAGCAAAAAAACTTACTATGCTTTTCGCTGCGTAGACTAAATTAGTATCCTCGTCCATTACAACAACTGCGCCTGAACCCAGCATAGATCCAGCATTAGCAACATCGTCTATTGTCATTTTTATATCGAGTTGATCTCCGGTAAACCATGGCGCTGAAGCACCTCCAGGAATATATGCTTTTACTTTTTTGTCATCTTTAATTCCATTACCAAAAGTATCAACAAACTCTCCAAAACTTTTTCCCATTTCTATTTCAAAATTTCCTGGGGTTCTAACGTGTCCTGAAAGACTAAAGATTCTTGTTCCTGTTGAACCCTCTACTCCAAGCTTTGCATACTCTTTTCCTGAATTATTTATGATCCATGGAACTGAAGATATTGTTTCAACATTATTAACCAAAGTTGGTTTGTTATATAATCCCATCACAGCAGGAAAGTAAGGTGGTTTTAGTCTCGGTTCTCCTCTCTTTCCTTCAAGTGAGTTAAGAAGAGCAGTTTCTTCTCCGCATATATATGCTCCAGCCCCTAGGTGAACTACAATATCAAGTGATAAATTGGTTCCAAGTATGTTATCGCCCAGATATCCTTTCTCATAAGCTTGCTCGACAGCTTCTTGTACTCTTCTTGCCGGTTTTGCATATTCACCACGAATATAAATGAATGCTTTTTTAATATTTGAGGCAAAACATGTAATTATTACACCTTCAATTAATTGGTGTGGATCTCTTTCCAATAAAATCCTATCTTTAAATGTACCCGGCTCAGATTCATCACCATTAATTACTAAATACCTGTCTTCATCCTCGGCTAAAAAGCCCCATTTTACCCCTGTAGGAAAACCTGCTCCTCCTCTACCTCTTATGTTTGAATCTTTAATTTCGTTAATTACATTTTCTGGATTGTCTTCTTTTAAGACTTTTTTTAGAGCGCTGTAGCCATTATTTTTTTCATAAACATCAATATTGTGACTGTTCTCAGGAAAATCGCGCATGTGTTTGGTAAGTAATAAAGTTTCTTTCATTAATTATCCTTCTCTTTTGCCGTTCCAATATTTTGAAAACCTGGCACTGTATAAGCTGATCCGGTATTGTCTTCAATTGCCCAGTCAAAAGATTTTGTACCTCCGAATTTATTCTGTAATTGATCAGCAACAATTATTTCTGGTTTGTCATTTTTTAACCACTCACACATTTCAATTGTTTTTTCAGGCGTTAATCCCTCTACCGTTTCATAATTCACTTGTACAGCAGGAGCTCCTCCACAAGCTCCAATGCATTCGACTTCTTCGAAAGTAAATAGCTTATCTTGATCTGTTTCGTAATTTTCTAATCCAGTGAATTCTTTTACGGAGTTGATAACACTTCTAGAATCATTAATTTCACAAGATATTGATTTACACACACTTAATAAATAAGTTCCTGTTTGCTCCTCTTTATACATTGAATAAAAAGAAGAGACAGATTTTACTTGAACCTCCGTTATGTCAACGAGATTACTTATTTCAACAATAGAATCATCAGAAATAAATCCATCTTTTTCTTGGGCCAAATATAACAGTGGACCAAGTGCAGATCTTTTTTGTGGATACAATTCAATTATCTTATGAGCTCTTTCAAGCAGTTCATTATCCCAACTCATCGATCAACATCTCCTAGAACTGGATCAAGAGATGCTATCGCAGCTACAGCATCTGCTATCGGGCTGTCTGACATAACTACTGGTAGAGCCTGGAGATTACAAAACGAAGGACCTCTGACATGCATTCTGTAGGGTTTTGGTGATCCATCAGAAACAATAAAACAACCTAATTCTCCTCTTGGAGATTCTACTGTTGTGTAAACCTGACCTGGTGGAACTTTAAATCCTTCTGTATAGATTTTGAAATGGTGAATTAATGCTTCCATCGATTCATCTAATCTTTTACGAGGAGGAGGTGTAATTTTTTTATCTTGAATTTTGAAAGGCCCTT
>CACAND010000006.1 GCA_902533795.1 uncultured Candidatus Actinomarina sp. | reverse complement strand
ACCCCTGACGCAATCAAATCAACAGTAGATTTTGTAACCCAATATTTCTCAAGTGTAATTGTAGTTTTTGGCGCAGGAGGCGATAGAGACACAGAAAAGCGTTTGTTTATGGGCAATGCAACAAAAAATGCAGATCAAATAATTATTACAAATGACAATCCACGCGATGAAGATCCTGAAAAGATTGCAAAAGATATTCTCGAAGGATGCGATAAAGAAAAAACTGTTGTAATCCTTGATAGGAAAGAAGCAATAACTTATGGCATTAACCAACTCAAGGAGAATTCAGTTTTATTAGTATTAGGTAAAGGGCATGAAATGCATCAAGAGATAAAAAATAAAAAAATTAATTTTAATGATTTTGAATATATATCGAACCTTCTAGGAGATGTAAATTGATTGGAATTATTGTCGCAGGAGCAATTTCATTTATTTGTGTAATTCTTTCAACTTTTATTGGAGTTAATTATTTTAAAACTCGAAATATTGGACAACCGATTCAAAAAGAAGTTATTTTTCATGATCATAAAAAAGGAACTCCAACTATGGGGGGAGTGTTCATAATTTTTGGTACCTACTCTGGGTACATCCTTTCACATATCAATTTTTGGACGATTGGTGCGGGATTTAAAGTTGAATTTATAGATATAAATCCTGTGATTTTTATATCACTTTCATTGGGAACTCTGATGGCTTGTGTAGGTTTAATTGATGATTTATTAAAAGTTCGAAAGAATAGAAATTTGGGGCTTAGAGCTAGAAACAAAATATTTTTGCAAATTCTTGTCGCATCTATTACAAGTTTTTATTTTTACTACCTTGAATACTCATCAACATTTTATTTTTTTAGTGGATTTGGTTTTGAAGTAGGTTTTCTTAAATGGATAATCATTACTTTTTTAATAGTTGGAATTACTAATTCTGTAAATTTAACAGATGGACTTGATGGGCTAGTAGCTGGATCGTCCTCAGTTTCATTTGGAGGAATCCTAATAATTTCATTCTGGATATTTAGACATCCAGAATATTATTCAAGTTTTATGAACAATGAAATACTTGATCTAGATCTATCTATACTTATTTCTGCTTTAGCTGGTTCAGCACTGGGTTTTTTATGGTGGAATACCAATCCTGCAAAAATAATTATGGGAGATGTTGGTTCTCATTTTATTGGTTCAATGTTTCCAATTATATTGATTTCAATCGGTGCAGATGGCTTAATTTTGTTTTTCTGCTTTTTATATATTCTCGAAGCTTTGTCTGTAATTATCCAAGTTTCTTCATTTAAATTAAATAAAAAAAGAATTTTTAAAATGACACCAATTCATCATCATTTTGAGATGAGTGGATGGGCTGAAACAACAATAATTGTAAGATTTTGGATTATTAATGGAATATTTATCGTAATAGGGCTTGGTCTATTTTATGGAGACTGGGTATTGTTTGGAAATTAAGTGAAAACATTAATTTTTGGCTATGGCATTACTGGAAAAGCTGTTGAAAACTTTTTAAAAGTTAAATCAAAAGAATATTTAATTTATGATGATAACGAAAATATTATTTTTGATATTAAAAAAGAACTGCTTTTTAACGATTCACAAATTGATTTAATTGATGAAATTGTAATCTCTCCAGGTATAAATCCAAAGCACAAACTAATTAAGAATTTTGAAACAAAAAAAATAATTACAGATATTGATTTATTTTCCAGAGAATTTCAAGGAAAATTTATTGGTGTTACTGGAACAAATGGGAAGACTACATTTGTAAATTTGTTGACTGATTTTCTGATTTCAAAAGGCATTAATGCTGTTGCGTGTGGAAACGTTGGGGTTTCTCCATTGAGCATTAATTTTGAAGATAAAGATTTTGCTATTGTAGAACTATCAAGTTTTCAGCTTTATTATGCATCAGATATTAAAGCTGATTTTGGGATATTTCTTAACTTTCATTCGGATCACCTTGACTGGCACAAAGATGAGGAAGAATACAAAAAATCAAAATTAAAACTATTGACTTTTTTAAATTCAAACAAAAATTTAGTAACTGGTTTTAATACATTTTCAGAGAAACCTCTTGAAAACATTTTAAATATTCCTATTGATAAAGGTAAAGACGAGCTTTTAATGAAAAATTACGACTTTGATGATTTGAGTTTTCCAATAGATACGTGCCTGGCTTTTATAAAAATAATTGAAAAATTAGATATAAATCTAGACGAAGGTTACAAATATTTGAAAAAAGAAGTTTATTCTGAACATCGCTTTGAATTTGTCGAATCAATTAAAGGTACAAATTTTATTAATGATTCGAAGTCTACCAACTTTCACTCCATGTCCGTAGCTACTTCCAGAGTGAAGAATGCACTTTTAATCATGCATGGAATAACAAAAAATATTCCAGAAGATGAAATAAATATTTCTGGTGAAATAAAAAAGATACTTATTCCAAAAAATATGAATATTGATATTGACGTACCTGACTGTGAAATTGTTAAGTTAGATTCTATCTTAAGTCTGGAAACTTATCTTGAAGAGGAATATCAAAACTTTGAGACAATATTATTTTCTTGTGGAGGTTCAAGTTTTTCTGATTTTAAAGATTACAAGGACAGGGGATTATTTTTTAAGAAAATAGTTAATAATTTAAAGGACAATACAAAATGAATCTTACATATTCATTTTTTCAAAGAATAAATCTTTTTAGTATATGGTTTTTGGTAACTTTTGGAATTTTGGTAAATATATCCGCTTCATCAGTACAAGGTTTAAATCAATTTAATGATAATTTCTATTTTATTAAAAGGCACATGGCTGCTGTCTTAATTGGAATTTTAATTTTTAATATTGGTAAAAAAATTAATTTTTATTCCTACAGCCGATTAATAAATTTTTCTATTGTATTTGTTACATCTGCTTTATTTTTTGTCTTAACTTATGGAATTGTGAGAGGTGGTAGTAGAAGATGGGTAGATCTGGGAATAATTAATTTTCAACCAAGTGAACTGGCAAAACCGGTAATTATTCTTTGGGTCGCCTACCAATTAACTAATATAGATGCAAAATTTAACAATTTTTTCTATCTTCGAAGAGCAATGTTTCTACCAGTAATTTGTTGTTTCTTTATATATCTTCAACCAGATTATGGAACAACAATTACAATATTCGGTATTTTATTAAGTCAGATAGTATTTTCAAAGATAAATTTTAAATACCCAGTTGGAATATTATCCCTTTCTATTGTTCCTCTCTATTTTTTAGCTATTTCTGGAAGTTATAGGTTTCAAAGAATAACTACTTGGCTAGATAGAGATTGTGATTTAGGTATTGATTTGCTGGGCGCTTGTTTTCAGCTGAATCAGAGTAGAATCGCAATTAGTTCGGGTGGAATGTTTGGATTAGGACCTGGAACGTCTCGTGCAAGATGGGGAATGCTACCTAACTCACATACTGATTTTATATCATCTATAATCGGCGAAGAGTATGGCTTTGTCGGACTTTTAATTTTCGTTATCATAGTAGGATTCTTAATTATCTCATTTTATGGTTTAGCAATTTCAACCAAAAGTGAATTCAAGAAATTAATATTTGTAGGACTAGGTTCTTGGGTATTTATTCAAACAGCTTTAAATTTGGGTGGAGCAGTAGGACTTTTACCAATAACCGGAATAGTTTTACCTTTCATATCTTATGGTAGCAGTGCGATGGTTGCACTATTTACTGGAATTGCAATAGGGTATTCAAGAATATGAATCAAAATAAAATTATGTTCTTTTGTGTTGGAACTGGTGGGCACGTACTTCCAGTGAAGAATATAATTGATGAATTATTAAATAGTGGAATATCAAAAAATCAAATTGAAATAATTACAGATAATAGAGGCTTTAAATTTTTACAAGAAGTTGACGTAAAATGCTATACGACTGATGTATATAGATCCGATATTGGAAAATTAGGATATTTAATTAATCTAACCAAGATTTTTAAGACAATCTCGAATATCAATAGAAATATAGATTTTAAAAATACAAAAATAATTTTTACTACTGGCTCCTACATTGCTCCTATCGCAGCGTACTTTAGCTGGAGAAAGAAAATAAAATTTTTTGTTCAAGAACAGAATATTTATACTGGTTTAGGAAATAAGATTGCTTCTTATTTTAAAAGCACAGTATTTGCTTCATATCCAGATACAAAAAATGTTAATAAAAAAAATGTAGAATTTGTTGGCCCTGTAATTGATAAAAATATTAAAAGATCTAACAAAGATATTAATGAAAATATTGTGATTGGAGTGCAAGGAGGAAGCCAAGGCTCCAATGAAATAAATAATTTCATATACAAATATTTAGAGAATCATAAATTGATTAAAGTAAAAATATTACATATTGTTGGTCCATCGAATATTGATAAATCAAAAAATTTTAATAATTATGAACAATTGGAATATGTAGATAATATGAATGATTTCTATCAACAAATTGATATTCAAATTTCAAGAGCTGGAGGAGGTATTCTTGAAGCGTTATATTTAAATATACCTCTAATACTTATACCATATAAATTAGGAACTACATCATCACATCAGCAGATGAACGCTAAATTTCTTGTAGATAATGAATATGCGATAATATGCAATAATTACACTGACGTTGAAAAAGAACTTTTACTTATTGATAATGAAAATACTGATTGGTTAAATAAATACAAAGTTAACAACACAATTGAGAGCGCAAATATATCAATAAGTAAAAAAATTATTCAGGAAATCAAAAATGGATTATAAAAATATTTATATTTTAGGGATTGGGGGTTCAGGAATGAGCTCTATTGGTAAATATTTAAAACAAAAAGGATTAAATGTAATTGGTTATGATCAGAGAAAATCATATATTACAAATTTACTTAAACAAGACGGAATTGATGTTGTATTTTCTGAATTTGATATTCCATACGATAAAAATAATTTATATATATATTCAAGTGCAATACCTATAGATTCAGAAAAATTTTCAAAATTTCATGATAAAGAAAATGTGATTTCACGCCCAGAATTTTTACAAAATTTATCAAATGAAAATAAAATAATTGGGATTACCGGTACGCATGGAAAAACATCTACGACTGCATTGCTTTCGCATATTTTTCATTTCAATAATGTAAATGTCTCATACATTTATGGAGGAGTCACAAATTTTAACGGCATTGGTGGGCATTATGGGGATTCAGATCAGCCAATTATTTTAGAGACTGATGAAGCATTTAATACATTTGAAAAAATTTTAATTTCAGATCTTTTGGTACTTAATATTGATAGTGATCATCTAGATTTTTTTGAAAACTTTAATAACTACAAAAATGCATTTCTTAAAGTTATGGATAATGTTAAAGATCATTTAGTCATTAATTATGATGACTCAGTTTTGCAAGACCTAGAAGGCTTTAATAATTTAGTTAAATATGGTAAAAATAAAGATTCTGATTTTTTATTTTTAACTCCAGACAAATTTCTATATGAAAACAAAGAATATATTATTAATTCACAAATATTAGGAGATCATTTTAGATCAAATATGGTTGGTGCGATTGTATTAGCAATGAAAAACGGAATTAGCATCAATAAATCTTTAGATGCAATTTTCTCTTTTCCAGGAGTTAAAAGAAGAACTGAGCTTATAGGAATAACAAAAGGAATTTCAATATATGATGATTATGGGCACCATCCAACAGAGATGAATGCAACAATCAGTTCATTAAAAAAGATTACTAAAAATAAATTGTATGTAGTTTTCCAACCTCATAGATATTCAAGAACAAAAGAATACTTCAATTTATTTAAAGATTCTCTTGTTCAATCAGATTTTTCAATTGTAACTGATATTTATCCTGCTGGTGAAGATCCTATTCCTGGAATTTCAAGTAAAAATTTTGAAGGTGAAAATATAAAATACTTACAATCAACAAGGTTTGTTCCGGAATATCTATCACAAGAAGTAAATGAAGGAGATGTAATTTTAACTTTAGGTGCTGGTGATATAACTTTACTAGGACCTAAAATACTAAAGTATATAAATGAAAATAACTAGCGTAGATTTATCAAAGATAACAACCTATAGGTTTGGTGGTATTTGTAAAAATTTTATTGAGTTGATAAACAAAGAAGATCTAAATAATCTAGATAAAATAGTACTTGGAAAAGAGAACGTAATTATAGGAAAAGGTTCCAACGTAGCTTTTTCTGATAAAGAATTCCAAGGGAATGTCATTTGTCCAAAATTTACAACAATTGAAGAAAAAAGTGAGACTGAAATTACAGTCGGAGCATCAGTATTTTTGCCAGACCTATCAAGGTACTTTAAAGAAAATGAATTTTCAAATGGAGAATTTTTGATAGGCATTCCAGGTACAGTAGGGGGTGCTGTAAAAATGAATGCTGGAGCTTATGATTGGGAATTTTCAGATCTTGTTCAATATATAGAATGTTATGACTTAAATACATCAAACATAATTAAATTGAATAAAGACGATATTAATTTTTCATATCGATCTTCTCAAAACCTTGATAATAAAATTATATTGAGTGCAACTCTCCAAATTGAAAAAGGTGACATACGTAAAATAAAAAGTAATCTTGCAGTTTTTAATAAGATAAGAAAAAAAAGTCAGCCTCCGGCAATTTATAATGCTGGAAGTGTTTTTAAAAATACTAAAGATTATACAGCAGGGGAGTTGATTGATGAAGCTGGCCTCAAAGGTTATGAAATAGATGGTGTAAGTGTAAGTGAAAAGCATGCAAATTTCTTTATTGCAAAAAAAGAAGCTAAATCACTCGCTCTATATAAACTTGTACAGCACGTAAAAGAAGTAATTGATAATAAATTTGGAATTAAATTAGAAGAAGAAATTATTTTTATCGGTGAATTTGATTTATGAACCTCTTGAGTGGAGTTGAAAGTAAATCTTTTAAAACTTTTACTTTTTTTACTTTTGTTGTATTAATAATTCTTGCTCTTTTAGTTACAATTTTTTCTTATAAGTACAGAGTTTCAACGATTAATTATGATCATGAACTAAATCTAAATTATGAAGGGCTTAAAGGGATCGAAAACTTATCAATTTGGCTTGTTGATGATGATAATTTTGAAAAATTTTATCTAGATAATCCTAATGTTGAAAACTTAGAAATTTCAAAGCAATTGCCAAATGTTATCAAAATAAATATCAACTTGTACCAAAAAATTATCGTTTACACTGACTTTAGAGATACTAGTCCTGAACAAAGAGTGCTGTATAAAAATTTATACACTGCTGATGCTACCTCTGGAAAAGACCTGGCGCATTTAGCAATTACGAACGGTCCAATCGTTGATGGTTTTTTTAGCGAAATTGTTTCATTTATCTTAACGGTAGAAAAATACGAAGTTGACCTTAGAGAAGTTTCTTTGACTTTTGATGGAAATGTTCTCACAATAAATTACTTAGATACGATCATTGATGCAGGGAAGGCTGTGGATCTCTCAAGGAAAGGAACCGTAGTTGGTTACATCCTTGAAAAGGGGGACTGCAAAGGAAAGGTCACGATCCTTCAAAGTTCCGGTGAAGATATTGAAACTTTGTTTGAATGTTAATCTAAACCTAAAGTTTAGATGTAGATAAAATTAAAAAAACTTTTTGTATATATCCATAAATTTGATAATCTCCTTATAAGGAAAAATTATGGCAAATAAAAAACAAACTAAATCAAAACCTAAAGCTAAGGCTACTAAGCCAAAGGCAAGAAAAACAGCGTCTAAGTCAAAAAAGGTAGTTTCAAGAACAAATAACAAACAAAGAGGAGTCAATTTAAATATGAGACCGAGAAATTATGCAGCAGTTATAAAAGTTATTGGTGTTGGCGGCGGGGGAACTAATGCCGTAAATAGAATGATAAAAATGGGTATCAAAGGTGTTGATTTCGTAGCATGCAACACTGATGCGCAAAGTTTACTTGGTTCAAAAGCTGACCTTAAATTAGATCTTGGAAGAAAATCGACTAGAGGTTTAGGAGCTGGTGCTAATCCAGAAGTTGGGAGACAAGCCGCAGTCGACTCTGAGGAATTAATCAATGAGGCTCTCAAAGGGTCTGATATGGTCTTTATTGCTGCAGGTGAAGGTGGAGGTACAGGAACTGGTGCTTCACCTATACTTGCAAATATTGCCCATGAAATGGGTGCACTAACTGTTGGAGTAGTCACAAGACCTTTTGGCTTTGAAGGCAGAAGAAGGTCGGTGCAGGCAGAAGAAGGTATTCAAGCTTTAAGAGACGTAGTCGACACACTCATTGTTATTCCGAATGACAGATTATTGCAGATAAGCGACAAGGATATAAAAATTAGTGAAGCTTACCTAAAATCTGATGAAATATTAGCAAACGGTGTTAGAGGCATTACAGGTTTAATTACTAATCCTGGAATAATAAACGTTGACTTTGCAGATGTTAAAACGATATTAAAAGATGCAGGTAATGCTGTTTTAGGAATTGGACGTTCAACTGGCGAACAAAGAGCTCCAAACGCTGCTCAAGCTGCAATATCATCTCCATTGTTAGAAGCTAATATGGATGGAGCTGAAGGTGTATTGATAACTATAGCTGGATCCGAGGACTTGAAACTGCAAGAAGTAAATGAGGCAGCAAGAGTTATTACAGAAAGAGCTGATGATAATGCTGAAATTATATTTGGCCACTTAGTTGATGATTCTTTAGGCGATGCTGTTGAAGTCACTGTTGTTGCTGCTGGATTTGGACAAAGACCTAATAGAAGAGTATCTTCTGATTTTGATGAAAATGGAGGAGAAAGTCTTCCTGATTTCATCAGGGGATGATTAATTCAAATTTAATCAAAAACGTAGAATTTCTAAATAAACACAATTCAAAACAAAATTTGAAACTTGGTTCATTCGCAGACATGAATCAAACACACAGTGATGTAGTTTTAGAAATTGATAAAAAAGGCACATACGAAGCAGATGCCTTAATAACTGAAACTAAAAACTTAAAACTTGTTGTTAAAACTGCTGATTGTATGCCAGTAGTCATATCTGATGGAAAGAAAGTTGGAGTTATACATATTGGTTGGAAAGGGGTTGAAAACAAAATTTTTTTTAAGACAATTAAAAAATTTAATCTAAGTAATTTAAAAGTATCTATTGGACCACACGCACAAAAATGTTGTTATGAAATTAAAGATGACTTATTTAAGAAATTTCCGGAGTCGACAATTCAGAGACAAAGTAAAAAATATCTTGATTTGAGTAGAGAAATTGAGAGATTTTGTATTGAAAATAATATCGACTTTGAAAATTCTTCAATATGCACTATAGCCAGTGATTCTTTTAACTCATATCGTCGTGATAATACTGATTTAAGACAATGGAGTATCGTTTGGATTTAAATAATTTATATAAGATTCTGGAATTAGTGAGAGATTATAATTGTAAACTTCTTCCTGTCATTAAAGGTAGGGATGAAGAAGATATTCTAAAAATTTACAATGAAGGACTCAGAGAATTTGGTGAAAATAGATTAAATGAATTATCAGATCATAAAAGGTTTTTACCAGAAACAAGCTTTCATTTTATAGCTCCTCTACAATCAAGAAAAATACATGAAATAATGAATAGCTGTGACTTTATTCATACACTGCAAAGACCAAAAGAAATTTTAACAATTAATGAATGCTATAAAAATCAAGATATTTTTGTCCAAATTAATATAGATGATGATCCCAATAAAAGTGGTATTCAAACAAATGAAGTCGATGAATTTTTTGATAAATTTGAAGGTTTAAATTTTTTTCCTGTTGGAATTATGTGTATACCAAGTTTTGATGCTGATCCTAAAAGCTCATTCAATAAGATGTCGAAAATTAATGAGAAGCTTAAAAAAGATTTTAATAATTATAAAGGAGAATTATCAATGGGTATGTCTGGCGACTATAAAATAGCCCTTGATTATGGTGCTACAATAATACGGATAGGTAGTAAAATTTTTAATTAATGTTAGAAAAATTCTTAATTTCAATAGGTTTAAAACAGCCAGAATATGTTGAGGATCCGGTACCGGAAAATACTCGAACGGTGCGTCCTTCATCTGAAAATAGATTTGAAAATGAAGATTACACGGGTGATTTAAAAATACACCAACCAAAAGATGAAGTTGAAATTAAAGTTTTAAGGTCTTTTAATGACAGTCATCTTATTGGGCCACCCATAAAAGAAGGATATATTGTTGCTGTAGATATAAGAGATATTAGTGATCAAGGCATTAGACAAAGAATTGTTGATTTTATTACAGGAATTGCTTTTATCAGTGACTCAAAAATGAGAATTATTCATAAGGATGGCGTCTATTTAGTTATTCCCTCAAATATGTCACTTCCATCTACTGAACGAGAGAGATTGCAAACCCTTGGACTATATAAAATAAATGTGTAGTTTATTTTTACTAGGATTTAGGCTTTTAAGCTATTCCTTGTTTTTATGGATCATCTTAAGCTGGATACAAGTTTCAGATGATCATCCAATTGGACAATTAAAAATGATTTTAGACCGTTTTTACGGAAGATTGTTAGAACCAATCAGAAGCAGGATAGGCCCGCTTAGAATTGGGATGGCAGGTATTGACTTATCACCAATTGTTCTTATATTGGGAATTAACTTTCTTCAGCCAATCATTCTTAGATTTGTTTGCTAGATCTTTTCAATAACTGTATCTAATTTAAAATCAAGAAGTACGTTTGATGCCTTTTTCTCAACTAAGTTAATCTCAGTTGCAAGAGTTTCCTTTGCTATATAATCATTAAAAAGTTTAAAACTTGCTTTCGCTTTTTCGTCATCAGTAAAAATATTAAGCTTTATTCGATCAGTTATGTCAAACTTCAAATCTTTTCTTTGATTTTGTACAATCGAGACAATCTCTCTGGATATTCTCTCGTAAAATAATTCATCTGATATTTTAATATCAAGATTAATACTAAATTCATCAATTATTTCATGGCTTTCGCTCTCCTCAAGTTTTACAAGTCTCATGTCTAAATCATTAAAAGAAATTTTATTTTGTTTATAAGACACACTATTGTTTGCAATTATTTCTTTAATTTCATTTTGTTTAAGCTCATTTAAAAAATCAGAAAAATTTGTAATTTCACTACCTAATTTTGGACCTAGTTTTGAAAAATCTGGTTTACATTCATATCTATACCAATCATCAACTTTATTCAGGTAGTCTATGTTTTTTAAATTAAGTTCATCCAATATTATTTCTTTTACACTTTCAATATCTGTAACTAATTCAGCATTGTTAGTTATAATTGAGATTTTTTCTAATGGTTGCTTATGAGGAAGATTTAATTTCAATCTTATATTTCTTCCTGTTTTGATAATTTTTTTGGCAATAACTATCTGTTCTTCCAATTTTTTATTTATTATTTGATCATTTGCTTCAGGATAATCTTCAAGATGAATGCTTGATTTTTGTTTTTGTGTAAGTCCTTGGTATATTTCTTCACAAATAAATGGTAGAACAGGTGCCATTGTTTTAGAGAATTCAAAAAGAACTTCATGTAAAGTTTTAAAAGCATTTAATTTATCAATATCATCAACATCTTTTTCCTTCCAAAATCGTTTTCGGTTTGTTCGAACATACCAATTAGTGAGTTCATCGATAAAGCCTATAAGTGGAGGTATTACTTCATAAAGATAATAATTTTCCATTTTCTCATTAACAGTTTTTATCAGTGATTGAAGGCTAGAAATTATCCATTGATCCATTAGAGCTCTATTTTCTATTGGATCAGCCTTATTTAATTCTTCAATTGTTATATTGTCTGCATTTGCATAATTTGAGAAAAAAGAAAAGCTATTCCACAAAGGTAAGATTACATTTCTAGTGACTAACTTTACACCTTCTTCTGAAAATTTAAGAGGTTCCCCTCTAACGACTGGCGAATTTATTAAATAAGCTCTTAAGCTATCACCACCGTACTTATCTAACAAATCTTCCGGATCAGGATAATTCTTAAGACTTTTACTCATTTTTCTACCATCTTCTGCAAGAATCATTCCAGTAGTAATACAATTTTTAAAAGCAACAGAATCGAAAAGTGATACTGCTAGAACAGTTAATGTATAGAACCAACCTCTTGTTTGATCTAATCCCTCGGCAATAAAGTCAGCGGGAAAACCTTCCATAAAATTTTCTGAATTTTCAAAAGGATAATGTTGCTGGCCGTAGGGCATTGAACCAGATTCGAACCAACAATCAAGCACTTCAGGGGTTCTTGTGTATGTTTTACCATCTATTTTAATTTTTATTTCATCTAAAAAATGTTTATGTAAGTCATCTACCTCTACTCCTGAAAGTTCTTTAAGTTGTTCTATGGAGCCAATACAGATTATGTCATCAGGATCATCATCATTTATCCAAATTGGAATACAGCTTCCCCAGTATCTATTTCTACTAATAGCCCAGTCTCTTGCATCAGCTAACCAGTTAGAGAACCTTTTCTCACCTATAAATCCAGGGACCCAATGAGTTTGAGCATTAAGTTCGACCATTCGATCACTAATTTTTTCAACATTTACAAACCATGTAGGTATAGCTTTATAAATTAATGGGGTGCCTGTTCTCCAACAAAAAGGATAGGAATGCATTTCTCTTTTTGAACTAAAAAGTAAGCCCCTTTCATCCAATTGTTTGATAATTACATTGTCAGCATCTTTTACATTTAAATCCTCAAGACCTACAACAGATTGATCAAATTTACCAGCCAATGTGACTGGATCAACTATTACGGTAATTCCTGCATTTTTTAAACAATAAAAATCACTTTCGCCATAAGAAGGAGCTTGAGACACCAAACCAGAACCTGATCCAGTATTTGTATCATCACTATGGATTAATTTAAAAGCTTTCCCTATGTTCTCTTTTTCAAATTCAGAATATGCTGGAATGTATTCACCTCCAATCATATTTTCACCATCACATGAACCTTGGATGGAATAATCATAATTGTCTAGTTCATGCAATCTTTCAGTAGCAATCCAGTAATACCGACTATCAATTTTCACTCTTGAATAATTAATATCTCTTCCAACTGCAATTGCCAAATTTGCGGGTATACACCAAGGGGTTGTCGTCCATACAAGAAAATAGTCGCCTTTTTTAATATCGTTAAAGTCATTTCTTGCTTCTAACTGAAAGAAAATTGAAGGATCTTCAACATCTCTATAGTCCATATTTGCTTCAAAATTAGATAGAGGTGTAGCTGCAGCCCATGAATAAGGAAGGACTTTATAATCTTTATAAATTAAACCTTTATCATAAAGCTCTTTGAATACCCACCAAACACTTTCCATGAACCCAACGTCCATTGTTTTATAATCATTCTCAAAATCAACCCATCTACCAATCTTTCTTGTAATCTTTTCCCAGTTTTCAGTATTAGTTTGGACTTGAGATCTACAGGCTTCATTGAATTTATCAATTCCGTAATCATCAATATCTTGTGGATCTTCCAAACCAAGTTCTTTTTGTACTTCCATTTCAATTGGAAGTCCGTGGACATCCCAGCCAAACCGCCTTTCAACAAAGAACCCTCTCATAGTCCAATATCTTGGGACAATGTCTTTGATTACTCCTGCAAGTAAATTTCCATAATGAGGACTACCTGTTGGAAACGGTGGTCCATCGTAAAATCTAAAAATTTTTGAATCTTTTCGTATATCTAAAGATTTTTCAAACGCATTTATTTCACTCCAATAATCTGAAATTTTGTTTTCGTTTTCTGCAAAATCAATGTTATTGTCAATTCTTTTGAACATATCCTTAGAATTTTAATGATTATTCAATAAAAGACTTATTTTTTCAAAATTTTTAAAATATCTTTTTTTTAATCGAAATTTTACTAATATACATTCAACAATAAAAAAAAATATGGCTAGAAAACTTTCACAAAATACGATAAATAAGTTTAAAAAAAGACTTGAAGCTGAACGAGAGCAACTTTTGTCTATGTTAGAACAACATCAAGAGGAAAGAGAAAAAGTAAGACTATCTGAGGCGTCTGCTGAAAGAAGTCCTGACCCAACATCTGCAGATGGTGGATCTATGGCTTTCGAGCTTGAGAAAGAACTTACACTTGATGAAAATACCAAACATTTACTAAACCAAGTTGAACATGCTCTTGTACTTATTAAAAAGAAAAAGTATGGTAACTGTGAAAACTGTGGCGAACCTATTCCAGTAGCAAGACTTGAGGCCCTGCCTTACGCAACCTTACGCAAAGAGTGTGCTGAATTACTTGATTCTTAATCTCAACAGAAAACCTTTAATTATCTCATTATGTCTGGGTATCTTAGATAATTTACTAAAGTCATATATTCGCTCAAATAATTTTGAAGATTTAGTAATTATCGAAAATGTTTTAGAAATTGATCTGAATTACAACACTGGGATTGCTTTTGGGTTTTTAAAAGATCAAGCTCCATTTACTTTTATTGTGTCTTCGGTAGTTCTAATTTGGTTAATTTTTCAATTTAAAAATGAATTTGATAAAAAAATTGAAGAATATGCCTTTATATTAGTTTTAGGGGGAGCCCTTGGGAACTTAGGTGAAAGATTTGTGAATCTTATTAATGGAAATGATGGTAAAGTTACAGATTTTATTGAATTATTATTTATTCCATCATTTAATCTTGCTGATACATTTATTAGTATCGGAATATTTTTGTTGATCTTATCGGAACTAATTAGCTCTAGTGATTGAAATTATTTTTAAAAATGAAGATTTTGTTGTTTTTAACAAACCAAATGGTGTTTTAACTCATCCAGTAAATTCAAATTCAGAAATCTCTGTACGTGATAAATTATTAGAGATGGAACCTTCAATAGCTGAATGGGGGGTTGAAAAAAGAGAAGGAATCGTTCATAGATTAGATAGAGTAACTTCTGGACTCATAGTTACTGCTTTAAACCTTGAAACATTTACTTATTTACAATCCTTATTCAAAGAAAGAAAAGTCTATAAAGAATATTCATGTTTAGTCGAAGGTCATTTAAAAACACAATCTGGTGTTATACAGCTACCATTATCAAAATCAAAAAAAAATAAGATTAAACGAGCTGTTAGCAATGAAGGAAAAATTTCCACATCTCACTTTGAGGTTATAGACGAGTATGAAAGCTGCACCAAGTTAAAGATTCAATTAATAACTGGAAGAAATCATCAAATTAGATCGCAAATGGAGTATTTAGGCAATCCGATCTTAAATGATGTTTTATATAGTGCAAAAAAAATTGAATCTCTAAATAAAGATCATATATGCTTAATGTCGAAAAAACTTAAATTTAATCATAAAAGTAATGATTATGAGTTTGAAGCTAACGAACCAGATTTTTTTAATGCTCTCATAAATGTTTAATTAATCTAAATCATTTAAAATAAATTTATGGAAAATTCATTTGTTCACCTTCATGCACATACAGAATATTCAATGCTCGATGGTGCTGCAAAAATTGATTCTTTTTTAAATCGCATTGTAGAACTTGGTCAACCTGGGGCAGCTATTACAGATCATGGTAACTTATATGGAGCACTTGAGTTCTATAATTCTTCAATAAAAAAAGAACTTAAACCCATTATTGGTTACGAAGCTTATGTGATTGAAGGTAGTAGATTTGAAAAACCCGATAGAGATAAAAATAAAAGATTTCATTTAACCCTTCTAGCTGAAAATACAGAAGGTTATTGGAATCTTGTTGAAATAGCCAGCAAGGCTTACACACAAGGTTACTACTATAAACCAAGAGTTGACTATGACCTTTTAAAAGAACACAGTAACGGAATCATTGCATTGTCAGGTTGTCTAGGTGGAGAGATTGCTCAATTACTAGCTCCTGATGCCTCAAGGGAAGAAGGTAACCAAGGTCAAGAAAGAAGTTTTGATCGTGCTTTAGAAAAAGCAGACTTCTATCAAAATTTATTCGGCAAAGAAAACTTTTACATTGAAATTATGAAGCATGGTATACAGCAACAAGAAGAAATCCTTCCTGATTTATTAAAGATATCTCGTGCAATATCAGCACCATTAGTTGCAACAAATGATTCACATTACGTCTACGATAGCGATGCATCTGCTCACGATGCCTTGCTATGTGTTCAAACAAATGCAACTATAGATGATGAGAGTAGATTTAAATTTGATGGCAGTGGCTATTTTATAAAATCTTCTGAGGACATGAGAAAATTGTTTCCAAATAACGATTTTCCAGACGCATGTAACAACACATTAAAAATACTTGATAGAGTCCATTACGAATTTAAAAAGGATGCATACTACTTACCCGATTTTCCAATTGAAGATAAATCCCAAAATGCAGATGAATTCTTAAAGGATAAAGTTTTTGAGGGAGCAAAAATTTTATATGGTGATTTAAATGATGAACTTGAAAAAAGAATTAATTATGAACTCGAGGTAATAAATACAATGGGTTTTGCATCTTATTTTTTGATTGTTGGAGATTTAATCAATTATGCAAAATCAAAAGGAATAAGGACAGGTGCAGGAAGAGGCTCAGCTGCAGGATCTATAGTATCTTACTGCCTTGGTATAACTGGTATTGAACCATTAAAGTATGGTCTTCTGTTTGAACGTTTTCTTAACAAGGGAAGAAAAGAGTTACCTGATATAGATATGGATTTTGATGAACGTTATAGGAATGATGTTATAGATTATGTTTCTGACAAATATGGTAATGATAGAGTTGCACATATTGTTACATTTGCAACTATAAAAGCCAAACAAGCAATAAGAGATTCAGCTAGAGTATTGGGACTTCCATTCTCATCAGGTGACAAGGTTGCTAAATTGATGCCACCAATGATCCTAGGCATTTCGGCAACTTTGGGAGAGTGTCTTGATAAAGATGATATATCACAAAGTGGTTATAGCAAAGAATTTTATTCAGCGTCTTCAGAGTTAAGAAAACAATATAAAGAAAACACAGAAGTTAAAAAAATAATTGATATTGCCCGTGGGCTGGAGGGCTTAAGGAGGCAAGATGGTATTCACGCAGCTGCAGTTGTAATATCTCCTGATAAGTTAACTAAATTTTTACCTATTCAACAAAAAGGAGATGGAGCAGAACTAGTTACACAATATGAAATGCATACTGTAGAACAGCTTGGTTTGTTGAAAATGGATTTTCTTGGACTCAGGAATCTTTCAATTATTGATCGTGCTTTAGAGCTAATTAATGACAATTCTTTAAACATTGATGAGATTGATCTTAAAGACAAAGCCACTTATGAATTATTTGCTGAGGGTAAAATGACAGGCGTTTTTCAGCTTGAAAGCCGAGTAGCTCAATCAGTTTCAAGAAACTTAAAACCTAAAAGATTCGAGGATCTTGTTGCTTTAGTTGCTTTGATTAGACCTGGACCTTTAGGGGCAGGTATGCACACTGAATTCGCAGAGAGAGCTACGGGCAGAAAGGAAATTGAATATCTTCATAATGACTTGAAAGTAATTTTAGAAGAAACATATGGTGTAATTTTATATCAAGAACAAGTTATGCAAATAGCTCAAAGAATATCTGGATTTGAGTTAGATGAAGCAGATGATCTAAGAAAAGCCATGGGTAAGAAAATCCCAAAAGTTATGGAACAACAAAGAAATAAATTTACTGATGGAGCATTAAAGAATGGTTATTCAGAGCAATTTGCAATTGAACTTTTTGATCAGATTGCATATTTTGCCGGTTATGGGTTCAATAAAAGTCATTCAGTCCCATATGCATTGTTGGCATATCAAACTGCTTTTTTGAAATCTAATTATCCAGCTGAATATTTGTCTGCATGTTTAACAGCTGTAAAAAGAGATAAAGATAGAACTGCTATCTTTCTATCTGAGGCAAGAGAAATGGGCGTTAAGGTCAATACACCAGATATAAATTTAAGCTCCGAAGATTTTTCAGTAAATAATGGTGAAATCTTGTTTGGCTTATCCGCTATTCGCAATGTTGGGGATTTAACTGCGCAAAAAATAATCATAGAAAGAAAAAATTCAGATTATGAAAGTATTCAAGATTTCTTGACAAGAATGGACTCAAGATCATTAAATAAAAGAGGAATAGAAGCACTTGTACAGGGTGGTGCTTTTGACAAATTTGGATTTCCAAGAAAAGGTATCTACGAGAAAATTATAGATCTAATTGAAGATGCTAAAGAATTAAAATCGAGCAAAAATAGTGCTCAGGGTTCGTTATTTGAATTTGACGATAATGGAATCAATAAAACAATTATTCAAGATGTTGAGTGGGATAAAAAAGAATATTTGAATCGAGAAAGAGAGATGTTGGGATTCTTTGTAAGCGAAGATCCTTTGGAGGGATATGGAGATGTTTTGAGGTCAGAATCATCACATTCAATTATCGAATTAGTAAGTTCAGAAGATGAAGAAGAGATAAGTGTTGTGATATCTGGTTTATTTTCTAATGTACAAAAAAGAGTTTCTAGAAAGGGCAATCCGTGGATTCAATTTGATGTGCAAGATACAACTGGAACAGTGGGCGTGTTACTTTTTAATAAACTTGTAGATAAATTTAATAATGATGTTGATGGGGAAAATTATGTAAAAGTAACTGGAAGCTTTGTTGGAGGAGCTGAGAATATAATTAGAGCTAGAGACCTTATAACAATAGAACCGTCAAAAATGTTAAACGATATGGATACAACTCCAATGAGAATAACCGTCGAGGAGGAGACTCTAGATAGGCAAAATTTAATAATGTTAAAAGAGTTATTGCAAAAATATCCTGGAAATTCAAAAGTTGAACTAGAAGTAAATTCTTCAGAGGGTGTAAAACTTCTTGAACTAAAATCAATAAAAATTAAAAAAACTCAACAACTCAAAAACGAGATTAATACTTTACTTACAAATTAACTAATATTTACTTATGTCCTTTAATGTAGAAGAATTTAAAAAAAGATTTAAAGAAAGAGCCGAAGCTGTGAAAGACAGACCAATGCCACCTGTTGGAGGTGATGAAAGAATGTTGTTCATGAAACAAGCTGAACTTGACTTTCAAGATTACATGATAATTTCAGACTCAATGTTTGAAGTTACTGATGAATTTTTAATTTTTAAATATAAGCTTGATAATTAAGATAAATTCTTTCCCATAGGAAAAATTTTGTTGATAACTTCTGCACATGCTTTTGCTATCTCCATATGTTCTTTCTGGGTTCCATTTTCTTCCCTAAGTTGAATATAATGTATCCAACTTCTTAAAGTTCCATTCATATAAATTCTACTAACAGTGTTTCCTTCAGGTAATACAGATCTAGCTTGTTCTTTAGCTATACCATTTTCAATAGCCCAATTATAAACTTCTGTTGCTTTGTCTATAACTTTAGACTGCATTTGTTCCCATTCTTCAATAATTTTTTCATTATCTGTACTAATAGAGTTTTGTCTATTTTTTGGGTCTTGCAATCTAGCCTCTCGAATGACAAATTCTAAGTCCTCTACTGGGTTTGCGTATCGCTGACTAAATTCTTGAAAACTAAAAGATCTATGTCTAAGAATTTGTCTAGCAATATCTCTTGTAGTTTCAATTTCTAAACATGCACTAACCATTTCAAGAGGAGACCAGTGAGCATTTTTAATAAGATAGTTAATTAATTTTTCACTAGTTTCAGTATTTAATTGGTTCGAAGGATTGGAAACTCTTGCACAAAATGCAACTAATTCCTGTGCATTATCAATACCATCATTACTAATAGAATCAGTCGGTTTAGAATAGCTTATAAGTTTTACTTTCATTTCAAGATATATATTAAAATAATTTCATAATGTTTTTATTAAGATTAGTAGTTTTTTTAATTTTAGTTTCACTAGTTGTAATTCTCGCTTACCCTTTATTGATTATTTTTAATTTATCAAATGGTGGAGACGGATTTGGTTTATGTAATGACCTAATTGCATGTGAAATACCATTCATAGAGGGACCCAGAATCTTAATCATTTTAATAATTACTTTTTTCTTTCTTGTAGCTGTTTTAAGAATAATTATGAAATATCTAAACAGTATTAATAAAGAGGAAACTATTCTTTAACAACATAAAATATCGCCACTAACATTAAAACTACTCCTGCCCAATTTAATAAATTTAATACTTCTCCAACAAAAAATACACCTATCAGTAGTGCAAATACTCCCTCTAAACCGAACAGGAGTGATGCTGTTGAAGCATTTATAAATTTTTGACCATATAGCTGTAGGTAAAAAGCACAAAAATTTACAACAAATCCCAGAAAAAAGATTGGTACAAAGAATTTGTAACTTATATTTAAATTCTCATAATTTATAAAAGGAATACACAAAATACTTCCAACGGCTGATTGCACAAACATTAATTTTGAAATATTTAAATCTTTTACATATTTTTCGACCATAACTATGTGTAACGCATATGCAGTAGCACAAATTAATGTGAATAGATTTCCAAATAATTGATCGAGATCATTCAGTGCTATCAACAAAATGCCAGCAAATCCTGCGATTGATCCTATAATGTTCCTTTTTTGGATTAAGTTTTTGTTTATATACTTGGAAAATATTGGAGTTAATACAATATAAAATCCAGTTACTACTCCTGAATTTATTGTCGAAGTTGTTTCAAGGCCTATCGTTTGTGTGATATAACCAACCCACAAGAACAAACCCATCAACAAACCAGGTTTTAGATATTCTTTTTCAGGTATACCACCAGTAATTAAAAAAAGTAGTGCAGCTAAAAGATATCTTAAAAAAACAATATTTACTGGTGTTATATCTGATATTAGATCTTTTACAACTGCAAAAGTTGAACCAAAAAGTAAAGCTGATGTAACAAGAGCAACAATTGCACGTTTTTTATCTTTTAAAATCATCTGAATAAGTGAACATTAATATCTTGTATAAAATAATGATATGAAAAAACAAGATAAGGTAAAAAAAATTCATAAGATTTTAGATGATCTCTATCCAGATCCCTCAAAACCTCTAAATCACAAAGATCCTTACACATTATTAGTTTCAGTTTTACTATCTGCAAGATGCACTGATAAAAAAGTAAATGAAGTAACGCCAGAATTATTCAGTCTTGCAGACAATCCAAAAGACATGTCAAAAATTGATGTTCGCACTATTAGAAGAATTGTTAAACCTTGCGGTCTATCACCACAAAAATCAAAGGCAATATCAAATTTATCAAAGATTCTTGTAAAAAAATATAATTCAAAAGTTCCAAAAAATTTTGAAGATCTTGAGTCATTACCTGGTATTGGTCATAAAAGTGCCTCGGTCGTAATGGGTCAAGCTTTTGGTGTTCAAACGTTTCCAGTTGATACTCATATTCATCGATTGGCATGGAGATGGGGTTTATCTAATAGGAAAAGTGTTGAGCAAACAGAAAAAGACCTAAAAAGACTTTTTCCTGAAAAATCATGGAATAAATTACACCTTCAAATTATTTTTTTTGGAAGAGAATATTGTCCTGCTATTTCACATATAAGAGATTTGTGCCCAATATGTAGTAAGTATGGTCGTAAGGATATGAAATAAATGGAAGTAAATTTCTTTATAGCTTTTTTGTTTGGAATTCTATCTTTCATATCACCCTGTGTTTTACCATTAGTGCCTGGTTATCTTGCAATTTTTTCTGAATCAGAAAAGGACATCAAAGTAAGATTATTTGGGTCAATACAATTTAGTCTAGGGTTCTCAATAGTATTTATATCCTTGGCTGCTATTGCAACAAATATAGGCTCTTTTTTTAGTAGAAATTCTGAATCTTTATCTAGGGCTAGTGGAATAATTATTGTATTGTTTGGTTTAATTTTATTGTTCCCAAATCTCAATAAAAAGTATTTTTATAGTTCAAATTTTATTGATGTAAGGAATTTTAATCTTTTCAGAAATTTTATATTAGGTCTTACTTTTGGTTTTGGATTTACTCCTTGTATTGGGCCTGTACTCGGTGCACTTCTAACTCTTTCATCAAGTACAAGTACAATTAGAGAAGGAGTAACCTTGTTGGTTTTCTACTCAATAGGATTAGCAATCCCATTTATATTGATGCCTATTTTTTCTTCCAAGATAAATTTAAAATCAAAGATATTTACTTTATTCCAAAAGTATTCATCTTTGCTTTCAGGATCCACATTAATTGCTATTGGGGTACTTATTTTTACAGACAGAATGTATGTTTTAGCATCATTTTTTCAGGAATTGTTCGTTCTTCTAAATCTTGAGTGGCTGAGTACAATTTAGATATGTCAAATATGTTGAATATCCAAAAATGTTTAAAGATAAAAGGGAATGATGCGTTGTCATTTGTTGATTCTTTAATATCTAACAACTTAGATAATGAAAAATTGAAGCCCTCATATTTACTTAGACCTGACGGCAAGATAAATCATTGGTTTTTTACTCACATAATGAATAAAGAAATCTTGATTTATCAAGAAAGTAACGAACTTCAAAAAATATTAAACAGTTTAATGAAATATGCAATACGAGTTGAGTGTGAGTTTTTAATAACAACAATCAATCACTCATTGATTGCAAATATTTTAACTGGTGAAATTAAAATAGTTGATGAAATATCTGAAGATGGAGTTTCATGGGAAAATTATGAAATTATCAATGAGATACCATCAAGAACAATTATAAATGAGGGCCTTCTTCCTAATGAAACAAAATGGTTGGATTATTTTGTTGATTTTGAAAAGGGTTGTTTTTTAGGGCAAGAACAAGCATCAAGAATAAAATATCGTGGTAATCCTAGAAGAGTTCTTATTACTAATGAGAAGGGTATACAAGAAATGTCTAAGATTTAATAAATGCTACGTTGTCAATATTGTGGAAGAATATTAAATATAAATCGTTCAGATACCTATTTGTTGTGTTCGCAAAAATGTAAAATTAAATTTAAAAATAAAAATCAGATAAAAAAAGTTGATGAGTATGTTCTAGATTCAATAAATAATGAATGGTATTTTGTAAAAGATATTGTTTCACCAAAAAAATCAAATAAATTTGAAATAGTTTCTTCAATATCTAGGATGATATATTTCGAAAATCGTTTAATTAAAAAAAATAATGCCGAGGTTAATTTACAGACAAGAGTTACTTTAAAGAAAAAATAGCTCCTTTATCATATCTTTTAAGCGAAAATTGTACAATTGGTCCAACGATAATAACCATGAAAATTGTTCCATATCCATACGATCCTCCAAGTAATACTCCACTTACAAAGGCTGTAAAGTCTATAGCTATCCTAGTCACCCTGACACTTGGACCTCTTTTTGCAATACCAGTCATAATTCCATCTCGAGGTCCAGGCCCTAGACCTGACCCAATATATATGCCTACACCCATTGCAAAAAGAACTGTTCCAAAGTACAAATATCCGTGTCTCATGATTATTGATTCAGGGGTTGGAATAAAGTACATAGTTAGATCAAGAACATTACCAATTGTTAGAATATTTAAAATTGTTCCTAAAAAAGGTTTTTGTTTTAGTGGGATCCAGCCAAGTAAAACTATAAAACCTGTTATGACCCCTGCAAATCCAATCCGTACATTAATTAGTTTGCTGAAGCCATCATGAAACACATCCCAAGGATTAAGTCCAAGTTTTGCTTCAATTGTAAAAGCTAGTCCAAAACCACATAAGAATAATCCAAAAAAACACTGGGGTAATCTTTGAATTATTTTTCTATTCATTTACTGTGAAAATCTTTTCAAGGTATGGAATATTTTCCGGACATAATTCGTATACAGATTGAAATCTAAGAATTGGAATTATCCTGTTGTCTTCCCGAACTTCAATTTGGTTATTTAGCAACTCTACCCTTATAAGATTTTCTGAAATGTCTACGTTACTCCATTTAGAAGATGATAGGCATATATTTTTACCAATATTTACTACGGAGTTATCTGATATATTTTGAAGAGTATTTTCTGCATCTGCAATTCTTATTTGTTTAACAAATTCGCTTCCGTATGATTCACTAGATAAATTTTGATAAACGATATATGAAATGCTCAAAATTATAAAAACTATGACACTAAATATTGGTATTTTCTTCACACTACATTATTAACCATTGAATATTTTAGTTTTTAAAATGTACCCGGAGGGGGAGTCGAACCCCCACATCCGAAGATACTGGATTTTGAGTCCAGCGCGTCTGCCAATTCCGCCATCCGGGCCTATTTAAAGATTATATTTGATATCTACAAAAATAAGTGAATTTATTTTTTAAGTTTAGACTGGATTGGTGATAGTTCTTATTGATGGATTTAGTGTTGCGTTTAGAGCATTTTATGCTCTTCCAGACACATTAATGACTTCTAGTGGTACCCCAACAAATGTAATCCATGGTTTTTTATCGATGATAAATAAAGTTATCAAAGATTATGAACCTGATCAATTAATAATTACTTGGGATTTACCAGGCAAGACATTTAGGAATGAAATATATGAAGAATATAAAGCCAATAGGACTCCTGCTCCAGATAATTTCAATATTCAAATACCCCTTCTCCACGATTTAATTGACTCCTTCAATATTCCACAAGTTTCTAAAAGAGAACATGAAGCAGATGATGTACTTGGATCATTATCAAAATTATTTAATCAAATTAAAAAAGAAGTATTAATTGTCACTGGAGACAGAGATATTTTTCAGTTAATTTCAAAAAAAACAAAAATACTTTATACAAAAAAAGGAATCTCAGATACAGACACTATGGATGAAAAATCATTTAAAGAAAAATATGATATAACACCTTCACAGTACATTGAGTATTTAGCTTTAAAAGGTGATCCCTCTGATAATATTCCTGGATTGCCAGGTGTAGGAGAAAAAACAGCAATTACACTCTTAAAAAAATATAAAAATTTAAACAATATTCTTGAAAATATTGATGAGCTCACACCAAAATTACAAAATACATTTAAAACAAATAAAGATATTTTATTTATAAGTAAAAAGTTGGCCACTATCAAAACTGATTTAGAACTAGATTTACCTGAACTGAAATTGAGTGATTCTGCATATTTCTCTGATGAAGTTTTAGAAAATGCACAGGAAAAAGTAAAAAATCTTGAACTAAACAAATACACCTTAAAAAACAAAAATGAAATTGATAAAAAAAAAGAATATCCAGACGATAAATATATCCACGAATATGAATCTATAGAGGGTGAAATTTTTATCTTGAGTTTTAATAGTGAAACCTATTTTTTTAATAACAATAAATTTGGAAAATATACTGGGAATTTATCAAAGCTAAATAATTATGTTCTAATTACATCACAAAGCACGCTTTCACTATGTGATGATATGTTAGATTTTGATAAATTTGATGCATATGATTGCATGTTGTTTTTAAAAGATCCAAGTATTAAGCCAGACAATCTTTTGAATATAACAAAGCATATAGACAGATCATCAGGCCTTTCCAAAAAGTCAGATATTATAGATTTTCTTCAATTCTTTCAACAGAAAACTTCAATTATTAATAAAGAAATCTCAGAATTTAAGAAAGACAAAAAACTTATTTTACTATATAAGGATTTAGACTTTCCAATGCTTCAAATTTTGAGCTCAATGAACAAGAAAGGTGTAAAAGTCTCATTAAAAAAAATTGATAAACTTTCAGAGGAAATAAATGTTGATTTAAATATTTATAAAAAAAATATTAAATCTATAACTAAAAAAGATTTTAATTTGAATTCACCAAAACAGTTATCTGAAATCCTCTATGAAGATATGAAATATCCAATTATTAAAAAGACTCCGAAAGGAGCTCCTTCAACCGATGCTTCAGTTTTAGAAGAATTATCGAAATCACATGAGCTTCCAAAGTTAATTCTAAAATATAGAGAATATGAAAAATTAAGATCTACATATATAGAAGGGCTTAAAACTGTAATTGTGAATAATAGAGTTCACACTTCTTACAATTTGTTTGGTACAACAACTGGTCGTTTATCATCAGAAAAACCTAATCTACAAAATATTCCTAATAAAACAGAAATGGGCCAGAAAATACGAGAATTTTTTGTTGCGGATTCAAAACACACTTTTGTAATTGCTGATTATTCTCAAATAGAATTAAGAGTTCTTGCACACTTAAGCGATGACAAAAATATGATACATATGCTTAAAAATAGAGACGCAGATATTCACTCAGAAACTGCAGCCAAAATATTTAATACAAGTATTGATTCCGTAACTAAAGACATGAGAAGAAAAGCAAAAGAAGTAAATTTTGGCTTAATTTACGGAATGGAATCATTTGGATTATCAAAAAGCTTAGATATTTCAAAAAAAGAAGCTGATGAATTGATAAAAGCTTATTTTGGTCAGTTTCCAAAAATTAAAGGTTTTTTAGAAAAGATAGTTGTTGATGCAACAAAAAATACATATACGGAGACTCTTTATGGCCGTAAAAGATTTATCAGAGAGTTAGCATCTTCAAACTTTCAAGTAAAAGCTATGGGAAAGAGAATTGCAATGAATGCACCTATACAGGGAACTGCATCAGACATTATGAAAATTGCAATGATAAAGTTAATCAAAAAATTGTCACCTTTAGAATCTACAAACCTTCTTCTACAAATACACGATGAAATTATCATTCAAACTCCAAAAGTTTTGTCCGATAAAGTTTCGAATATAGTGCAAAAGGAAATGGAGGATGCTTCATCATTAAAAGTACCATTGTTTGTGGATATCAAAGAAAATACAAATTTATCAAATTTAAATTAAATACTTGCAAATTTCATAAATATGTTATCCTAAGAAACGCAATACTATGATTGGAAAAAACAAAACATATGT
Source organism: uncultured Candidatus Actinomarina sp. (assembly GCA_902533795.1). Classification (GTDB taxonomy): domain Bacteria; phylum Actinomycetota; class Acidimicrobiia; order Actinomarinales; family Actinomarinaceae; genus Actinomarina. The sequence continues at coordinate 22,991 of CACAND010000006.1, read as the reverse complement.
CAGATAACCTAAATGAGACGGTTAAGCCAATCAATGACGTAAACCTTCCCGACAATGTTAATCCGGAAGATTTTCCTATGTTATTAGAACAAACACTGGTATCTTTCAAAAATGGTGACGTAATTGAGGGTACAGTTGTAAGAATTGACAGAAATGAAGTTATGGTCGATGTCAGCTACAAGTCTGAGGGAGTCATACCGTCTAGAGAATTATCAGTTAGAAAGTCAATAAATCCAAATGAAGTTTTTAAAGTTGGAGATAAAGTTCAAGCCTTAGTTTTAGAAAAAGAAGATGACGAAGGGCGACTTATTCTCTCAGTTAAAAGAGCTCTATATGAAAAGGCATGGGGAGATATACAATCAATTTCAGATAATAATAAGTCTGTTAAAGGAACAGTAATTGAATCTGTAAAAGGCGGTCTTATTGTTGATATTGGTGTGAGGGGTTTTTTACCAGCATCATTAATTGATGTTAGGAGAGTTAAAGAACTTAGCTCTTATGTTGGTGAAGAAGTTGAAGCTAAAATCTTAGAATTGGATAAGCAAAGAAACAATATTGTCTTATCTAGAAAAGCCCATCTCGAGGAAGAATTATCTGAAGAACGTCAAGGATTCTTGGGAGATTTACAAGTTGGAGATATTAAAGATGGAAGAATTTCTTCAATTGTAAATTTTGGTGCTTTTGTAGACATTGGAGGTATGGATGGATTAGTACATGTTTCCGAGCTTTCATGGAGACATGTTGAAAATCCGAATGAAATTGTAAAAGTCGGCGACTCTGTAACCATAAAAGTTTTAGAGATAGATAATGACAAAGAAAGAATTTCATTATCTATTAAGCAAGTCACAGAGGATCCATGGTTAGATTTTGAATTAAACTTTAATGAAGGTGATGTTGTAGATGGTGAGGTAACAAAGGTTGTCCCTTTTGGTGCATTTGTAACTATTGGAAAAGGAGTTGAGGGACTTGTTCATATATCTGAAATTTCAGTTGATAAAATTGATTCACCAGAACTAACTCTTGCTATTGGCCAAAATGTAAAAATTAAAATATTAGAACTAGATATGCCTAAGAGAAGGGTTAATTTATCTATAAAACAAGCTGATCCAAATTGGGAAGCAAAAGAAGAAGAAAAAAACAAGCCTAAAACTCACTCTACTCAATCAGAAGACAAACCTGCTGAAAGACAAACAGTTGAAGGCGTGGATGAATCTCTAGAGAATATTTTACAAGAACTCAAAGAAAGAGGAATTGGAAGTAATTAACAATTCAAGTTAAATTCTATTTTTCCTTAATCTTATATATATATGTATAAAAATGGAATTATATTAACTGGCCCAATTGGTTCAGGAAAATCTGAAGCCTTATCAATAGTTTCTAGATTAGGATACAAAACAGTTGATCTAGATATTATTTCAAACAACATATTAAATAGCGAAGATTCGATCGACTTTTTAAAGACAAATTTCTTAGATTGCCTAGAAAATGATAAAGTAGTTAGAGCTAAATTAGCAAATATTGTTTTTCAAGACAAAGAAAAATTACAAATGTTAGAAACGTATTTACATCCTAAAGTTCAATCTCAATTGGTAGATATTTTGGGTAACAGTGACCAACTAACATTCATTGAAGTATCAGCTCCTAAAAACGTAATAGATATGTTTAAAACAATAGTTTTATGGAGTCCTGAAAAGGTAAGAATTGAACGACTAATTGATAGAGGAATGGATTTAGAAGATATTACAAATAGGATAAACAACCAACCAGATGATGAATGGTGGCACTCAATAGGTACAGTAATTAATAATGACGTTAAAGAAGATTTAGAAGGTGAACTTAAAAAAGTAATAGAATCTTTGTAATGAATAAATTTAAAGTGATCTCAGAATTTACTCCAAAGGGGGATCAACCTGCAGCAATTAAAAAGTTAAAAAATGGGATTGACAGTAATATTGACTTTCAAACATTAATGGGTATTACTGGTTCAGGTAAATCTGCAACAATAGCCTGGCTTATTGAGGAAGTTCAAAAACCTACTTTGGTACTTGCTCCAAATAAAGCTCTTGCAGCTCAATTAGCAAATGAGTTCAAACAATTTTTTCCTGAAAATAGAGTTGAATATTTTGTTTCCTACTACGATTATTACCAGCCAGAAGCATACGTTCCACGAACAGATACTTTTATAGAAAAAGATGCAAATATAAATGAAGAAATCGACAGATTAAGACACTCTGCAACAAGTGCTTTACTTTTAAGGGACGATGTCATAGTAGTTTCGTCTGTTTCTTGTATATACGGACTTGGTTCTCCCAAAGAATATAAAAATAAAATCATTCCAATTATTCAAGGTAAAGAATTTGATTTAGATGATTTGATTGGTCAATTGGTAAAACAGCAGTACATTAGAAATGATTTAGTTGTTACTCGAGGTTCGTTTAGATTAAAGGGTGACACATTAGATATATTTCCTGTTTATGAAGAAACTATTTTTAGAATTGAATTTTTTGGGGATGAAATAGAAAAAATATCTAGAATTGATCCAGTTACAGGTGAGATATTAGAAAAATTAACTGAGTTAGCTATATTTCCTGCATCTCATTATGTAACTTCTGATGAAGAAAGAAAAAATGCATTAAAGGAAATTGAAAATGATTTGGCAAAACAAATTTCAAAGTTTGAAAAAGACAATAAATTACTTGAAGCACAACGTATAAAACAAAGAACAATGTTTGATTTAGAAATGTTAAGTGAACTTGGTGTTTGTTCAGGAATAGAAAACTATTCTAGATATTTTGATGGCAGAAAGCCAGGGGAGGCACCTTATACATTAATTGATTTTTTTCCAGAAGATTTCCTGATGGTTGTTGATGAGAGCCATATTGCTATACCTCAAATTAGAGGACAATATGAAGGTGATAAGTCAAGAAAATCGACTCTTGTGGACTATGGATTCAGATTGCCAGCTGCCCTTGACAATCGGCCATTAAAATTTGATGAATGGAGAAATAAAGTAAATAAAACTATTCTTGTATCCGCAACTCCAGGTAAATGGGAAAATGAAAATTCAGAAATTTTTATTGAACAAGTTATTCGACCTACTGGTTTATTAGATCCAAATATAGATGTCAGACCTACTAAGGATCAAATTCAAGATTTATTAGGTGAAATTAAATCCGTAATAAATAATGGGAATAGGGTTCTTGTTACAACTTTAACAAAAAAGATGAGTGAAGCTTTAAGTGATTATTTTTTAAAAATGGGAATAAAAACACGTTATCTTCATTCAGATATTGACACACTGGAAAGAATTGAAATTCTAAGAGATCTAAGAAAAGGCGAATTTGATGTACTTGTTGGTATAAATTTACTAAGAGAGGGGCTTGACTTACCAGAAGTACAATTAGTTGCAATTATGGATGCTGATAAAGAAGGTTTTTTAAGATCTGAAACAAGTTTAATTCAAACAATTGGTAGAGCAGCTAGAAACAAAGATGGTTATGTAATAATGTATGCCGATAAAATTACAGACTCTATAACGAAAGCAGTTGGAGAAACAAAAAGAAGAAGAGAGATTCAAGATAAACATAATAAAAAATATGATATAAATCCAGAGACTGTCAAGAAGGAAATAACTGATATTCTTGAAATCGTTGAAAGAAACAGACCTTCAAAAGACGATATTTTATTTAGATCAAATTTGAATTTGAAAAATGCTTCTAAAGATGATTTGTATAAAATATCAAAAGATATTGAAAAAGAAATGAAAGTGGCAGCCGATTTATTGGAGTTTGAAGTTGCTGCTAGATTAAGGGACGAGCTTAAAGAGATAAAAAAAGAAATTATGGAGCTTCCTGGCTAATGGTAAATGATTATTTAAAGGTTAAAGGCGCTAAAGAGCATAACTTAAAAGATATCAGTATTGATATACCAAAAAATCAATTAATAGTAATTACTGGCCTTTCAGGTTCTGGTAAGTCTTCTCTTGCTTTTGATACGATTTATGCTGAAGGACAAAGAAGATATGTTGAAAGCTTATCTGCTTATGCACGTCAATTTCTTGGGCAAATGGAAAAACCAAATGTTGAACAAATTGAGGGTCTCTCACCTGCTATAGCTATTGACCAAAAAACCTCATCAAGAAGCCCTCGTTCAACGGTAGGCACTGTCACAGAAATACACGATTATTTACGTCTACTTTGGGCAAGAATTGGTATCAGTTACTGCCCAAACTGCGGTTCTAAAATAGAAAAACAATCTACTGATTTTATAGTAAATCAAATATTAGAAATTGGTGAAGACATATATGTTGAAATTCTTGCACCAATTGTGAAATCAAGAAAAGGGGAGTTCGAAACCTTATTTAAAGATCTGTTAAAACAAGGCTTTAGTAGAGCTTATATTGATGGGGAGTTGGTCAGATTAGATGAGGCAAAACGGCTGGATAGATACTTCAATCACAATATCTCAGTAGTTGTAGATAGAGTAAAAATTAAAAAAACCGGTGGAAGAAGACTTCCACAATCTGTCGAGGCAGCAATTAACTTAACAAGCGGATTGGTTGATATCAAGATTGACGAGGATATAAAGTCATTTAGTCAAAATCTTGGTTGTAAACAATGTGGCACTTCTTATGGCAAACTAGAACCAAGAGATTTTTCATTTAATTCTCCATTTGGAGCATGTGAAAGATGTAATGGTATAGGTATAAACTACGAAATTGATGAAAATCTATTAGTAAAGGACGAAATCCAATCCATTGATGAAAATGTATTTCCGGAAATGTCAAAAAGAAAATATTTTCGCGCACAGATTTATGGAGTTTGTGAATATTTTGACATACCAAGAAATATTCCATATAAAGATTTATCTGATAACGACAAATTTATTCTACTTTTCGGTTCAGATGGAATAAAAACTCCAATCAGATATACAAATCGATTTGGAAATTCCAGAACTTGGGAAAGAGAATTTCCTGGAGTTATACCATTATTTAAGAAAATTTACGAAGAAACAGAATCTGATCACAGAAGAGAATACTATATGCAATTTATGAGAGAATTGCCATGCACTGATTGTGATGGTGAAAGGTTAAATCCAAGATCAAGAAACGTGAAAGTAAAATCACTTACACTTGGTGACTTTAATAAATTATCTATTAACAAAGCTAGTAAGGTGATTCAAAATTTAAAACTAACTGGTAACGAAAAAGAAATTGCTGAAACAATTTTAAGGGAAATTAATGAAAGATTACTTTTTTTGAATGAAGTTGGACTTACTTACTTACAGTTAAATAGAGGTGCTGCAACTCTATCAGGAGGTGAAGCACAAAGAATTAGATTAGCTACACAGATAGGTTCTGGATTAACTGGTGTACTCTACGTTTTAGATGAACCATCAATTGGTCTCCATCAGTCTGATAACAAAAAACTAATCGAAACATTATTAAGATTGAAAAATTTAGGAAATACAGTACTTGTTGTAGAACACGATGAAGAAACAATGAGAAGTTCTGATTTCATAATTGACATTGGTTGGGGAGCTGGAGAAGAAGGTGGAAATATAGTTGCTGCTGGTGATTTTGAAACAGTATCAAAGAATAAAAAGTCAATTACTGGACAATATTTATCTGGAAAACAAAAAGTACCATACCCTAAAATCAGAAGAAAAGGAAATAATGAAAAAATTGTTGTAAGAGGAGCAAAAGAAAATAATTTAAAGAATCTTACAGCTGAATTTCCTTTAGGGAAATTTATATCAGTTACTGGAGTATCAGGGAGTGGAAAGTCAACATTGGTATCAGAAATATTATCTAAGGCAATACAAAATGAATTTTCAAGAAAAAATTGGAGCCCACCAGGTGTTCATAAAAGTGTTAGTGGATTAAATTATATAGACAAATTAATCGAGATCGATCAATCACCTATTGGAAGAACTCCAAGATCAAATCCTGCAACTTATTCTGGTGTTTTTGATATGATACGTTCTCTTTACTCTCAAACAGAAGAAGCTAAGATCCGCGGTTACAAGCCAGGAAGATTTTCTTTCAATGTACCTGGAGGAAGATGCGAAGTATGCAGAGGTGACGGAACAATAAAAGTTGAAATGTATTTTTTACCTGATGTTTATGTGATGTGTGAGGATTGTAAAGGTTCAAGATATAACAATGAGACATTAAATATACGATGGAAAGGCAATACAATTTCTGACATACTAAATTCTACAGTTGAAAATTCTCTTAAAATATTTGAAAATCAACCTCAGATTTCAAGAATCATAAAAACATTAGATGATGTTGGATTATCTTATATAACACTTGGTCAATCAGCCACGACTCTTTCAGGAGGAGAAGCTCAAAGGGTGAAACTAGCAAAAGAGTTGAGCAAAAGATCAACAGGTAGAACAATGTATATACTGGATGAGCCTACAACGGGTTTACATTTTGCAGATGTTCAAAAGTTATTAGAAGTTTTACATATGCTCGTTGACAAAGGAAATACTGTACTTGTTATCGAACATAATCTTGATGTAATAAAAAATTCAGATTGGGTAATAGATCTCGGACCAGAAGGAGGAGAAAATGGAGGAAAAATTATCTCAGAGGGAACTCCTGAAAGTTTAGCTTCAGATAAAACCTCTTTGACAGGTTATCATTTAAAATCAGTCTTGTAATGGAAAAAATAGAAATAAAAGAAATTCCAACAAGTCCCGGTATTTATATCTTTAAAGATGAATACGAGGAACCATTGTATGTTGGAAAAGCTAAGAATTTAAGAAAACGTGTACCTTCCTATTTTAGAGATAGATCCTCATGGAAAGTAAAGAGGCTTGTTGCAGAGTCTGAGAACGTAAGCTTTGTCGTTTCAAAAAATGAAGCAGATGCTTTATTAGCTGAATATTCTTTTATTCAAGAATATAAACCTAAATACAATGTTCAATTTAAGGATGATAAGTCTTATCCATACGTTACCTTATCAAATGAAGAATGGCCAAGAGCTTATATTTCCAGAAGAATTAGTCAAAAAAATAAAAACTTTGGTCCCTTTCCATTTATAGGATCAGCACGAAGATCACTTGATCATTTAATTAATATTTTTCCAGTAAGAACTTGTTCAAAAAATGTTTTCGAAAGACACCAAAAATTAGGAAAAGCCTGTCTTCTATATGATATTGATAAATGTGCAGGACCCTGTATTGATGCAATTAGTAGGGATGAATATGTTGATTTAATTTCAAAACTTGAAAATTTTTATTCTGGAAAGTCTGATCAATATATTGATGAAAAAATAAATGAAATGATGACATTTTCACAAAACCAAGAATATGAAAAAGCTCAACAAGCAAAAAGCATTATTACTCATCTTGAAAATGCTAGGACAACACAAACATTAATGGTTGCAGATAAAAAATCTGTAGATGTTGTAGGAATCGATATCAGTAATTTTGATGTAGTTATTTCTTGTCTGCTCATAAGAAATGGAAGAATAATTGGTGAAGTTAAGAAAACACTAGAACCAATTGATACAGAGCAATATGAAGAATACCTCCCACAGATAATCCTTTCAATTTTTTCAGAGAATCAACCATCAGATGAAATATTAGTAAGTCACAATTTTCCATATGTTGAGACTGTTCAAAAAAGTCTATCTGAGAAATGGGATAAAGATATTCAATTAAAAACACCAGTCAAGGGCTGGAAAAAAGACCTATTAGAAACAGCTATTTTAGATGCTAAAGAAATACGAAGGGTGGTTAATTTTAGACGGAGAACAGATTTAGAATTTCGATCACAATCATTAGAACAATTAAAAAATAATTTAGATCTTAAAAATATTCCTTATCGTATAGAAGCATTTGATATTTCAAATCTTGGAGCTGAGTATAGAGCAGGTTCAATGGTGGTCATGGATGATGGTATTTGTAAACCATCAATGTATAGAAAATTTCATATAAAATCTTTTTCGGGACAAGATGATTATAAATCAATGGAAGAAGTAATTTTTAGAAGACTCAAAAGACTTTCAAAAGTAGATGAGAAAGATAAAAGCTTCAAGAGGAAACCTGACCTTATTTTAATTGATGGTGGCAAAGGTCAATTATCTTCGGCAAAAGGTGTAGTTGATCATTTTGAGTTAGACATTGAAATAATTGGTTTGGCTAAAAAATTTGAAGAGGTTTTTAAACCTAATCGTAAAGAACCGTTTATTCTTGATAAAAGTTCTGAAGCGATGTTTTTACTTCAAAACATAAGAGACGAAGCACACAGATTTGCAATATCTGAAAATAGAAGATTAAGAATTAAAAATTTTGACGATCAAACCTTATTAAGTATTAAAGGAGTTGGAAACAAGTCTTCTGAAATATTATTAGAAAAATTTAAGGATGTTTCTAGACTTTCAAAAGCTACGTTTGAGGAGCTCAATGAAGTCGTATCTGATAATATAGCTAAAAAAGTTTATTCATATTTCAATGGGGATTTTTAAGTTTTATTTAATACAATAAGAAAATTTTTCCATGTAAATACATCACAATTAGAATATCATTAGGTTAACTATGGTATCTAAACGCCCAGAAGTATTATTACTTGTAGGAATGTCAGGAGCTGGTCGTTCCGCAAGTGCTAATGTATTTGAAGATCTTGGATATTATGTCATTGAAAATTTACCAGCTAATTTAATTCAGTCAGTAGTTGAGTCAAATGATGTTGCTGAAACAAACAAACAATTAGTACTTACAGTTGATGGTAGAGAAACTTCCGCTCAAAGTGAGTTAACAAAAAGTCTTGATAGGCTAAGTCAATCAGGTGTTCTAACTAGAGTAATATTTTTAGATGCAGACAATGACTCACTCATAGAAAGGTATGAAGAGAATAGAAGGCCACATCCTATGGGAAAGGATTCTTTAGATCAGTCAGTTAAAAATGAAAGAGAATTATTAAAGCCTATAAGAGAATTAGCAGATCTTGTAATAGATACATCAGACATGAATGTTCATGATTTAAGAAAAAGAATTATTGAGGGTTTTCAGGGGACAGCAAGCAATCAAGATTTAAAAATTTCTGTCACTTCATTTGGATTTAAAAATGGATCTCCAAGAGATGCCGATTTGGTACTAGATGTCAGGTTTTTACCAAACCCCCATTGGCGAGATGAACTAAGAGATTCCACAGGTCAAGCGCCAATGGTAAGAAATTATGTACTTTCTTTTGAAGATGCACAGATATTTCTTGAAAAAACAAAAGATATGATTGATTTTCTTTTGCCAAGGTTTACCTCAGAAGGAAAATCATATGTTGGTATTGCAATCGGTTGCACTGGCGGAAAACACAGAAGTGTAGTTATGACTGAAGAAATTGGTAAATGGTTAAAATCTGATGGTAAAGATGCTGTCATTATCCATAGAGATATGAAAGAAAATTAAACTTTAAATTTTTGATAATACTTTTTTGAAATAATTTATAAAAAAAGGATTTTAAGTTGATAATAAATGCAGTAAGTGAAGAAAAATATCTTGGAGATGTCCTTGTTAGATCAGATTTGAATGTACCGATGGTAAATAATGAAATTAGTGATGATTTTAGAATTTCTAAATCTCTTGAAATTATTGATAGGATTTATGATTTTTCTCGTTCTATCACATTTGTTAGTCATTTAGGTAGGCCAAAGGGTAATGATTTGGAAAATTCACTAAGACCAATAGCTGAAAATATATCAAAAAAACTTAAAAACGAAAAAGTACATTTTATAAAAAGTATTTACGGTGATGATGTGAAAAAATCTATAAAAAATCTTACTTCAAAGATATTTCTTCTAGAAAACTTAAGATTCGATGAAGGTGAAATGAATAATGATATTGAATTTTCAAAACTAGTAACAAGCCCATTTGATACTTACATTTTTGACGCATTTGGTGCTTCACATCGTCAACATGCGTCTGTAGTAAGTTTTGGCAATTTTCTTAATTCTTATCAAGGGCCATTAATGAATAAAGAAATTTCAGAACTTGACAAATTATTAAATAATGAAGAATCAGGTTATTCTGTTTTGTTGGGTGGAGCAAAAATATCAGATAAATTGGGTATAATCGATAAACTTTTACCAAAAGTTGAATATCTAATGATTGGAGGGGGAATGTGTTTTACTTTTCTTAAAGCAATGGATTATGAAATTGGAAAATCTCTTGTTGAAAATTCATTTATTTCAAAAGCAAAAGATTTAATCAATTCAAAATATGGAAAAAAAATTGTCTTACCTACAGATTTTGGAGTTACTGAATCTATTGAAAGCAATATTAGACGTGAAATCAAAAGTAATAATTTTTCTAAAAATCAGATAGGTATTGATATTGGACCAGATACAATTACTAAATTTTCAGCAATTATATCTTCATCTAAAAATTTATTTTGGAATGGACCTATGGGTATTTTTGAACTTGATCAATTTAGTCATGGAACAAAGGCTATTACTCAAGAATTAGCTAAAGCGGATGGATATACCTCTGTTGGAGGAGGAGATTCGGTGAGTGCTATAAACAAATTTTCAAATCTAAATAACTTTAATCATGTTTCAACTGGTGGTGGGGCATCTCTAGAATACTTAGATGGTAAAAATTTACCTGGAGTAAACATTTATAAACCACTTATAATTTGATAATGAAAAAAATAATTATTGGAAACTGGAAACTTAACTTAGATCATTTAGAAGCAATCCAACTTTTTCAAAAATTAAATTACTCGTTAAATACCGATATAGACGAAAAAATCTCAATTGTTGTAGCACCATCTCACACCTCTTTAAGATCTATTCAAACGATAATAGATGCTGATAAATTAAATATATTTTTATCATCGCAAGATGTATCAATGTTTAATGATGGAGCATATACAGGTGAAGTCTCCTCAAATCAATTAGATAAATTAAATATTTCCTTTTGTATTGTTGGTCATTCCGAAAGAAGACAACATTTTAATGAAACAGATGAAATCATAAATGTAAAAGTAAACAATCTAATAAATAAAGAAATTACTCCCATTATTTGTTTTGGTGAAAGTAATGACCAAAGGACTGATGGGAACTATATGGATTTTTTAATTAACCAGATTGAAAATTCAACAAAAGGGTTAAGAAAAGATAAAGTAGATGAAATAATATTTGCTTATGAGCCAATATGGGCAATCGGAACGGGTCAGAATGCATCTCTTCAAGATATTGTGGAAGTAATTTCAAAAGTAAAAGAATTTATATCAAAAAAATCATTTTTTAATGAAGAAAAAATTAAATTTATATATGGTGGCTCTGTTTCTCCTGATAATTCTAACGAGATATTAAATTCAAAAATTATCGATGGAGCTCTTGTCGGAGGTGCTTCACTTGATGTAGATAAATTTATAAAAATAATTGAATCTGTGGATCTATGAATCTGATTTTTTTAAGACACGGTCAAAGCATTTGGAATCTAGAAAATAGATTTACTGGTTGGGTTGATGTTGGACTCTCTGATGGTGGGGTAGAAGAAGCTATAAAAGCAGGGAATACATTATTAAATAAAAAATATGTTCCTGATATTTGTTTCACCTCATATTTAAAAAGATCAAAAGAAACTGCAAATTTTTTATTATCTCAATATTCAGATGAAATAAAAAAGGATATCGAAATTGTGAATGATTGGACATTAAATGAACGTCATTACGGATCTCTACAAGGTTTGGATAAATCGGAGACAGCTAGTAAATATGGAGAAGAACAAGTACTGCTGTGGAGAAGAAGTTATGACACTCCACCTCCTTTAGCAACCGAAAATTCTGATTTTGATCCAAATAATGATAAGTTGTACAAAGATATTAATGAAGATCTTCCATTAGGGGAATCTTTAAAAGATGTAGTATCAAGAGTTAAGAAAACGATTTCTATGATATTAAATCTTTCAGAAACAAAAAATGTTTTAGTAGTCGCTCATGGAAATAGTATTAGAGCAATCCTAAAAATTATTGAAGATATAAGTGACAAGGATATCATTGGTATAAATATACCAACTGGAATACCATTAGCTTTTAGCTATCAAGATGATAAACTATCTAAAATTGGATATCTTGGTGACCAGGAACAAATTATTAAATTACAAAAAGAAGTTGAACAACAATCTAGAATAAAAAAAGGTTAAAAATGGATACAATTACAGCAGTTTTAATATCAGTACATGTTGTCGTTTCAATAGCATTAATTGCTTTGGTTTTATTAAATAGCGGAAAAGGCGGAGGTTTGTCTGATATGCTTGGTGGCCCAGGAGCCTCTGGAAATATTGGCCAAACTTTAGCTGAGAGAAACTTAAGTAGAATCACTGCATTTGTTGCTTTTCTTTTTGCTGTAACAACATTATCTTTATTTTGGTTTTTAGACTGATATTAGCGCGGGTGGCGGAACTGGTAGACGCGCAGGATTAAGGATCCTGTGGGGTAAAACCCGTGGAGGTTCGAGTCCTCTTCCGCGCACATAATTATGAATAAATCTGAAACTGTTGCAATAATTAATGATCCTGAAGTAACTTTAGGCCATCTTGAAAAAAGAAGCATAACTACTTTAAATGCTTGGGAAATTAATTGGAATGATTTGAATCCAGAATCAAATTATATCCTTTTAGGTGGTCACATGGGTGCTTACCAATCTGAGGAGTATCCATATTTAAAGAGTGAAAAAAAATGGATTGCTGAGGCAGTTAATACAAACATTAAAATCTTGGGAATATGTTTGGGCTCTCAATTAATTGCAGACTCATTAGATGGAGAAGCTTATCTAGCAGAAAATATTGAATTTGGTTTTAAAAAGCTTTCATTTCTTACATCCTCTTATATTTTTGACGATTACAAAAATATAGAAATATTTACATGGCATCGGGATACTTTTAAATTACCTTCAAAAGCTAAATTAATAGCTAAAACATCATTTCCCCAAATATTCACAATAAAAAAAACAATAGGCATACAATATCATCCAGAAATTACAGAAGATTTATTTTTAAAATGGTATGAAGGTGAAAAGACAAAGCGAGAGTTGGAAGAATTTAATATTGACAAGGAATTTAAAAAATTAAAAAAAAACGAATATTTGATCTCCAAATCGGTTAATAAATTATTTGATAAATGGATATCTACATAAAAGGATCTTTTAAAATTCTTTTTACGTAATTGTTAAGTACATCGTACCTGTCATCAATAGAATTAATTGAAAGTATTTTATTTCGCATTTCTAAAGACATAGGCATTTTTGTGCATAAATTCCAAAGACTGAGAATTCTATTTTCTATATCAATTTCAAAATCTGGGATTTGCATATCTATGCCTTGCTCTATAAAAATACTTATTGCCTTTTTGATATCTGTTTGAAGATCCATAAGTTCCTCTTCAGAAGGAGGCAATCCAACATTTATTAATTCATCTGATTGGCATATAGGGTATTCTTTTGTAAGATCTATGTCGGTAACTTTATAAATGTCAACACATTCAACAACCACAAGTTGTTCTGCATTTGAAATATCTTGATGTTCAATGATTTTAACTTCTGAAACAATTTGTCCAATTGTTTCTAAATTTTTTCCTACACAAAATGTACTCTCATTATTTATAGAATCACCAATTAATAGCAAATATCTAGGTTCGAATACTCTTAATGCAGATATTTCTGTAGGAAAATAATTAATACCTGCACCAAAAAATGGGAATTCAACTATCATAATTTCTGTTATTTAGGATAAGGGAAAATTAAAAATAATGAGAATTGAAGACGATATAAAATTAACTTTTGATGATGTACTAATTCGGCCAAAAAGAAGCACATTAATTTCAAGATCTGAAGTGGTCCTTGAGAGAGATTTTAAATTTAAACATACTAGTGCAACATGGACAGGTGTCCCTATTTTTTCTGCAAACATGGACACTACTGGAACATTTGAGACTGCAGCTACTCTTCAAAAGCACAATATGCTCACTGCAATTCATAAATTTTATACTATAGAAGAGTGGAAAAAGAATATAGATAATTTGGATCCAGAATATATTTCAGTAACTGTCGGTCAATCTCAAGAAGATTTACAGCTTGGTAAAGAAATTTTTAAGTTAAATAATGATATTAAATATTTGTGTATTGATGTGGCAAATGGATATAGAGAAGATTTTGTAAATTCAGTTAAGAACTATAGAGCAACTTTTCCAGAAAAAATTATTATTGCAGGCAATGTAGCAACTCGTGAAATGACTGAAGCTTTGATCCTAGCTGGTGCTGATATCGTAAAGATTGGAATCGGACCTGGTTCTGTGTGTACCACTAGAAGTGTGGCAGGTGTTGGATATCCTCAATTATCTTCTATATCTGAATGTTCAGATGCTGCACACGGATTAGGTGGTCATGTAATGGCAGACGGGGGTTGTAAATATCCTGGTGACGTATCAAAAGCTTTTGGTGCTGGAGCTGATTATGTAATGTTAGGTGGGATGTTTGCTGGCCATAAAGAGTCTGGAGGAGAATTAGTAACAGATGATGATGGTGAACAGTACAAAGATTTTTATGGTATGTCATCTACTAAAGCACAACAAACTTATTATGGCGATCTTGCAGAGCATCGTGCAGCAGAAGGAAAAAAAGTAAGGCTTAAATATAAAGGTGACTTGGATGGAACTGTGCAGGGAATTTTAGGCGGCATGAGATCAGCTTGTTCTTATGTAGGAGCTAAAAAACTTAAAGACCTGCCAAAAAGTACTACTTTTATTCGTGTTACTCAAACAACAAATGAAATATATACTGGAAGTGAAAATAATTGAATATAGTTGTTTACTCAAAAAATAATTGTGTTTGGTGTGATAGGGCAAAAAATTTACTTAACTCAGTAAATCTTCCATTTGATGAGATTGATTTATCAGATGATACTGAAAGGATTGAATTCTATAAAAAAATTGGAGAGGGTGTAAAAACAGTCCCACAAATTTTTATAGATCAAACGAGAGTTGGAGGTTATCCTCAGCTCGTGACATGGTTCGAAGAAAATGGCATCTAGCGATTCATCCAAAACTGTATTTTTAGCTTTTTCAGTAAATTTTTTTATTGCGGGAATTAAGACAGTAATAGCTGTTATTACATCTTCATCAGCCATGTTCTCTGAGGCGGTTCATTCATATGTAGATTCTGGAAATCAATTTATTCTATGGTTTGGCATAAAACAATCAAAAAAACCAAATAAATTGCTATACCCACTTGGAAGGGGAAAAGAGGAATATTTTTGGACATTAGTTGTTGCAGTTCTTATTTTTACTATTGGTGGTCTTATCTCCCTAGAGCATGGCATTGAGGCTTTATCCCATCCAAAGGAATTAAAAAATCTATTTATTTCAATTGCTGTTTTATCTTTGTCTATCGTTTTAGAACTTTATGTACTATACAAAGCTGTAAAAGAGCTCAGAAGTAAAGCAGTTAATAAAGATTTATCTGTTTTTAAGCTTCTTAAAGAATCTACGGATGGACCATTGATAGCAATAGTTGTTGAAGATTTTGCAGCTACAGTAGGTTTAGGTATTGCTCTTGTTGGAACAATTCTGGCAAACATAACATCTAATCCTGTATTTGATGCTGTTAGTTCAATTATGATCGGTATACTTCTGATGGTTTCTGGTGTATTTCTTGGCTATGAAATGAAGCATCTCATTACTGGTGAAAGCATCAGTATCAAAAAACAAGATATGATCTATGACATTATAAGTGGGAATGAGAAGATTAAAGAGATCAAATCTTTAAAAGTTATATCAATTGGTGCAAATAAATACCTAGCACTCTGTAATTTAGATTATATTGACACAACTATGGATAATGAAATTATTGAAACTAATTTAGAATTAAAAAATGCGGTATGCTCGAAGTTTGAAGAAATATCTGAGATTTACTTTAATCCTGCCTGATTTAGAATTAGGACATGGAATTAAATAAAAAACATTTAAGTCAAGATCAGTTTGAAGTTACTCAAAATTGTGGGACTGAACCACCATTTTCTGGAGAACTTTTGTATGAAAAAAGAGATGGCATTTATAGTTGTGTAGTTTGTGATTTTGCTTTATTTGAATCCGAAAAAAAATATGAGTCGGGAACTGGCTGGCCAAGTTTTTATGATGCTCTTGAAAATACTATCAGCACCAAAGAAGATAATTCTTACGGTATGAAAAGAATCGAAATTAATTGTAAACAATGTGATTCGCATCTTGGACATATATTTCCTGATGGTCCTAGACCAACTGGGCAACGATACTGTGTAAATTCTTTAAGCCTTACTTTTAGTGAAAATGAATAAAGCATATATTGATGAAGAATGCATAATGTGTTCAAATTATGGAAAATTTCTTTCTAATCGATCATCTGATGTATTAATAATGAATCAATCTGAATTAAGTATTGAAGATATAAAAAGAGATGAAATAGTTTATTTTAGAAACAATAAAAAATTTTACGGAGCAGAAGCATTTATCCAATCGACAAGTGATTTAGGGGGAATATATAAATCTGTAATTTTGTTTAAAGTTTTTCCAAAATATTTCAGAGATTTTGCTTATAAATTTGTAGCTGCAAATAGGCATAAAATATTTAAAAAAAATTGAACTTACCAAAATTTTTAGATAATAATTTATTTCGAAGTTTTATATTTTTTTCTATATTTAGGGCAATCTATGGATTGTTTATTGTTATTTTTGCTTATTATTTTTCAAAAGAATACGATTTAAATTATTTTCAAACAGGTTTAATTTTTGTCTTTTCTGTTTTTATTTCAAGAATCGGATTCAAATATTTTAAAACTAAATTCAGTCCCTAAAATTTCCATAGTTCAAATGAATATTAAAATCTTTTGATTTCAAGTGAGCAATAACTTCTTGCAACTCATCTCTTTTTTTCCCTGAAACCCTAACAGACCCATCTTGAATACTACTTTGAACTTTTTTGAAATTATTTTTTAATTCCTTAACGATTTCTTTAGCTATCTCCTTATTAATTCCTGATTCTAAAAAGTAGCTTCTTTTTGATTCAGATGGTGTTTTTTCGTCTTCGAAATTTGATAAAAATTTAATTGATACATTCCTTTTTGCAAATTTTTCTTTAAGGACTTGATCTGCAGCATTCATTCTTTCCTCAGTACTGCTTTTTATAGTTATATTATTTTCACTTAATAATGCAGTTGTATTTGTTCCTCTGAAATCATATCTGTTCACAAGTTCTCTATTCATTTGATCTACAGCATTTGTTACCTCTTGCTTATCAAATGTTGATGTAATATCAAAGGTTGGCATGATTTAATTTTAAATTACTTCTTATAATTTTGTCGTAGAAATTCAAAACTAACAATTGATACAGAATTTGCTAAATTTATACTTCTTGAATTATCATTCATTGGGATTGTTAACATATCATGATTTAGATTTAGTACTTCTTCAGGCAGGCCTAATGATTCCGGCCCAAAAATAAAATAATCATAATTTCTTAAGTCCGTGTCCCAAATATTTTTTGACCCTTTTGTTGATAGCATTGCTATATTATTATTTTTATTTTTCACGTAGAAAACATTCCAATTTTCAAAAATACTTACAGAGGCTAAATCATGATAATCTAAACCCGCTCGTCTAATTTTATTTTCTTGGAAATTGAATCCGAAAGGTTTTATTAGATTTAATGGCAATCCCGTATTTGCTGACAACCTTATACATGATCCAACATTTCCAGCAATTTCAGGTTTATATAAAACAATTTCCACATAAATATTATATTCCTATTCAACAGCCATTAGAGCAGTAAAATATTATTGTGATAAAAATTATTAAATTATTTTTACCAAGCTTTGCAAGCTTTAGGGTTGTATGGACAGAAATTGAAAATACTTCAGTATCTAGAGAAAGATTTATTGACTTTCTCAAGGTAATTGGATTAATTATGATAATTTTTAATACATTCTACCTAATTAGATTTACCGACTCTTACGGAGAATATCTTATATATAATTTATCCTTTGAAGATTCACTTACAACAACCTATACATGGTTTACGGCTGGAATGACCTTATTTTTCTTTTCTGTAGGATTTACAAATAAAATAGCTTGGTATGCAAACGTTGGTAGAGATGGAAGTCAATGGAAATTTTTAACAGATAGAGTTAATGCATTGTTGGGTCCTGTAATTGTATGGATTTCAGTTGTAGCAATAATCCTTAATGTTTACTCAAGAGAATATAGCCTCCCTCTTTTTTTTACCAGTCAAGATGACGGGGTAGTACCTTTAACAGAATTTATAATGTGGCCTTTATGGCTTGTATCAATATATCTTGTAGTTGTTATTTTTTCACCATTAACTCTATTTTTACATAAGACAAATCCATATTTAACTTTGGCAATGTTTGTCCTTTCAACTGTAGCTATTGATGCATTTGATTTTTCAATAGCTTTCTCATATTTGAAACTAATAAATTACCTAATATTTTGGCTTGGAATTCATCAGCTTGGCTATTTTTTTGCTGATGGAAAAATATTTTCATATAAATTATCATTTTTTTCGAGCTTATCAGTTATTACTTACGGATATTTATTTTATAAATTTAATTCATCAACTGATTTTATGTCACTTTCAAGCTACAGGTTAATTGAAACCTCAAATGAAGATCCACCGACTATTTATTATTTAATTGCTTCAGTAGGTTTAATATCTTTATTTTTGCTTGTTAGAAAACCTATAGAAAAACTACTAGAAAATAATTTTATATGGATTTTATTTTCCTTTTTTCATGCAAATATTTTTACTTTATTTCTCTGGCACATGTTTGTTTTGTTTTATATTTACATTCTAGGAATTGATTATGTTTTTTATTTTTTAATTATTTTAGTTGTTGCTTTAATTTTTGGTGATTACGAAAGATCAGTTTTTAAATTATCATCTAACTTGATTAGAAGAGTAAATCCTTTGCAACCATGGCCAGGCCCTATGAAAGCAAAGTTGTCATATAGTAATTTTTCTCTTGCATGGATTTCGTCAATTTTAATTCTTATTGGTATTTTTCAAGTTACCCTTGGTGGAATAGGACTATCAGGTTTTTTTACTCTAAGAAATTTATATTTTCTTTCAGGAAATACATTTGAAGCACTCGTCAAAATCGGAACTGGCTTGATGTTATTAAATTTAACAATTAGAAGAGTGGATTTAAAAAATATTTTTCTAATTATTTCAGCTAGTTTTCAAATTATTATTTTAATTTCTAGAAATAATTTGTATAACGAAATATCACAATTCGAACTTTATTTTTCAGTTAGTTTGATTATATTTTTTCTATATATTGCTTTCATAAATCGTAACTATAAAACAAAAACTTCGGTCTAAATATAGTGAATAATTTTAACGGTGAAACTCGTCAGGCACTATTAAATCGGGCTTTTCTATATATTATATTAATAGGGATCTCTTCTGTAATCTTGCTTAGGGTTCGATCTTTAATTTTTGATTTATTTGTTGCTGTGGTTCTATCTGTTCTTGCTGAACCAATTGTTTATAGGTTATCAAAAAGATTCAACAGAAGGCTTTCCGCAATTATTACAGTTGGAGCAATTATTCTTATAATTGGTGGAATAATATTTTCAATAATACCAATAATGGTCCAAGAATTATATTTGTTATCATCACAAATGCCAGAGTATTTAGACAATATTGTCAAATATATTAATAGTGAAGGCTTTGCCATATCGAGTCAATCTTTAAATTTAGAACAAGAGTTCAATAACTTATTTAGAGAGTACGGAAGTGCTGTTGGAAATACAGTTGTGTTTGCAGGAAGAAGTATTTTAAACGCTTTCTTTCATTTCTTTGTTATATTTTTCTTTTCTTTTTACTTAATAGCTGAAGGGGATGGCTGGAGAATTAAATTAAAGGAGGCTTTGCCCAATAATATATCAAATGCAATTGATCAAGTATGGACAATAGGTGTCTCAAAAGCTGGTGGTTGGATTGCTGCAAGAGTAATTCTTGGTATTTTAGCTAGCATTGTTTTTACCATAGCTTTTCTTATAATAGGTCTTCCTTCACCATTCGCTCTAGGAATTTCAGCTGGATTATTATCTCAATTAGTACCGGCAGTTGGTACATTTCTAGGTGGCATAGTTCCCGTTTTAGCTTCTATATCTTTAGGTCCAACATATATTGTATATACTCTTGTTGTGTTGACAGCTTATCAATTCCTTGAAAACTACTTTATTAGCCCACGTGTAACAAGAGTTACTATGGTCATTCATCCAGCTGTTGCCGTGTTTGCTACTTTATTTGGTGCTTATACAGCTGGAGTAATAGGTGCTGTTCTAGCATTACCAATTGCAGCTACCATTCAAGGTATAATTGAGATAATTTTAGAAAATAAACAAAATGAATAATTTTATTAATTTATCAACAAATGCAATAAAAACAGCTGATTCTCTATTTCAACATGCCAAGGAAGAAACATATGATGAAGTTGAAGATTCAATTAAATCACTAAAGAAAAACTTTAAAGCTGGAAATTATTTTGCAATAGCAACATTTTTCATTATTTTTGGTCTTTCAAATGTACTAACA
Source organism: uncultured Candidatus Actinomarina sp. (assembly GCA_902533795.1). Taxonomy (GTDB): domain Bacteria; phylum Actinomycetota; class Acidimicrobiia; order Actinomarinales; family Actinomarinaceae; genus Actinomarina. The sequence continues at coordinate 2,391 of CACAND010000006.1, read as the reverse complement.
CAATTGTTTACAGGTAATTTTTTCATACAAGCAATGGTTTACTTCTCGTTGTCTTTTATTTGTATATTGTCATTTAGTTTGATTATATGGAGATTATTAAAGTGACTGAATTTAAAGATAATTTTTCTAATTTAAAAAATAATATCAATAGTGAAAATTCAAAAATTGTAAGTTTCTTGATCTATGGAATATTCATTGGGAGACTTTATGAAAAAATCAAAAAATTTAAAAAAAATATACGTTTAAAAAAATGAATAAATCATTACAAAAGTTTGTTGCTGTAGCTATTTCTGCGGGTGTAGTTTTATCTACAATTGCATATTTTTTATTGTTACTATAAGAAATAGTGAAATTTGACAATACTGTTGTTGTTTTTAAATCAAACAACACAAAACACTTATCCGTAATACAAGAAGATCAAACTTTTGTTACACAAAACGGAACTATCAAACATAATGATATAAAAACATTACCTACTAAAGTTAAAACTTCCAAAGACCAAGAATATGAAGTTTATATTCCTTCATTTGATGAATTTATTTTATTAATGAAAAGAGGTCCTCAAATAATTTATCCAAAAGATATTGGATCAATAATAATATCTGGAAATATTAGTAAATTTTCAAATATTTTAGAAATTGGAACTGGTTCTGGAGCCTTAACTCTTTATTTAAGCTTAATTTTAGACAAAGATAGTAATCTTATAACTTTAGATGAAAGTAATAAAAACCAAAGAAGAGCTAAAAAAACCATTGAAAGATATATTTCATCAAATCATGCTGGAACCAAAATTTCAGAAATAGAATATTTAAATTTACAACTTTCAGATTTTATATTTGATGATGTGAGTAACAAAGTAGATACTGTTATTACTGATATTCCTGAGCCTTGGGAATTTTTTGATAACAATTCAGTGAAGCAAAATTTACAATGGGTTTCTTATTTACCATCAATTACACAAGTTCAAAAAATTGTTACAGAACTTTCAAATAATAAATTTATCAATATCAATGTAACCGAAACATTAAATCGAGAATGGATAGTTGATAATAGAATAGTGAGGCCTAAAAATGAAATGGTTGGTCATACAGGGTTTGTTGTTAGCGGAAGATTTTTATTTAGCTAGGTTCGATCATTATGCACTCGCCTGGACATTCCTCAGCTGATTCAATTACTGCTTCTTCTTGACCCTTCGGAACTACTGCTAGACCTTGTGCGCCGCCAACATTTCCATCTTCTTCAGAAAATATTTTATCGCCTTCTTTTACATAAAAGAGTCCATCATCTTTGCCAACAAAAACATCAGGGCAAATTTCTTCGCAAAGGCCATCACCTGTGCACAAATCTTGATCTATCCAGACTTTCATATATCTAATATTACATTAGTTTTGCTTTATACAAATACAACAGTTAAAAAATAATTATTATATTTAAATACAATAAAATTAGGTATTAATGAAAAATGTATTTAAAAGAGGACTTAATTTATTAACTTTGTTCTCTTCAAATAATGAAAATATAACCACTGATTTTATTAAAGATAATATATTAGATTATCGTGAATTAAGAGATTCTGCTTTCAAACGTTCTTTTGAAAGAGACAAATCATTGTTAAAAGAAATGGGATATTTAATTGAATTCGAAAATGACAAATGGAAACTTTCAGATGGTTATTCAATATCAGGAACAAGAATTATCGAAGAAATTAAAAAATCTAAGAATATTGATACAAATAGATTTATTAGTATTTATCAAATAATAAAAAAATATTTAAATTTAAATTATCAATTCGATGAGCAAAGCATAATCATATCAAAAATTGTACAAGCGATTAATGAAAAAAGACGTATATCTTATAAATACAAAGGATCTGTTAGAAAAGTATACCCGCTTGGTCTTAAACAATATGATGGCCAGTGGTATGTAGGAGTAAATGAACAATCTATATTTAAAACATTTAAATTAAGCAATATAGAAGATTTAAAAATTGGCTCCTTACCTAATTTACATAATATTGATAATGTCAAGATTAATTTTTCATGGGAAGAAAGCATGACTCCTATGTTATTAATTATCGAATTGTCAGAAGACAGTTATTTCATCTTTAAAAATAAATTTAACCATAAGGTTAAAAATAAAAATATATTTGAAGACAAATTAAAGATCGAGTTAGAAACATACGATCTTCAAGGACTGACACAATTCTTACTTTTGACTGAAAGTGAAATAATTCAGATGTCAGAAACTGAAAAAAATAAGTTATTGGAATTAATTAATGAATAAAAAACTTAAACTTCAAGATTTTACATTTTTGATCAATATAATCAAGGATCAGGACAATTGGAATATACAAGACCTTGCTGATAAGCTCACTGTAGATCTCGATACTCT
>CACAND010000005.1 GCA_902533795.1 uncultured Candidatus Actinomarina sp. | reverse complement strand
GTAATTCATGACAATATTGCTGATAAAACAATAAAAAAGCTAGCTCATAGTGCATTGTATGGAACTTCTTTAATTTTCTTTATAATAGGAACTTATGCAATTGTTGCATTTGTAAGGCAAGTATGAAAGTAATTAAACATTCATTTGATGGAGTAATAGTTGGAGCAGGTGGCGCTGGTCTCAGAGCTGCTATTGAAGCAGCTCCCCATATGAAACTTGCGGTAATAACAAAACTCTATCCAACAAGATCACATACTGGTGCTGCCCAAGGTGGCATGAGTGCTGCTCTCGCAAATGTAGAAGAAGATAATTGGAACTGGCACGCTTTTGACACAGTTAAAGGATCCGATTATCTTGCTGATCAACCTGCAGTTGATATTCTTTGTAAAGAAGCAATTGATGCTGTTATTGAATTAGAGCATTGGGGTCTTCCATTTAGCAGATTAGATAATGGGAAGATAGCACAAAGACGTTTTGGCGGACATACTGTCAAAGAAGGGACATCTCCAGCGTTTAGAGCATGCTATGCAGCTGACAGAACGGGGCATATGATCCTTCAGACCCTTTATCAGAAGTGTGTCTCAATGGGAGTTACTTTTTTTGATGAATTCCAAGTTTTAGATATCAAAATCGAAGATGGTATTTGTCAAGGCGTAGTAGCTTATGAACTTGCAACAGGAGATATCCATATTTTTGAAACTAGGGCTGTTACTTTTGCAACTGGTGGTTTTGGGAAAATTTTTAAAGTTAGCTCTAATGCTCACTCTCTAACAGGGGATGGTCCAGGAATACTTTATCAAAAAGGTATACCTTTGGAAGATATGGAATTTTACCAATTCCATCCCACTGGTATTTATAGATTAGGAATACTGCTTTCAGAAGCTGCCAGAGGTGAGGGTGGAATTCTTAGAAATAAAGATGGCGAGAGATTTATGGAAAGATATGCCCCTTCAATTAAAGATCTAGCTCCTAGAGATATGGTATCTAGAGCGATTGCTACTGAAATAAGTGCAGGCAATGGTGCAGGTCCAGATAGTGATTATGTATATTTAGATTTAACTCATCTTGGAGCAGAGACAATAAAGAAAAAGCTTCCTGATATTACTGATTTTGTTAGAACTTATGTAAAAATAGAACCAATTGAAGAACCTATCCCAGTTCAACCTACCGCCCATTACGCAATGGGTGGAATTCCGACAGATGTAAATTCAAGAGTATTAAGTGATGAAAAAGGTACAGTACTCCCTGGGGTTTATGCAGCAGGGGAAGCTGCTTGTGTAAGTGTCCATGGAGCAAATAGGCTTGGAACAAATTCACTTTTAGACATAGTAGTTTTTGGTAAGAGAGCTGGCCAAAGTATGGTTGATTATGTAACACAGACAAAACCAAACCAACTCAGCGACAATGCTTCTATTGATCTAGCAAAAAAGATTACAAATTTAATAGAAAAAGAACACACCAATGAATTCTCTGTAGCAAAGATAAGAAAAGATTTGCAAGATTCTATGGAAGAAAATGCAAAAATCTTCAGGACAAAAGAAACTTTAGAAACGCAGACTGAAATTTTAGAGGAATTAAGAGAAAGATATGAAAATGTTACAATTTACGACAAAGGTAAAGTTCACAATTCAGAACTTGTAGAAGCAATAGAATTAGATTATCTTCTAGATATGTCCGAAGCAACAGTATCAAGTGCACTCGCTAGAAACGAATCTAGAGGTGCTCATTCAAGGCAAGACTATCCAGATAGAGACGATACTAACTTTATGAAACATTCTTTTGCATTTAAAAATGAGAATTCAGCAAATCTTAAGTATAGAGATGTGGAATTGGGCAAATACGAGCCAATGGAGCGAAAATACTAATGGATGTTTCAATAAAAATTTTACGTTATGATCCTGAGTCTGACAGAAAAGGACACTGGGAAAATTATATTGTTGATGCTGAACCCGAAGAGAGAATTCTTGATTTACTTCACAAAATAAAATGGTTTGAAGATGGATCACTTTCTTTTAGAAAATCTTGTGCACATGGAGTATGCGGGTCTGATGCAATGGTTATCAATGGAGAAAACATGTTGGCATGCCAAGTTTTAGTAAAAGAAGTCGGAAATTCATTAAAAATCGAACCTATTCGTGGACTTCCCGTAGTAAAAGATTTGATTGTAGACATGGAACCATTTTTTGATAGTTACAAAAAGGTAATGCCTTATCTTATTAATGAAAAAGAACCTGGCGATAGAGAAAGATTACAATCGCCTGAGGATCGGGATAGATTTGAAGACACAACAAAATGTATCTTATGTGCAGCATGTACAACTAGTTGTCCAGTTTTTTGGACTGCTGAATCGTATGTTGGACCTGCTGCAATTGTTAATGCTCACAGATTTGTATTTGATTCTAGAGATGAAGGTTCAAAGCAAAGACTTGAGATATTAAAAGATGTCAATGGTGCTTTTCGATGTAGAACTGCATTTAATTGTACATCAGCATGTCCGAGAGGAATTCAAGTTACAAAAGCAATTGAAGATATAAAAAGAGAAACACTTCTGAATAATTAATGTCTGATTTAAATAAAGATATTGACGAGGTATTAAAAAACTTAAAGCTAGCAAAAAAATCTTTAAGTAATGTTTATTTGAATCTAATAGACGAAAAAGATGATGACTTCTTTATAAACTTAGATACCGGAGAAAAAGTTCAAAATCTCAAGCATGATAATTACGGTTTAATAATCAAAATGACAGTAGAAACATTTAACCAGTTAAAAAATAATGAAAAACATCCAGAAGATTTAATGTTTGAAGAAAAAATAAAAATTTCTGGTGACTTGAAGCTTCTACAAGAATAAGAAAAGACGGCTAAGCCGTCTTTTCAAATGATTAAAATTAATAATTAATTTAAACTATCTTTTAATCCTTTTGCAGCTTTAAAAGCTGGTGCATTTTTTGCAGCAATTTGGATTGTTTCTCCAGTTGCTGGATTTCTACCTTGTCTTGCAGCCCTGTATCTTGACTCAAACTGTCCAAAACCTGCGATGCTTACTTTATCGCCATTCTTCATACCGTTTGTTATGCCATCAAAAACTGCTTCAACAGCTGCCTTTGCGTCTGATTGTGACAATCCTACTTCAGATGCCACTACGCTTGCCAATTGGTCTTTATTCATAGCTGTTTTGCCTTTCTTTAATATTTCTTACAACAATTATAGTTTTTTTAGAGGAAATTTCTTAAAAATACAATAAATATTGGGTTTTTTTATTAAAAGGCTGATTTTATTGATTTTTTATGTTATTAAGCTCTTCTACTTTACTTTTTACTGAATTTGATGCTTCTATTAAAGCATTCTTTTCATTTTCTAAAAGATCGAACTCGACGATTTCAGTAACACCATCCTTGCCAAGTTTTGCTGGTACTCCAAGATAAACATCATTAATACCATACTGCCCTTCTAGCCAAGCACATACTGGAAAAATTTCATTTGAATTATTGATGATTGACCTCACCATGGTTGCTGCTGACGATGCTGGAGCAAAATAAGCACTTCCAGTTTTTAATAACCCAACAATCTCGGCACCACCATTTGATGTTTTTTCAACAAGATCATTAATATCTGAATCACTCAGAATATCAGTTAAGGGCTCACCTTTTACTGTGCACAAAGATGGAACAGGAACCATTGTCTCACCATGACTTCCTAAAGTTAGTGCATAGACATCAGATGTATCAACAGAAAGTTTTTCAGCAATGAAGTAGGCAAACCTTGAAGAGTCTAATACTCCTGCTTGCCCAATTACTTTATTTTTTGGCAATCCAGAGACTTGTGAAGCAAGAGTTGTCATTTGATCTAAAGGATTAGTGACAACAATAATTGAAGGATTGTCTGAATATTTTAATATTTCCTGGGTTACGGTTTCCACAATTTTTGCATTTACTTCAAGTAAGTCCATACGTGACATTCCAGGTTTTCTAGGTAGACCAGCTGTTATTACAACAACATCACTTCCTGCTGTATCTTTATAATCATTTGTTCCAACAAGTTTGGTATTAAATTTTTCTACAAATCGTGACTGATTAATATCAAGAGCTAATCCTTGTGGCAGTCCCTCTACTATGTCAGTCATAACAACTTCTTTAACAATGTCGTACTCAGCAATTCTTAATGCCGTCATTGAGCCATACTTGCCAGCACCTATCACAGTGACTTTTTCCATTGCTACCTCTTATCTTTCTTCGAAGGTTTCATATTATTAATTAACGCATCAGCAAAACCAGACGAAGACAATGTTTTAGCATTACTCCTACCTCTTGCAAGGTCATAAGTAACTTTACCTTCAAGGATTGTCTTCTCCATCGTTTCAACAATTAAATCTGCTGCCGTATTCCAGCCCATATATCTGAACATCATAACTCCAGATAAAATTAAAGAACCTGGATTTGTTTTATCTTGGCCTGCATATTTTGGGGCTGTACCATGTGTAGCTTCAAAAACTGCTTTTCCGTTCTCATAATTAATATTTCCACCTGGACTAATACCGATACCCCCAATTTGTGCAGCCAAAGCGTCAGAAGCATAATCACCATTCAAATTAGTTGTTGCAATAACATCAAACATTTGTGGTTTTATAAGTATTTGTTGAAGAAATGCATCCGCAATAACATCCTGGACCAAAATTTTATCACCAGGTTCACCTTTACATTCCTCCCAAGATACTGCAACATCTGAGAACTCAGATTTAACTAAATCATAACCCCATTTTCTAAATGCACCTTCGGTATATTTCATAATGTTACCTTTATGTACTATCGCAACATTCTTTTTGTTGTTCTCTACTGCATAATTTAAGGAAGCTCTTATGAGCCTTTCTGATGCAGTTTGGGATATAGGCTTAATACCAATTCCACTATCTGTTCTTATTTCCCATCCAAATTCTTCTTTTAAAAATTTATTGAGCTTTTCAACATCACCCGTTGAATTTTCTAATTCTTTTCCAGCGTATACATCTTCTGTATTTTCTCTAAACAAAGTGATATCAACGTCTTGAGGATTTTTTGTTGGAGTTTGTATTCCTTTGAAGTATTTAATTGGACGAAGACAAACGTATAAATCTAATTCTTGTCTTATGGCTACATTGATCGATCTAATCCCTTCTCCTACAGGAGTTGTTAAAGGACCCTTGATACCAACACCAAACTCATTGAATGTTTCAAGTGTTTTATCAGGAAGCCATTCATTTGTATTATCAAAAGCTTTTTGACCGGCTAAAACTTCTATCCAATCAATCTTTCTATCGTTTTTGTATGCTTTTTCTACTGCTGCATCGAAAACTTTTTTTGATGCTGGCCATATATCAATTCCAATTCCATCACCCTCAATAAATGGAACAGTAGGGCTGTCCGTATCAAAAGACTCTCTGGTAGCTTCAATAGCATTTATTAAATCTATTCTCTTAAGATTTTCAACCACTTATTGCTTCTTTCATTGCTTCTCCAATTTCAGTTGGCGTTTTAACTACTGTTGCTCCAGCAGATGTTAACTCTTGAATTTTTACTTTTGCAGTTCCTTTATTTCCTGATACGATTGCTCCAGCATGACCCATTTTCTTACCGGGTGGAGCAGTTACTCCAGCTATGTAAGATACTACAGGTTTTGAAATATTTTTCTTTATATATTCTGCAGCTTCTTCTTCAGCAGTTCCCCCAATTTCACCAATCATTACAATTCCATTTGTATCATCATCTTTTTCAAATTTTTCGATCACATCTATAAATGACATGCCTGGAACAGGATCTCCACCTATGCCGATACAGGTTGACTGACCAATATTAAGTTTGGTAAGTTCATGAACAGCTTGATAAGTTAAAGTTCCTGATCTGGAAACCACTCCAATATTGCCAGGAAGTGTAATTTCATGTGGCATTATTCCTACATTTGCTTTTCCAGGAGATATTAAACCAGGGCAGTTTGGTCCAAGCAATAAGGAATCGGTTTCTTTTTTTAAAATATCATACATTCCTGCCTCATCTTTTGCTGGAATACCTTCGGTTATGCATACAATTAATTTACAACCTCCAAAAGCAGCTTCTAAGACTGCTTCTTTTGCAAAAGAAGGTGGTACAAAAGTTAATGCTACATCTGCATTTGTTTCTGAAACAGCATCTTTAATCGTATCAAAAATTGGTATTCCTTCTACATTCTCTCCACCTTTTCCAGGCCTAGTTCCTGCTACTACATTTGTTCCGTAAGCTTTATTCCTAAGTGCATGAAATTGGCCCTCCCTTCCTGTGAGGCCCTGTACAACTACTCTAGAGTTCTCATCTATAAGGATGGACATTTAAGCTCCTCTTTCAACTGCTAATCTTGCCGCAGAATCCATTGATTCTTCGATAAAAATTTTCTCATTTGGATTATTTTTAAGAATTTCTAAACCTTCAGATGAATTTGTACCATCTAATCTGATTACAATTGGCCAGACAAGATCTTTCCCTTTTGTTGCTTCTACGATACCTTCAGCTACAAGATCACACCTTGTAATTCCTCCAAAAATATTGATTAACACTGACTTTACATTTTTATCAGCTTCAAGGACTTCTAAAGCTGCACTTACTGTTTCAGCTTTTGCACCACCACCAATATCTAAAAAGTTTGCAGCATTTCCACCATTTTCAGCAACAACATCGAGAGTCGACATAACTAAGCCAGCACCATTTCCAATTATTCCTACTGATCCATCAAGTTTTATGAAATTTAGACCTTTTTCTTTTGCATTTTTTTCTGATTCTGGAATTGGGATTTCTTTCTCAAAATCTTCAAAATATGAATGTTTATACTTTGCATTCATGTCTAGTGCTACTTTTGAATCAAGTGCCATAACGCCGGCATCGGTAATAGCTAATGGATTTACTTCAACAAGGTCACAATCTCCTTTGACAAACATTAAAAATAGATTTTGTATTATATCAGTAATACTTTTTGTATATTCTTGATTTAATTTTGCTTTACCAATAATTTCATGAATAATATCTTCAGTAAGCTCTTCAGATGCTCCTATGTGGTGCTTTATCAAATCATCAGGATTATCTTCAGCAACTTTTTCAATATCCATTCCCCCTTTGGAGCTCAACATGATTAGATATTTTTTTTCTGATCTGTCTAAAGTAAATGAAATGTAATACTCTTCCAAAATTTTTGAAGCCTCTTCAAGTAGTAAAATTTCTACAATATGCCCCTTAATATCCATCCCCATTATTTCATCTGAATATTTAATAAGCTCTTCATGATTGTTAGCTATCTTTATGCCACCAGCTTTTCCTCTTCCTCCAACTTGAACTTGTGCCTTTACAACTATTGGATAACTTAGTTCTACTGATTCTTGAATTTCTATTAGATTTTTTACTAGCTTTGAATTTGGATGTTTGATATCAAATTCTTTATATAACAATTTGCCTTGATATTCAAATAAGTCCATTACTCCCCCACGAAATTATATGATAACACTTCCAATATTAAAGATATCACTCAAATTCTATTGGTGCCCATTCAATATCTAAATGTTTAATGCCGTGTTCATCACCAAAATTTACAGTAATCTCATTTCCATTTACTTCTTCCACGATTCCTGTTCCGTATTTTTTATGTATTACTTTTTTTCCAATGCTTTCAACAGTCTCGTTAATGTCTTCACGGGATTCTTTATTAACATTTAATTGTTTGTAAAAGGGTTTTGCTTCATCTAAGAATCTGCTTGGTAAGTAGTAATTCGTTCCACCCCACATTGTTCTTGTATTTGAATATGTTAAATATAGTTTTTGCTCAGCTCTTGTCATTCCAACATAGCAAAGTCTTCTTTCTTCTTGTATCTCAAAATCGGTTTCAGATCTTTGACTTGGAAATATATTTTCTTCCATCCCTGTCATGAACACTGCAGGAAATTCTAACCCTTTTGCATTGTGGAGCGTCATCAGTAAAATTTTATCTTCTTGGTTAACATCATCAGATTCAGTAAACAAGGCAATCGATTCTAAATAGTCTCTCAAAACGGTAAATGGATCCTCGATATCTTCTTCATAAAGATTTTCAAATTCAAATGCAGAAGTTAATAGTTCATCTAAGTTTTCAAGTCTCATTTGTGAATCCAGCGTACCCTCTTTAATTAATTCGTCTTTATATCCAGTAAGCTCAAGGGTCTTTGTTATTGTTTTTGAAGGGCCTTGCAAAGCAAAAGATTTTAGTTCATTAACAATATCAGTAAAGTTTGTGATCTGTTTTTTTACCCTTTCAGATAAATTAGAAATTTGGTCTAAATTTTCAATCGATTTTGAAATTGATAAATTGTTCTCATTTGCAAAATCTCTTAATTTTTGAAGTGTAGATTCTCCTATCCCTCTTTTAGGAACATTTAAAACTCTTTCAAATGAAACTGTATCATCCGGGTTAATCAGATAATTTAAGTAAGATAAAATATCTTTAATTTCTTTCCTGTCATAAAACCTTACGTTACCTACAACTTTGTAATTTAAACTTAGTTTCCTTAACTCTTCTTCGAATAATCTAGATTGATTATTTGTCCTATAAAAAATTGCAATCTCATTAAATTCATCATTATCTAATTTCTTTTTTATCTCTTCAGCTATCCATCTTGATTCATCTCTTTCAGAATTGAATTCAAGCATATTCACATCTAATCCTTCTTCATTTTCAGTCCATAATTTTTTATCTTTTTTTCGCGGGTTGTTTGATATAACTGAGTTTGCAATATCTAAAATTTTTTGTGAAGATCGGTAATTTTTTTCTAATGATATAACTTTTGCATTTTTAAAATCTTTTTCAAATTCTTCAATATTTCTAATATCTGCACCTCTAAATGCATAAATACTCTGATCAGAATCACCCACAACACAAATATTTTTATGTTTTGATGACAATAGTTCTATTAAACGATACTGGACCATATTTGTATCTTGATATTCATCTATCATGATGAATTGAAATTTTGTAGACCAATAATCTAATGATTTATCACTTGTTTCAAGTAGTTCAACTGCTTTTAGGAGGAGATCGTCAAAATCCATCGAATTCGCAAGCATTAATTTTTTTTGATAAGCAGAATAAACTTCTGCAACTTTTACATCAAAAAATGACTGCGCAAATTCAACAGCTTCTCCTGGTAGGATTCTTTGATTTTTTAAAGCTGAAATATTTGCTTGTATTCTCTTTGGTGCATATTGTTTTGTGTCTATATCGGAATCTTTCATACAGTTTCGAATTAATTTTGTTGAATCACTTTGGTCATATATTGTGAAGTTATTATTAAAACCAATAAGGTGTCCATGTATTCTTAACATTTTGACGCATAGGCTATGAAAAGTTGAAATCCATTTTGGAGAAAGTTCAAGATTTAACAAATGACTTATTCTGTCTTTCATTTCATTTGCGGCTTTATTTGTAAAAGTAATTGCTAATACATTTTCAAAATTGATCCCATATGTTTTTATTAAATGAGCATATCTATATGTTAAAACCCTTGTCTTACCCGATCCTGCACCAGCTATTATTAATAAGGGTCCATAGATATTTTCAATTGCTTCTTTTTGTTCATCATTAAGTAAAGTCAACCATTCTTCAGGTATTGGTTTTAATTCATTCATAAAAGAAGAAACTAAATTCCTAAAGCTGAGTTAATTTCATCCATTGTTTTTTTTGCAGAATCTTTAACTTCCTCAAGATTATTCTTAATTAATGATGCTATGTCACCATTACTCATTGAGTTATATCTTTCTCTAATTGGTTCCAAGTAGCTTACAACGCTTTCGCCAACTTCAATTTTAAATTCTCCATACTTTAGATTTTCAAATTTATTCTCTACTTCATCATGGGATAAGTCATTAAGAGAAGAGTAAATGTCAATTAAATTACTGATGCCTTTTTTACTATCAGCATCAAATTTAATTACACCATCAGAATCAGTAACTGATGATTTAAATTTTTTAATAATTTCATCTTTAGAATCATCAAAATATATCGTTCCATTTAAGTCATCATTACTTTTAGACATTTTATTTTCAGGATGGCGCAAGGACATTAATCTTGCTCCTACTTTTCCTGTTTTTCTTTCTGGAAACGGAAATATTTCTCCATACGTATTATTAAATCTCTCAACTATGTTTCTTGTAAGCTCAAGATGTTGAGTTTGATCATCTCCTACAGGAACTTCGTTAGCTTTATGGATTAAAATATCGGCTGCCATCAAAATTGGATAAGTTAGGATTCCAGCATGGTTTCCTAATTGATCTGCTTTTTCTTTAAATTGAGTCATCCTTTGTAACTCCCCAATTTGGCAAAAATTTGATAATATCCAAGAGAGTTGCACATGTTCTGAAACATTACTTTGAATATAAATATTCGAATTTTTTAAATTAATTCCAGAAGCAACAAGAACTTTTATAGTTTCAAATATATTTTCTTCCATTGTTTCAGGATCTGGATGTGTAGTCAACGAATGAAGATCTACAACACAAAAATAATTTTTATTTTCTTCATTAGACAACTCAACCCAATTATTGATCGCACCTAGTAAATTACCAAGATGAACTTTTCCAGTAGGTTGAATTCCTGAAAAAACTGTTTTCATATGTGCTATTCTAATAAACTAAATCAAAATGGAGTAATTTTATAAAATCCTATTCACCAATGTCTCCATACGCAGGATTAAGAAATATTCTTCTTATTGGATCTCTTTTTGGTTTTCATGGCTTATTGAATAGAAGCTTATTGATAGACAATGTGAATGAAATATTTATTGTTACAGCAAGAATAACGATTGTTGCTTTCTTGTTAGGGATTTATTGTGCAAAAGACTTTGTAAGAGAAATCAATATATCGTTTTTTCTTAAAGGAAGTTTGACTGGAATTCTTGCAATTTTTATTCCCGGATGGACATTTATTTACGCTTTAAAACACATTTCTTCTGGATTACAAAGTATTTTTATATCTACAATTCCTTTATTCACTGTTTTTTGGGTATTTTTATTTTTTAAGGAAGAAAAAATAACAAAAATAAAAATAATATCTGTCTTGGTTGGATTATTAGGATTAGTCTTGCTTTTTCTTTCAGGATCAACAGGACTATCTAATGAAGGTAATCTACTTACTGGCGGGATATTAGCATTAATTGGTGTCCAAGGATTAGCACTTAGCAACATAACTAATAAAAAACATTCTCAATATATACCAGCTAAAACTTATTTATTCACACAGTGGCTCGTTGGGGGATTCATATCCATAATTTTATTTTTTATTCTAGGTGGAGAATTTGAAGTACTAGATTCCTTTGAACTATTTCGACTTATTGGCTTAGTTTTTATCGACATTTTTAACTACTCGTTGTTTTTTTATACAATAAAAAGATTGTCAGCAACATTTACTACTTTAGTTGATTATGTAGTGCCAACTGTTGGAATAGCGGTGGGGTATCTGTTTTTAGATGAAATTGTAAACAATATTTTTTATGTAACTCTCATGCTTATTTTTATTTCACTTTACCTAGCAGTAAAAGATGAGACTGAAAGTCTAACCTAAATTTAAATTCAATAAATTTCGTGTCATATGTGCTGTTGCGCCCCAAAGAATCTGATCATTAAACTTAAAAATCCAATCATTGTCATAGTTACCCCTAAATTCCCAATTATTCAAATTATCTAAATCTGATATATTTAATAAATAAAAATCTTGAACTTCATCTTTGTTAATTTTTGTAGGTTTATCAAAACTTTCACAAACAATTGGGAAAACTTTAAATTTATATTCAACAGTATCTACAGGATCTAATACTCCAAAAGGACGAATTGTTGATGGATTTAAGAAGAGTTCCTCTTGAACCTCTCTTAAGGCGGTGGTAACTATGTCACTATCAGATTCTTCTTTTTTTCCGCCTGGGAAAGCAATATCTCCTTTGTGAGTTGGTAAATTGTCAGATCTTTTTATATATAAAATTTCTTTTTCACTGTTTATGAGAATGGCAACTGACGCATAATCTTCATCATAAATTGGGAAAGGTTTTTCTAAATGTTTAAAATTCAAATTTAACTATCTGATTTTTCTGCAACAAAATCAATTTCAATTCCTATAGGATTTAACACTTCCCATGCATTAAATTTTGTAGGAGCATCAAAACCAAACCATGTTGTATCTACTTCTGTGATTCCTGAAATGTAAATCTGATCATCTTGCATGTATGCAGTTATAGAAAAAGGAATACTGACTTCAATATTCCTTATTGTTAAAATTCCAACTACTGTTTCATCAATTTTTGAGTCAAAATTGTTATTTGGAAGTATTATTTCATCAATCTTATATATTGCACTTGGAAATAACTTAGATTCGAGCCAATTATTCTTTATTGCACCATCTCTAATAGAGCTTCCACTTTTTAATGTTGAAAGATCGACAGAAATTAGTAAATTCTTAATGTACAAACAAGAATCAGCCTGTTCACATTCATTTAGCGAAAGTTCAAAACCACCGTTTATCTGATTTGTTGAACCCTTAACTATCTCGAAATTAGTATTTAAGAAGTCTTTTGGAGCAAGATAGCTTGCTGTACTTTTTTCCTTATTAATTACAAAAAGATTATCTTGAAATTTATCTATTTGTTCTATTTCAATTGTTGTAGTTGTTTCACTAACTATTGCTGTTTCATCTTCTTTTGAAATTTGTGTTGTGCTTGTTTCAATATTTTCTGATTCAAAATCACTTAAAGTTGCTTCCTGTTGTGAACAAAATGCGAAAAGTAAAATTACAATTGCAAGCTTTGAATATTGTTTCATGCATTATATTTTAACTTCTTATAAATGTTAGATTAAATTATGCAATTAGGAGTAAGAAAGTATTTTCAGGCAATTATTGGCATTACATTAATTGGTGTTGGTGTAGCTTTTAACTATCTAGCAGATTTAGGTTTAGGTCCTTGGGGGGTATTCCACGATGGCATTTCAAAAACTATTGGAATAACATATGGGCAAGCAGGAATATTAACATCTTTATTAACTCTTTTATTATGGATTCCTTTAAAACAGAAGCCTGGAATAGCAACGATATTTGATGCTTTTTGGATAGGACTTACAGCAGATTACATTATTAATTTAATGAGTTTTGCTAACTCACTATTTTTTCAATATTTGAGCCTATCAATCGGGATAACACTTATCGGACTAGGTACAGCCATATATGTTGGTGGTGATCTAGGCGCTGGACCAAGAGATGGAGTTATGGTTGGACTCGAAGAAAAAGGGTTAAAAATAGGAACAGCTAGAACATTGATTGAAGCTGTTGCGTTTACCTGTGGATTTTTTCTTGGAGGTAAGATTGGTATAGCTTCTGTAATTATTGTTTTCTCAGTAGGAAGAGTTGTACAATTTTTTATTCCTTATTTTGATTTAAGAAAAAAGTAATAAATACTCATTTCTATTATTCAAGATTATAAAATACCAATATGGCACCTATAAATTTTCGAACAAAATTAAAAACTTTACTCTTGTTTCCAACATTTTTAATTTTATTTGGAATATTAATTTTATTTATTATAGCTACAGTTGCTATCCCAAATGGCAAGCAATTTGCAACAAAATTATATAAGTTGTTTGGCTGGATGGGATTAAAAATGGTTGGAATTAATTTAACGGTATCTGGCCTAGAAAAAATAGATAAAAATAAAAGTTATGTTGTTGTTGGAAATCATCCTTCTACCCTAGACATATTCACACATATCTATGGATTGCCAATATCAATAAGATTTTTAACAAAATCTGAACTCTTTAGAATTCCAATTTTTAGTAGAGTGCTAAAAATTCTTGGTTTACCCAGAATAGATCGTGATAGTACTTCATTAGATCTAAATAAAATAAATGATTCAATTCAATCTGTGATTAATGACGGTAACTCGATAATGGTATTCCCGGAAGGAAAAAGAAGTAATCAAAAAAAGTTATTACCTTTTAAAAAGGGGGCTGCACATATTGCTAAAGATTTCAACCTTCCGATTCTTCCTATAGTAAGTCACAATGCTCATAATTTAATGATTAAAGGTAAGGTTTGGTTTATATCAGGAGATATTCATTTAGATGTTTTAGATCCAGTTGAATCTAGCGATGATTTAGATATTGATAAAGTAACAGAATTATTGTTTGAAAGAATTGACCAAGCTTTAACTGTTGACAAATGAATTTATAAAGGTGCGGTAACTTGTACTTAACTTCTCATTTGAATCAAAATCATCGACCTTATTTTCCTCATTAAAAAGATAAAATTCATCAAAAACATCAAGTCCATAGTTTTTAAGTTGTTCTTTGAGTAAGATAAATGAACTTTTTGCATTATTTCCTTTTCCATCAACTGATGAAACAACTGCAACTGTTTTATTTTTAAATAATTCGTTATATGAATATTTATCAAAACTTAATGAAAGCCAATCTAATATGTTTTTTAAATGTGAGACATAACCACCATTGAATACCGGACTAAAAAGTATGATTTTGGAACTATTAATCAAATCGTTTCTTACATCGATTACATAATCAGGTTGTTTATCATTATAATCTTTTAAAAAGGGAACACCTTCATAGAAATTATCGTAGAGTGAACAATCAATTTTTAATTCATTAACTAAAAAGTCATCAGTAATTTTTGCTATTTTATTATTTTTTGACTCAACGCGTGTTCCAGCTGACAATAATAATATTTTTGACATAGGTTAATTATGTTATAAGATACTTTTTATATGGAAACTAATGTTGAAAAATTTGCCAAATTAGATATAAGAATTGGCGAAATTTTATCAGCGGAAGTTTTTGAAGAAGCCAAAAAACCTGCTTATATTTTAAAAATTGACTTTGGTAAACATATTGGAATAAAGAAAACAAGTGCTCAGATTACTAATTATGACACCAGTGAATTAATCGGTTTCAAATGTATAGGAATAGTAAATTTAGGTGACAAGCAAATTGGTCCAATTATTAGTCAATGTTTAATACTTGGTTCTACAGATTCTAATGGCAATGTATTGTTGCTAAAACCAAGTGAAGGTTCGATGATAGGTGATAAAGTATCTTAGGAAATTATTGAGTTAAACTTCTCAATATTAAAATTACCAACCCGTTTGTATATTTTTTCACCAGTTGAATCAACTAATACATATGTTGGGGTGTACTTTAAATTATATTTTTGTGTGATTTCTAGATAATCTTTCTTAGAGGCATTCACTGAGACAATTGGTATTTCGGGGTTTAATTTTTTGAATTCATTAACTATGAATTTTGATGCAGTACAACCTAGTCAGTAATCGGAATAGAATTCAATTATTGTGTAATCAGAATTTGCAAAATTGTGATCATCTAAGACAAGGCTTCTCTTTGAATTAAAAATATACAATGCAAAAAAAGTTCCTAAAACAAAGAAACTTAATATATAGAGTACGATTGATGGTTCAAAAGCAATAAAAAATATAGCTAGTCCAAATATCCATCCCAGTGGTAAATAAATTAGGCTGTATCTATTTATGAACTTTAAAAGTATTTTTTTCATGTAATAACAATCTTTTCACAAATTATACTTTAACTATGGATCTGATTAGTAAACTAAAAAAAAATGGTAACAGAATAACTGAATCAAGAAGCACAATTTGCAATATATTAGAGGAATCAGGACACGAACACTTCACTGCAGAGGAATTATATAATTTAGCTTTAAAAAAGGTAAAAGATATAGATTTAGCAACTGTTTACAGAACATTGGACATACTTGAGTCATTAAATATTATTGAACACTCTCATCAGCAACATGGTTCCGGGATTTATTATCTAAAAAAATATGAAAAAAACACACACATTGTTTGCAAAATTTGTAATGCCATTGAAGATATTTCAGTGAAAGTTATGGAATCGGTTGAAAAAATTATTGAAAAAAACTCAATGTATAAATTGACCGATAATCATTTTGTCTACACAGGTATATGCAAGAATTGTAAATAATTATTTTTATTGCAAACCTTTTGCATTAAAATAATATCATGTATCCCACAAGTCACGAACACCACTTATCTCTACACAAAAATTCCCAATTAAATGATGTAAAACCTCAACATAAAGTTCTAGGATGTTTTCTTATTGTCTTATCAGTTGCATTTTCAAATGTTCAAAATATCTTTCAGATTTTATCTCACATCGTGATCGTTATGTATATTTTATACCTTTCGAAAATTCCTTTAAAAACATATTTAAAGAGACTGACTCTTGATATTCCTTTCATTTTGTTTGCATTATTTTTACCTTTTTTAAGTAGTGAGAACAATGACAAAGTTTTTGAAATTTTTTCTTTAAACATTTACCAGACTGGATTAAATGATATGTTAACTATATTATTTAAAGCAACTCTTGGTCTAACTATTGGAATAGTTCTTACTGCTGTAACTTCAAGTATGGAAATCATTTATGGTCTTCAGAAGTTGAAAGTTCCAAATATTTTAATTGCAATAATGTCATTCACAATTAGGTATATTGACGTCTTTATAGATGAGTTTAAAAGGGTAAGAATTTCAATGAAGTCGAGGGGATACTTAGAAAAAGGTTTAAAATCCCTAATCCCTATTGCTTTTGCATCTGGAGCTATGCTAATCCGTGGTTATGAAAGAGGTGAAAGAGTATATTTGTCAATGATCTCAAGAGGTTTTCAAGGAACAATAGAGTTTAAATCTCGAAGTTATAAAACATCATATAAGTTTAGTTTATGTGTTGTATCTTCTTTAGTGATACTTGGTATAGATAAATTATTATGAAAAATTATTTATCTGTAAAAAATTTAAGCTATTCATATCCTGATGGACACTTGGCTCTAAAAAAAATAAGCTTTGATTTGGGAGAAAAAGAATCATTAGCAATATTAGGTCCAAATGGTGCTGGAAAAACTACATTAATTCTTCATCTGAATGGAATACTTGGAACTTTAAATTCGGAAATAAGTGTAGATCAACTCGACTACATTGAAGATAACATTGGCAAGATTAGAAAAACAGTCGGAATTGTTTTTCAGGATCCAGATGACCAATTATTTATGCCAACAGTAATTGAAGATGTAATGTTTGGACCTAAAAATTTTGGATTTACCGATGAAGAATCAGAAAGATTAGCACTTGATGCACTTGATAAAGTTAATATGAGTGACTATTTAGATCGACCTCCTCATCATTTAAGTTATGGACAAAAAAGAAAAGTTGCAATTGCAAGTGTTTTAGCATCAAAGCCAAAACTTCTGGTGTTAGATGAACCTGGTTCAAATCTGGATCCATCTTCTCGTAGGGAATTAATTGATATTCTTAATAATTTAGACGTATCTAAAATTCTCGTGACTCATGACCTTCCAATGGCATTAGAAATTTGCAAAAGAAGTATCGTTTTAAATGAAGGTGAAGTTACGCGAGATGATCAAACGATTAATATTTTAAATGATGAAAATTTTATGAAGGAAAATCGCTTAGAGCTTCCCTTTGGTTTTGCATTTCATCATTTTGGTGAAGAGTAGGAATTATCTTTTACAAAAGAAACAATTTTCTTTCTTGCATCATAAGCTTCTTGAATTGGAAAAAATTGCCAAGCATGCCAAAGATCATCCGAAATTTGTAATTCGTGCTCGATTTTTTTATTTTTGAGTTTGTTTGAAAACTCAATTGCGTCATTATACAAAAGCTCACTTGAACAAACCTGAATTAATGTGTGTGGAAAATTATCAATATCAGCAAAAACTGGAGAAAGAATTGGATTATTTGGTTCATAATCGCCTGAGTAATGCTCACCAACCCAATGAACTCCATCAATAGCAAGTAGTATATCTTTATTTCTTAAATATTTTCTGTCTCTTTTCTTGTCAGACAGGTCTAGCCATGGAGACATTAGGACTAATTTATCTGGAGAAATTGTAAATGTATCATCAACTAAAATACCCGTTGCAAGCCCCCCTCCAGCAGACTCACCCATCCATATTGACTGTTTGTTTCCCTCTATTCCAGTAATAAAATTTACTACTTTTTTGGCATCATCATGAGCTGCAGGAAAGTTGAACTCTGGTGTCAATCTATATTCAAAAAAATAAAAAGGAATCTCTAAATCATTTGTAAATTGGGAAACGATGTTTTTATGAGAAGTTACACTGCCCGTGTAGTAACCTCCTCCATGAAAATAAATACCGTAAACGTCATCTTTGGCATTTTTTGGAGTAAATTTATAAATTTCTAATTCCGAATTTTCAATTTTTTCAAAATCAACATTTTGGTTATATTCAATTAGTCTTGAGCCGGAGTAATCATAGCCAACTCTTGATGTTCTGGCAAAATCTATTCGATCTTGAAAAGTAAATTGACTTTTTGGTTTATTTAGTAATATCCTGTCCCTTAATTTTCTTAATGGAAGAACTGTTTTATATAATTTTGTTCTAAATTGAACAGGTAGCCTTGGAATGTAATCAAGGGTAAATATTTCAAGAATTTTAATTAATAAATTAATCACATATTAAGTATACAATTTTTCAAGAATGAATAAATACCTATAATGGTTTCTATGAAAAAAGTAAAAGGTTCGATTGCCATTCTCGGCTCAGGTGAAACTAGTCCAAATCTAGTTTCAGTACACAGAAAGTTACTTAATAGATTAAGTGAAGACGTGTCTGCTTCATTAATTGATACGCCTTTTGGATTTCAAGAAAATGCTGATCAGCTTGTTGAAAAATTAATTGAATTTTATGATGTAAGTTTAAATACAGATATCA
Organism: uncultured Candidatus Actinomarina sp.; assembly: GCA_902533795.1. Classification (GTDB taxonomy): domain Bacteria; phylum Actinomycetota; class Acidimicrobiia; order Actinomarinales; family Actinomarinaceae; genus Actinomarina. The sequence goes on along the minus strand of CACAND010000005.1, from coordinate 55,623 downwards.
AACTTGCTAGTTATAGAACTAAAAAAGATTTTAAATCTGTTGAGTATTTTGAATTTACAAAAATCATCCAGGGTTCAAATTTTATTTTTTCAGGGCCTGGAAGTCCAAGTTATGCCTCAAAAAATTGGATAGACACAGATGTACCAGAAATTTTTAAAGAAAAGCTTATAAATGGAAGTAGCCTTGTATTTGCAAGTGCAGCTGCATCAACTCTTGGAATAAGAACTATTCCAGTTTATGAAATTTACAAGGTAGGAATTGATCCTTATTGGGAAAATGGAATAAATTTACTTGAAGTCTTTGATATAGATTGTGTTGTAGTTCCTCACTTTAACAATAAAGAAGGGGGCAATCACGATACTAGTATTAGTTACCTTGGACAAAATAGGATGAAAATATTACAGGAAATTAATCCAACGAATATTTTAGGAATTGATGAACATACTGCGTTAATAATTGATGGAGAAGAAGACTCTTTCGAAGTAGAAGGTTTAGGGGAAGTAACTGTCATTAACAAAAATGTCACAAAGAAATTCAAAATTGGAGATAAGTACAATTTAGATGAGCTTAAAGAGCTCTTAAAAAATGATGCCTCCCTTAAAAAAGTAGAAAGCGAACCTGACTTGCCGTTAAATGAAGACGCTGAAGATGCCTTGAAAAAAGAAATTGCTGATTTACGAATAGAGATTGATAAAAATAAGAAAAATTCTGAAAATGTGAATAAATTAATAGACAAATTAATAGAGTATAGATTAACACTTCGGTCCTTACAAAAATATGAAGAATCAGATGTAGTTAGAGATATATTGACAGATTCAAATATTGAAATTGAAGATAATAAAGAATCTTCAAGTTGGAAATTTAAAGATTAATTGATCCGTATTTTCCTAATATTTTAAATTCTTTTGCAACTTGACCTAAATTATCTTTTAGAAGCTGATCGATTTTTGTATCAGAGTTTTGATAATCGACATAGAACTTATATTCCCATGGGGATCCAAGAATTGGTCTTGATTCTAACTTAGTCAAATTCAATTTAAGTACATCAAAGACCGTAAGAGCTTTCAACAAAGAACCTGGCTCGTCTTGTGCTACCAGAATCGCTGAACGAAGGTTTTTATCTTCTTTAATCGGTGGTGGCGTCTTTCCAGTTAGAAAAAATCTTGTGTAATTTTCTTCATGATTTGAAATATTTTTTTCAATTATTGTAAATCTTTCATCATTATCAAAATGCTCTCCTGCAATCGCTCCAATCTCTTCTGATTTAGTGTTAAGTAGACTTAAAACACCTCCTGCAGTATCAAATACTGGTTGTAATTCTACGTCTAGTTTATTTAAATATTTACTACATTGCTGTAAGGCTTGTGGGTGAGAAATTATCTTTTTCAAATTTTGTTTTTGTGTCCCTGCTAATCCAATTAGAGCATGATTAATTTTCTTTTTAACTTCTAAAAATATTTCAAGTTCGTATTCAATTAAACTTTCATAAGCCTCGATTACAGTTCCAACGAGAGAGTTTTCAATTGGCAAAAGTCCAAAACCATCATTTGAAGCATTTATAGAGACATCTTGAAAAGTTTTACAAGAAATTAATTCTGAATCTGGGAACATTTCAAGTAAAACCGATTCTGAATAAGAACCTTCTGAACCTTGATAATATATTTTTTTATTTTTCATTTAAATAATCTATACCCATCTTATATCCATTAACCCCATGACCTATAAATGATTTCTCGCAAATGTCATTAATTAAATTAGTTTTTCTAAACGATTCACGTTCTTTTATGTCACTTATGTGAACTTCAATGATAGGAACTGAAAGAAGTAACAAAGAATCTCTCAATGAAACACTTGTATGGGTGTAGGCACCAGGATTTACTATGACTCCATCAATTTTCTCATTAATTATTTTTTGTATGTAATCACAGATTTCGCCCTCATGATTTGATTGAAAAAAAACCAGATTATTAGTTTTTTTTGCATGTTCTTCAAGTTCACTAACTAACTCTTGATAAGTTGTAGTGCCATATTTTGATATTTCTCTCTCACCTAAAAAGTTCAAATTTGGACCATTAATGATGACTATTTTACGCATTGGTTAAAACCTCTAATAAGTCGTTAATCGAAAAGTCAATTAACACTGGCTCTTGAATATTTTTAATAAGAACAAATTTAACAACGTCACTTGTCACTTTTTTATCATTTGAAATTATCTCTTTTAACTCTGATTGATTGCTATTGAAACTGTATTCCGTTTTCATTGACTGTTTGTTTAAAAATGACTTAAATTCATCTCTGATTGAACTATTAAGATTAAATTTACTCTCCGATATTTCAAACCCTTTTAACATTCCAATTGCAACGGCTTGTCCGTGAGAAATAGAATAATTTGAGTCCTTTTCGATCAGATGGCCGATTGTATGGCCTAAATTTAAAAACATTCTTTCATTACTTTCACGTAAGTCATTTTTTAAAATGTTGTACTTTACTTGAATACTTTTTTTAATTATTTCTTCTAGATTGTTGAGTTTATCTTGGTATATCATTTCAATAATTTCTTTGTCACCTAAAAAGCCTGCCTTTAATGATTCAATAATTCCATTATTCATTTCAATTTCTGATATAGAATCTAAAAACTCTGTACAAATAAATATTTTTTCTGGAATGAAGAATGTGCCAATTTGGTTTTTGCCAAATTCATTATTGAACCCTGTTTTTCCTCCATGTGCTGCATCAACCATACCAAGGAATGTTGAAGGAACCAACGATAAATTTGCCCCTCTTTTAAAGGTGCTCGTAGCAAAACCTACTAAGTCACTCAACACGCCTCCACCTATCCCAATTATTTTTGAACTTCTATCAAGCGACTCTGAAAACATTATTTTCCAAATTTTTTGAATTGTATTTAAATCTTTAGTAGATTCATTAATTTCTATTTCAAAAATCTTAAATTTTGGATCTAGATTAATAATTGAAGACAACTTTGAATCAATAAATATTACATGCTTCTCCTGATTGATAAAATTTTTTAGTTGACTGTCAAGATCATCAAATTTATTTGAATAATGTATTTCAGATAACTTCATTTTTTAACCAACTATTTTTAATTATGATTTCAGCAATATTTTTAATTTTTTTATCTGAAATTTCTAAAATATGATTTGATTGATTGTATAAATCTTCTCTTGATTGAAATAGTTTATAAATTTTGTCTTTTCCTTCTTTTACTAAAGGCCTTTCAGTATTTTGGATCTGATTCCATAAATTTTCAAAAGTATCTTTCAGATAAAAAGTAAATCCGTTATTTTTAAGCTCATCAAATATATTTTTTATTTCTAAAGATCCTCCTCCAAGAGCAACTACAGAATCATTTTTGGGTAACATTTGGAATGTTTCTAATTCGATTTGCCGAAAATATTTTTCGCCTTTTGATTCGAATATTTTGCTTATACTTCCATGTTGCTTTTCTATATTTTCATCTAGATCAAAAGTATTACTTTGAATCTTTTGTCTTATTTTTTTCAATACAGATGTTTTTCCGCAACCCATAAATCCAACGAGGTAAATATTATTATGTTTCATATTTCATGTTCCAGGTTTTATTATCTAGATCAAACTCATCTAAATGCAGCTTTGAAATGTTTTCAAAGTTTTTTGTTATTTCTTTTTTGCTATCTCCCCCAGTTTTTATTAGTAAATTCTTAAGAATTTCTAATGCCATTGCGCTCTCAAATATGGGGACAGCTCTCGGGACGGCACAGGTATCAGATCGTTCATATACTGTCTCTGTTTCATTTTTAGTTGATAAATTAATACTTTTGATCGGAGTCAAAGTTGTGCTGATCGGTTTTAAGTAAGCTTTTACAACTATATCCTCCCCATTTGTCATCCCTCCTTCAAAACCTCCTAAATTATTTGATTCTTTTTTAATGTTTTCCTGGTCAAGGAAATACTGATCTTGAACCTCAGTTCCATAATTTTTAGATACTTCTATCCCATTACCAATTTCTACTGCTTTTACACTTTGTATAGACATAAAAATTCGCGCCACATTTGCATCTAATTTTCTATCCCAATGAACGAAACTACCCAGTGTTGGAGGTACGCCTGTTGCAATTGTGGTAATAGAACCTCCAAGAGTATCCTTCTTTTTTCTTGCAAGTTTTATTTCATTTTCCATTTCTTTGGAAATTTTGTCATCTGGACACGACACTGGGGATTCTGTAACTTTATTTTGCAGATTTTTAATGCCATCTGTTCCTTTATATATATACTCCAGTGATCCAATTCCTGAAACATATCCACAAATATGTATGTCAAAATTTTCAAGTATTTGTGCAGCTATTGCTCCAATTGCACATCTCATTGCAGTTTCCCTAGCACTTGATCTTTCAAGAATTAGGCGAATATCCTTTGCATCATACTTTGCAGTTCCAACTAGGTCAGCATGACCAGGTCTAGGAACTACATATGGATCAATATCTTTATCTTTCCAATTTTTCCAATCGTTGTTCTTTATTTTTAATGTAATTGGTCCACCAGTTGTGAGATTATTAATTATTCCCGAAGAAATCTCTACCTGATCTGATTCAATATTCATTCTTCCACCAGAACCCAAACTTTTTTGTCTGCGTTGAAGGAAACTGTCTATGTATTCTTTTGTAACAAGAAAACCCGAAGGTAATCCCTCAATTATCCCTGTTAACTCTGGCCCATGACTCTCGCCTGAAGTTAAAAATCTAATCATTTTTGTTCACCAATAATTTGTATAACTCATCATATATATCTAATACTTGTAAGTTAAGGTTTGTCCATATGTTAAATGATAAGATTGCCTGACATATGAGCATTCCAATACCATTGTATGAATTCACAGAATCAACTAATGGTTTAAAAAAATTACTAGTATTTCCATATCCTATATTCAAAAATAAATCTAGGTTAGTAAATTTGTTTACATCTAAGTCCAGAGAAAGGTTATTCAGATGCGACATACCAATAGGAGTTGTATTGATAAGAAAATTTATCTCCGATCCAATATCTTCTGCCTCTTTATAAGAAATAGTATCCTCAGTAACATTTCTGCTAGCAATATGTATACTCGATGAATTACTTGATAATGCATACCTAATTGCTTTTGAGCTTCCACCACTGCCTAAAATAAGTATATTTTTATCTTTCCAATCATAATCTATTTTATTTAAGAAAAATAAGAAGCCTTCATAGTCAGTGTTATAGTATTCAATACTTTCACCACTTGATTTAACAGTATTTATTGCTCCTATTGATTGTGCATGTTCATCTACGATTGAATTTATATTTAATCCTAAAATATTTTCTTTATGTGGGATTGTGATATTGTATCCGTCTAGTCTCTTATTAAGATCTTGAATATTTTTCTCATCTATGTTCTCAATTTTTAATAATTCATAATTACCTTCAAGCTGAGTCATATCAAATAAAGATTTGTGAATAAAGGGAGAGTATGTCTTTTCAAGGGGCCAACCTAGAACGCCAAAATTATTCATTGATCTCAGCTCCTAATTCTTTTAAATCCTCAAAAAAAGAAGGATATGAATCTTTAATGCATTCTTTATTATCAGGGATTATCTTTTTTCCAAGAGCTATATTGGCAATTATTGCTGTCATTGCAATTCTGTGATCATCAAAAGTTTTAATAAAGCCATCTTGGAGATCTTGAATGCCTGTAATCTCAAATCCATCATCATAAACTTCAATTTTCCCGCCTAATTCAAGAATAAAATTTTTCATAACATCTAACCTGTCTGATTCTTTGACTTTCAGTTCTTCTGCTCCAACAAGTTTTGTAATACCAATTGCTTGGGATGCTAAAAAAGTGAAAATTGGAATTTCATCAATAAAATCGGCCACTTCCTCTTTTGTCACAGTCGTACCATTTAGAGTTGATTTTTTTACCTTAATATCTCCAATTACTTCATTATTTTCTTCATTAATGTTCACAATTTCAATATTTGCACCCATCCTCTTTAAAATCTTTACAAACCCAAGTCTCCTTTCGTTAATTAACATGTTTTCAAGTATTATTTCTTTTCCTTTGAGCACGCCAAGTGCAATTAGGAATGCTCCTGACGATATATCACCAGGTATTGAAATGTTTAAAGGTTTAAGATTATTTGTTGGAGATACAGTAATGGTGTTACCAAGTCTAAGTATGTTTGCACCCATCGCAATTAACATTCTTTCCGTATGATCTCTTGTGGCAACTGTTTCTTCAATTAACGTTGGTTCACTATGGTACAAAGAAGCAATAATTAAGGCGCTTTTAACCTGAGCACTGGGAACAAGAGTATTTTGAAAATTAAATGAATATTCTGATGATTTAAATTTAATCGGAAGAAAAGAATTCTTTATGTTAATTGAAGCTCCGTTTTGAACTAACAAATCTGTAATTCTGTTCATTGGTCTTTTATTCAACTGGGGGCTTCCTATTAATGTTGATGAAAAATTTTGTTTAGATAATAGACCAATTAATAATCTTGCAGTGGTTCCTGAATTTATGGCATTAAGATCTTTTTTTGGTTCTTTCAGGCCGTTAAGCCCTTTACCAGTTATGGAAACTGTATCATTTAACTTGATATCGATACCCATTTGCTCAATTATCTTTAAGGTAGCCTTTGTGTCTTCACTCATTAATAAATTTTGTATATTTGAAGTTCCGTCTGCTAACGCAGCAAATATTATTGCTCTATGAGAAATAGACTTATCTCCAATGAGAGCAACATTACCAGACAATAATCTGCTAAATAATTTTAATTTTAACTTAATGGTCGTTCTCCAAATTTATCTGACAATGCTCTTCTCCATTCCACTGATGAAGTGAGATAGTCAATTAACTCATTTTTTTCTTGTAAAGACATCAACGATGATATTTCTTCGATTAGTGCGATAAGAAAATTATTTATATTTTTTGAGTTTGAGTTGTACATGTCTATTATCATCTCTGGGTTTGTCCTTGTAAGCCTTGTTGCCCCATCAAACCCTCCAGCTGCTAATCCCATTATTTCTTCAATTTCATAATCCTTCTTAGCAATACCCACAAGTGCAGAACTTATCAAGTGAGGTAAATGGCTCGTAATCGATAATATCTCATCATGCTTTTTTCTATCAATCCATACTTCTTTACAATCTAAAATATTTATAAACGCTGATGCAATTTCTCTTGCTTTATCATCAGTTGAATTAGTTTCGCAAAGAAGAAATGTTGCATTTTTGTACATTTCTGGATGTGGCTCCCAATTTGTATTATCAGCCAATCCACACATCGGGTGTCCCCCAATTGCAGGAATATTTGAATTGTCCATTAAATCACAAATCGACTCTTTGGTACCTCCTATATCAATTATCAACTCAGATCTATCAACCTCATGTTCTTTTGATAAGAAAGAAATAATATTATTTATAGGCATTGAAAGAATAGTCAGATCATACTTTTCAGCATTTGATTTAACATTTATACCAAACTTTTCTGCTCTTTTCTCTACATCAGGATTAATGTCTTCTCCATAAACATTTAGTCCTTTATTGACTAGATTAATTCCTAAGTTTGCACCCATTAATCCAAGGCCAATTATTTTTACATTTTTGATCATAATGTTAAAGATCGACCCACAACGTCAGCCATTAAACTTACTTTCTTACCAAGCTCCACTAACTCTACTGGCGTTAAGGCTTGAGGGCCGTCGCATAAAGCTTCATCCGGTCTCGGATGAATTTCGATTAATAACCCATCTGCTCCTGCAGCTATTGAAGCTAATGCAATAGGGGCTACTAAGTTGTTTGCTCCAGTTCCGTGACTTGGATCAGCAATAACAGGTAAATGAGTGTTCATCTTCAAATAAGGTATTGCATTAATATCAAATGTATTTCTTGTTGCAGTTTCGAAAGTTCTAATTCCTCGCTCGCATAAAATAACATTTTCATTTCCTCTGCTTAATATATATTCAGAAGCTAAAAGCAATTCCTCAAGAGTTGCACTCATACCTCTTTTCAATAAAACAGGAAGCTTCGATTCACCAACAGCTTCTAATAACTTAAAATTTTGCATATTTCTTGCTCCGATTTGAAGAACATCTACATAATTTTCCATCATTTGTAAATGTTGGATATCCATAATTTCACTAAACAAAGGGAGTTTGTGTTTATCAGCTGCCTCTTTCAACAATACTAAGCCTTCTTCTCCTAAACCCTGAAAACTATAAGGTGAGGTTCTAGGTTTAAAAGCTCCTCCTCTAAGGCCATTTCCTCCTGCTTGTATTACAGCTTCTGCAGTCTCTAAAGTCTGCTCTCTATATTCGGCGCTGTCTGGCCCAGCTATAAAAGCAAGTTCTTTACCTCCGATAGTAAGATCTTTTATCTTTATTTCTGTATTTGTATCTTTATATGTTTTACTTGCAAGCTTGTAAGATCTCCCAATTGGGATAACTTCGTGTACGTTGTCAAGTAAACGCATTACACCTCTGTTATCTTCGATAACTTTTCCATGCACTGCAACGACAGTCCTTTCAACACCATAAAGTACTTTTGGCTCATGACCTTGTTCAATAGCTTTTACTTTTACTTTCTCTATATCTTCTTCTGTAGCTGCTTGTTTCATAACTACTATCAATTTGTTCCTCCTAAAAAAAAATCGGGCTTTTGCCCGATTTGACACAATGTAACTTTAGGGCAGCTTATATATGCGCTCTAAAGTAAAAGTATGTGTTAGTTTTCATTGTGATAATGCTAGCACGTAATTTTGTTTTGAAAAGAGTTTTTATCTATCAGGACGTAAATTTTTTGCTTCACCCAAATACACATGATTTGGTTCGATATTATCTTGATATATAACTAATACTCGAATGCAACCTAATAAATCACCTTCAATGTCTGGTGCTAAAGAATCAAGTGCAGGTATTTGGTCATATCCAAGATCTCTAATTGCTTTGGCCGGGAAAGCAGCATTCAATTCTTTTGTAACTGTAAATAGTACCGAAACAACTTTAGAAATTACTAAATTGTTTTGTTCTATAATCTCAGTAAATAAAATTTTTGATGATTCTAATATATTTTCTTCACTGTTTTCAACTGATGCTATTGCACCTCTTATTCCAATCATGACATATAATGATAAAAAAAAAGAGTGGTTGTTGTCCACTCTTTTTTTTAAAAATATGATTAAGTTACATCATACCTTCCATGCCGCCCATTCCTCCTCCAGGAGGCATTGGTGGCTCTGGTTCTGGTTCTTCAGCTATTAAAGCTTCCGTTGTCAATACCAGTGAAGCAATTGATGATGCGTTCTCAACAGTTGATCTAGTAACTTTCGCTGGATCAATAACTCCATCTTTCACAAGATCTACCATCTCACCATTGGAAGCGTTTAATCCAACATTTCCTTTTGCGTCTTTGACTTTCTCAACCATAACTCCACCCTCAAAGCCAGCATTTTCTGCAATTTGTCTAAGTGGTGCTTCAAGAGCTTTTTTTACAATATTTCTTCCAATGGCTTCACCTTCGGTACCACCAGAAATCTTATCAACTGTATCTTGTGCTCTAATTAAAGTTACTCCTCCACCAGCAACGATACCTTCTTCAACGGCCGCTCTTGTGGCTGCTAAAGCGTCTTCAATTCTCATTTTCTTTTCTTTAAGTTCAACTTCTGTTGCAGCTCCTACTTTAACTTGAGCTACTCCACCTGATAATTTAGCAAGCCTTTCTTGAAGTTTCTCTTTATCCCAGTCTGAATCAGATTCGTCTATTTCAGATTGGATTTGTTTTACCCTACCTTCAACGTCAGCTTTCTTACCTTTTCCATTGACAATTGTTGTATTATCTTTTTTTACAATAACTTTTTCGGCTTGACCAAGCATATCAACAGTTGTATTTTCAGTTTTTAAACCAAGTTCTTCTGAAATTACTTCTCCACCTGTAAGAATTGCGATATCTTGTAGCATTGCTTTTCTTCTTTCTCCAAAACCAGGAGCTTTTACAGCAACAGATGTAAAGGTTCCTCTAATTTTGTTTACAACAAGAGTAGCTAGTGCTTCTCCTTCAACATCCTCGGAGAGAATAATCAATGGTTTGCCTGAATTCATTACCTTTTCAAGAATTGGTAATAAATCATTTACTGCAGTAATTTTTGAATTCACTATCAATATATACGGATCTTCTAATACAGCTTCTTGTCTATCCGGATCTGTGACAAAGTAAGGTGAAATAAATCCTTTATCGAACTGCATTCCATCCGTAAATTCAAGTTCCATACCGAATGTTTGACCTTCTTCAACTGTGATTACGCCATCTTTTCCAACTTTTTCCATTGCCTCTGCAATAGTTTCACCGATTTCAGAATCTGCGGCTGAAATTGATGCTACTTGTGCAATCTCGTCTTTGCCACCTATTGATTTTGAAAAACCAGCAATAAATTCTGTAACAGCCTTTGAAGCTTCTAACATACCTCTTTTGACTTCCATTGGATTAACACCTGCGGAAACAGTTTTCATACCCTCGTTAACCATTGACTGGGCAAGTACGGTTGCAGTTGTAGTTCCATCACCAGCAACATCATTAGTTTTTGATGCAACTTCTTTGGCTAATTGGGCTCCCATATTTTCATAAGGGTCTTCAAGGTCTACTTCCTTTGCAATAGTTACACCATCATTTGTAATAGTTGGTGCACCCCATTTTTTTTCTAATACTACGTTTCGGCCCTTTGGACCAAGAGTTACCTTTACGACATCAGCTAATTTGTTAACACCGTCTTCAAGCCCTTTTCTTGCTTTTTCATTAAATACTAAAGTCTTTTTTGCCATTATCTTCTCCTATTATTTTCCGACTACTGCGAGAATATCTCTACTTGAAAGTATCAAGTATTCTTCTCCGTCAACTTTAATTTCTGTTCCACCATATTTTGAATAAACAACTTTATCACCTTTTTTCACATCAGGCTTAATTTTTTCTCCATTGTCATTGGTTTCACCAGGCCCCACAGCAATAACTTCACCTTCTTGAGGTTTTTCTTTTGCTGTATCAGGAATGTATATACCTGATGGAGTTTTCATATCTTCTTCTGATAGTGGTTTTACAACTACCCTATCTCCAAGTGGTTTAAGATTCATAATTTTTTTTCTCCTAAAATTTTCTACGTTTTGAATTTAATATAGTTCTGTTTATAAAGGTATTCATTTTTCTTAAATTGTTAAGAAATTACTGATGATAGCCTTATATCTTCGATGTTCATCTCATTAGTTGTAAGGTTATTTTTTGCAGCTACACAAATCATTGCAGCATTATCAGTAGATAATTTAGGTGATGGTAAATATAGATTTTTATCATTTTTTTCAGCAAAAGTTTGAATTTTTTCACGAAGTCGCGTATTTGCCATTACTCCTCCTCCTCCTGATAGATTAGTTACATCTGTTTCAGTTACAGCTTTCTCATATATATTCATCAAAGAATCAACAATTGCCTCTTGGTATGAAGCGGCAAAATCTTTTTTCAAAAGTTTGTCATCGTCAGTTAGTCCTTGTAAAAAATAAACTGCAGCTGTTTTTAACCCTGAAAAAGAATAATCAAATTTATTTGAAGTCTTTGGTCTTGGAAGTTTGACTTTATCTGGATCACCGCCTTCAGATATTTTCTGTATTGCTGGTCCACCAGGAAAACCAAATCCACAAAATCTAGATAATTTATCAAATGCTTCACCTGCTGCATCATCGATTGTTGAACCTAATAAATTATATTTTCCCCATTCTTCTACAAACACAATTTGTGTATGACCACCAGACACAAGTAATGATAAAAATGGCGGATCCATGGTTGGATGTTCAATAAGAGGTGCACTAAGATGACCAACCATATGATCTACTGCATAAAAGGGCTTCTGAAGGGCCCATGCTACTGATTTTGCAAAATTATAGCCCACCACAAGACTGCCTGATAAACCTGGACCATCAGTACTTGCTACAATATCAATTTCACCTATATCAATCCCACATTCGTTTATTGATGAATGAAAAAGATTTCGTATCATTTCAGCATGTGCTCTAGATGCTACTTCAGGAACTACACCACCAAATTTTTCATGAATTTCGACCTGTGACGAAATCTTGTTTATCAACAAGTCATCACCCTTCATTAAAGCTATGGCCGTCTCATCACAGCTTGTTTCAAACCCTAATATGAGTTGTTCATTCTGCATATACTTTTTCCTTTATAAAAATATCTGCATCTTCTGTGACATAATATTTTTTTCTTTTACCAAAATATTTAAAATTGTATTTTTTATATAAACTTTGAGCGGATGTATTTGATTCTCTTACTTCTAAGATAATTTTTTCATATTTCGAACTTTCAAAATAGCTTATTAATAAATCCATAAGTTCAGTTGCTACTCCTTTTTTTCTATATTCTTCCAATACACCAATTCCTAGAATCTCAATATCGTGGTGAATAAATTGGATACCTAAATATCCAATGATTTCCTTTTCATCTTCATAAATCCAATACTTAAAACTTTTGTCATTTATTTTTTGCTCAATAATGCTGGCATCCCATGACATAGAAAATAATTTTTGCTCTAAATTTGATAACTTAAGGGCTGTCTCAGATGAACAAAATTCTAAACTTTTAATCATAAAGCTTCACATCTCCACTCAAGCTATCTTTTGATAATGTGACATCGGGTTCTCTCATGTATTCAAGGTTTATTTCATTAAAGTTGGGATAGTCTTTTATTTTTTCACCAACGTTGTAAATATTTTCAGCAGTCACAAATCTTGGCTCAGCTAATTTAGTGTTACTATCAGTAAGAATTTTTTTATTTTCTATTAGATCCCAATTACCTACTAATAATTTTTTATCGGCATCATCAGAAAGTTTAATTTCTAAGCTTTCAACTGAAATAACTTGAGGATCTGACTCTCGTGTTACTCCACCTGGAACAGGCATATATTCGCAATAAGCAAACTCACTTCGTTTAATATCAATCAACGAGCATATCTTTCTATGACTTGTATGTGCTGCAAATGCAAGAGCATCGAGACCATTTACTGGAATTATAGGGATGCCTAAAACTGCACCAAGTCCTTGAGAAACTGATAAGCCGATTCTTAGTCCTGTGTAATATCCTGGTCCTACGTCAAGATAAAGTGCGCTAAGATCTTTTCTGTTTGCTTTTGTTTTATCAAATAATTCATTTATTTGATTGAGTAGTATTCCAGTTGAGCCCCTGTTAGTTTTTGAAACAAAACTAGAAAGTAACTTATCTTCAAAAATTGCTGCAGAAACATATTCACCTGATGTAGATATTGCTAATTTATACAATTTAAAACCTTATCTTTCTTCTTGAATCATCAATGATATCAATATCAACAATTGTCCAATTATTGAGGTTTGTATTAGGAAGTTGATTTGACCATTCAACAAAAAATAGGGTTTTTTCTTCAAACAAAGGAAGATCAAGGTCAATAAATTCTTGAAATGACGAAAGTCTGTAGAGATCAACATGGTAAATACTTAAATCTTCTTTGAGATAATTTTTTACAATATTGAATGTCGGTGAAGTTACATTATCTTCGATTCCAAGGTGATAAATTATCTTTTTTATTATTGTAGTTTTACCAGCTCCCAAACTTCCGTTAAATCCAACTACTGAAGGAATTGATAACTTTGTTACGAAGTCTTTTGCAAATTCATCTAAAGCTGATTCTTTAAGCTCGATCTCATTCAATTTCAACCCTTTCAAGTCGTTCATTAATATTTGTAAGGATTTCCCATTCAATAGTATTATTCCATTTTGCAATATCGTAGACGGTAATTTCAAGTTCATTGTTCTCTGAATTTCCCAAAAGAACAACTTCATCATTTATATTTGCTTCAACATCTGTAATGTCATAGAGAATTTGGTCCATAGTAACTCTTCCTATCAAATTACAGTATGTATTGTTAACTATAACTTTCCCATCAGGAAATGTACTCCACGGATACCCGTCGCCGTATCCAACAGGAGATACTGCTACAGTTGTATCTCTTTCTAAAGTCAAAGCTTTTCCATAAGAAACTGCTTCTCCCTTTTTTCTGTAGTTAATATTTGATATTCTTGTTTTTATAGCCATCGTTGGTTTAAAATCTTGATTTACTTCAGCCGGTGTTATGTTACACCCGTAAACTGTCAGACCTACTCTTGATAAATTAAATGTTGGATCAAAATTATAAAATGATGATCCAGAATTATCTACGTGTATTAGTAAATCATCTAAATCTATATCTTTAATTGTTTCTTTGAATAATTCGATAGATTCTTGTGTTGGTTCTATTTCTTCATCAGCTAATGGAAAATGGGTACATATACCGGCTAGATTTATGGTTTTAGACTTTTTTATTTTATTATAAAGGTTTATAAAATCCTCTGGTTCGCAACCAACCCTGTGCATACCAGTATCTATTTTTATATGGGTGCTAAATTCTTTACCTGATTCTTCTAAACCATCGATAAAAAAATCATTGTAGACTGTTAAGTCAATATTATGTCGTTCTATATTATCTAACTCATCAAGCGATGGCTCGGTAAGTAACAATACTCTAAGTTCATCAGATTGAGCACGTACTTTTATTGCTTCACTAATAGCTGCTACCGCAAACCATTTAATTCCAGCTTCCATAGCCGTTTTGACAGTCCATTCAATGCCATGACCATAACCATTAGCTTTGACAACTAAACAAAGTTCTTTATTTGATAGTTTTTTTAATACTTCTATGTTGTGTAAATAATTTGCCTTATTTACGTATACGTAACCTCTATCCATGTTATTTATTCTACAGTAACTGACTTTGCAAGGTTTCTTGGTTGATCAATCGACTGGCCATTTTTATTTGCTACATGATAAGCAATAAATTGTAAAGGTATAATCGATATCACAGTAGTGAGTATTTCATTACTATCTGGGAGTGTCACATAATCATTTGATATATTTTCTAGTTTTTCTGACTCACTGTCTCCAATAGCAATAACATATGCACCCCTTGCAATGACCTCTTGTACATTACTGGTTGTCTTATCGAGCAGATGATTTTGACTAGCAGTAACTACTACAGGGGTTCCTTCTTCTATCAAAGCTAGCGTACCATGCTTAAGCTCTCCTGCTGCCAATGCTTCAGCGTGCAGATATGAAATCTCTTTTAATTTCAAGGCACCTTCAGCTGCCAATGCATAATCCAAACCTCTTCCAATAAAATAAATGTCATTCTTTTTGTAAATTTTTTCAGATATCTGTTTTATTTGATCTTCGCAAGCCATTGTTTTGTCTATTAGATTTGGAAGTTCTGCAATCTGATCAAAAGATACATCCAATCTATTTTGAGAGTCCCAATGTTTAGCAAGTACTAGTTGAGATACGAGCATACCTAAATAAGCTTTAGTAGAAGCTACACCGATCTCTGGACCAACATGTAAGTAAAATACACTATCAGCCATTCTTGCCAATGAGCTTCCAACAACATTAACTAGGGCGAGTACGTGTGAGCCATTTTCTTTAAGCAGTTCTGTTGCAGCAATTGTATCCATTGTTTCTCCAGACTGTGAGATTACAATACCTAAATCATTTTTCCCAACAATCGGCTCCCTGTATCTAAACTCTGAAGCTAACTCAACGCTTACTGGAACACCAAGAACTTTCTCAAACAGATCTTTGCCAAATAAACCTGCATGATAAGCAGTTCCGCATGCAACTATCCAAATTTTTTCAAATTTAGAAGCATGATCTGACATAATCGGAATATCATCAGAATTTGTGTCCAGCCTTCCCGAAATAGTTCTTTCAATTACTTCAGACTGTTCAAGTATCTCTTTATACATAAAATGGTCATATCCTGATTTCTCTGCTTCAGAGACCTCCCAGTCTATTTCTTGGATCTCTCTTTCAATTTCATTTAAGTCTGAGTCAAACAACTTATATTTACCATTTTTAATTTCTACAAAATCACCATTTTCAAGAAATATCATCTTTTTTGTATGCTCTAGTATTGCTGCCGAATCAGACGCAAGAAACACTTCATCATCGCCAACTCCTAAAACTAATGGGCTCATTAATCTTCCAGCAACGATAGTTCCTTCTTCTTTAGTAGTAGTTACGAGGAGTGCATAAGTTCCTTCAAGAGAGTTTGCAACATCCACTACAGTTTTAAGCAATTCCCCACTCCATTTTCTGCTAAGCTCTACAGCTACTACCTCAGTGTCAGTATCAGACTTAAATTCAAATCCTTCGTTTAAAAGATCTTTTTTAATTTCTGCATAATTTTCAATTATCCCATTATGAATAATCGCAAATTCTTCATTGTTATCCGAGTGAGGATGAGCATTTACATCATTTGGTACGCCATGGGTCGCCCATCTTGTATGACCAATGCCTACGTTTCCAGAGATTTGATTATTTTTTAGATGATCTTTTAAGAAGTCGAGTTTACCTTCTTTTTTTTCAATGGTTATTTTGTTCCCATCGGAAATTGCAATTCCTGCTGAGTCGTATCCTCGATACTCTAATCTAGACAATCCATTTATTAAGATTGGCAAGGGTTCTTTTGGGCCTGAATACCCAACTATTCCACACATTTTTTCTCCATTCCAACGAGCAGGTTAAAATAAAGACTGCGTTAAATTGTCTCTGTTCAGAAATTTCTTCCTGTTTTTAACAATTTATATCGACTGCAGTGCCGAGTATGCATCCGCCGAATTTTTCGATAACATACTTCCTCGTCACCTCGTTAAAGGCCTGGCGCTAAATTGCTCGTTAAGAAAAGTATATCGTTAAGTTTTACTAATTTAAGTATTTATTAATCTTTGTTAACAGTTCGTCAGAAAAATCTTGCATTGCTTCGGCGCTTTTAGCCTCAACTAATACTCTTAATAATGGCTCAGTACCTGAATTTCGAATAAGATATCGGCCATCTAAATCTTTGTTTATTGACATATCAAGTGCTATTTGATTTATGTATTCTATTTCTTCATCGTTTAATTTATTTGTTAACTCTATGTTCGTAAGTTTCTGTGGATACTCATATAAATTTTCATTCTTAAAATCACAAAGTGTCATTCCAAAGTGTTCGAGGGCTTTTAAAACCATAATTAAAGTAATAAGACCATCTCCAACAGGTAGTAAATCAGCAATTATTATATGGCCCGATTGCTCACCTCCTAATGAGGCATCATATTTATTCATTGATTCTGCAACATATTTATCTCCAACAGGAGTTTCGATTAGATCAAAATCAAATTTTTGCATAGCCTGTTTAAAACCGTAATTAGACATAACGGTACTAACGACAATATTGTTTTTTAGGTTATTCAATTCAGAAAAATATTTAGCAAGAAGAGTTAATATTAAATCCCCATTAACAATTTTTCCCTCTTCATCAACCATTATCAATCTATCAGCGTCACCGTCAAAAGAAGCGCCGATTTCCCTGTTTTTTATCTCATTTTGTAAATTTTCCGGAGAAGTTGCTCCACAATTATCATTTATGTTTAGACCATTGGGAGTGTCATTTATAATTCGGTATTTTGCATTTTTGGAATCTAATAATTCTTTTATAACACTAAAAGCAGCTCCATTTGCAGCATCAATTATTATTTCAAAATTATCAAAATTAATGTCAGTAATTTCCTGTAAATATCGTAAATACTCATCATGCCCATCGGAAAGATTAATTATTTCCGAACCTTTCGTTGGCAACTTAAGACTATTTAGTCTGTTCTCAATTTGAATTTCGATATCATCATCAAGCTTTGAACCATTTTTTTGAATTAATTTTATTCCATTGTAATTTGCTGGATTATGTGAAGCAGAAATTATAATTCCCAGATCGTAATCAAACTTTTTCAAGATTATGGGCATTGAGCCCGAAGGAAGAATACCATGATTATATATCTTTACATTTTCAGAAAAGCCTAAAGAAATCCAATTCAGAATTTCATCTGAGGATTCTCTCGTGTCGGATATGATGGCGACACTTTTAGGATCAATCAAGATTTCAACAGATGCACAAATTGAAGAAATTAACTCTTGAGATAAAGTTTCTTTCGGGATACCCCTAATACCATCGGTACCAAAATATTTTTTCAATGAACTATTATCTTTTAGTAAATTGCTCTGCTCTTCGGGCTTTCTTTAGGCCGTATTTTTTTCTTTCAACTTTTCGAGCATCCCTAGTTAAGAGTCCTGCTTTTTTAAGTTTTGGCCTGAGTTCAGGATCGAATTGTATTAACGCTCTAGAAATGCCTAAGGCAACAGCATCTGCTTGAGCAGAAAGTCCACTTCCATTTAAATTCACTTTCAGATTAAATTTCTTTTCCATTCCAACAATGTTAAATGGTTTGTTTATGGTCATTCGCATTGAAGGACTAGGAAAGTAATCTTCGAGGGTTTTACCATTAAACTCAAAGGACCCATCCCCTTCACTCAACATAACTCTTGCTACTGATGTTTTCCTACGTCCAGTTGCTACTATTGTTTCACTCATTACTATTCAACTACTTTCTTGATGTCAAAACTTAATTCTGATGGATTTTGTGCACCATGTGGATGATTATCATCTCTATAAACATACAATTTTTTTAATATTGACCTTCCTAATCTGTTTTTTGGAAGCATCCCCCATACGGCTCTTTCAATTATTTTTTCAGGTTTTCTCTTTTTTAATGAATTAAAAGACTCTTCTCTTAATCCACCCGGATAACCTGAGTGGTCATAATACATTTTTTGTTCTGGTTTTTTTGATGTTGCTTGTATTTTTGAAGCATTTATTACGATCACATAATCACCAACATCTAGATGAGGTGCAAATTTCGGTTTATGTTTACCTCTTAAAATTTGTGCTATTTCGCTAGCCAATCTGCCTACAGGTAATCCACTAGCATCAACTAAATGCCAGTTTCGCTCAGAAGAATCTACTCCATCAAATGTCGTTTTTGTACTCATAAAACCTTAAAGAATCGTAACGAAACTTAAGTATAAATTGTATTTATATTTATGGAGACTAGTATTTGATTTTCCATAGATATAAACCACTACTTGGAACCATAAATCGATGTCGAGTTTCAGATGGATTCTTTAAAGATAATTTTAAATCTTTGATAGTTATCTTTTTATCAATTACTGCCAACTGAGAACCTACTAATGACTTCACCATATTGTGAAGAAAAGAATTACCTTCAACTGTGTATATATACTTTGAATTTTGATAAGTCCATTTACTAACTTTGATATACCGTTCGGGAGATTGGCCAGGTCTTAGTTTTGAAAAATTTTTGAAATTATTATTTCCTAAAAATATTTTTGAAATACGATTTAAATAATCTAAATCTAATTTTTTATTAATAAAGTAAACTTGATTTTCTGAGAATGGTAAATCTTTTGTTTTATTTAAGATAAAGTATTTGTACACTCTTGACTTAGCATCATGTCTAGGATTAAATTCTTTACTTGCTTTAAGAATTTTATTAACTTTTATCTCATTAGAAATTAAAGAATTAAAAGAATTGATAAAATTATCATTTAGTGGTTTATTGACTTTTAAACAAAGTATTTGGGACTTGGCATGAACACCTGCGTCAGTCCTACCAGAATATGTCAAATCATAATCTTTTAACAATTTATATAAAATTTTTTCTATTTCTCCTTGAATTGTTCTATTTTTGATTTGTTTTTGGAAACCATGAAAATTGGTTCCATCGTAAGAGATATCTAATTTATAAGAAAGCAATTTATATTATTATTTTTAATGGGTCTGACGTCCAAAATAAAATAAATATAAAAATGGCTGAAGAAAGTTTTGTATTTCTCTTTTCCATAAAAAAACCAAGTTCGAGTGATTTAGCAACAGCATTATAAATCCAAAAGATAAGAAGCAATATAAAGATCTGGTTAACTCTATCTCCAAAATTCATGAAAGAGTTTTGTAAGAAAAACCAAATCGAGACAAATCCAACTAATCCATGGGAGTAACCCGTAATTGTAATTATTGAATTTAAATCAACATTTTCTTTAAATACTCTGCCGAGTGCAAACCACATAACAAGGCTTGAAAATACCCATGAAAATGTTCCATCTAAAACTCCAAAAAAAATTAAATCAAAAATATTATTTATATTTGAACTAAATAAAAGTGGAATATAAATAGCAAATAAACTAAATGTAACAATTAAAAAGGCATTGCCTGTTTCATATCTATCTTGGGTAATTTTGAGTATTGTTTCAGAGTCAAATCTTATGAAAAGTTTGAATTGTCTCCAAACATCTTTTAATGTATTCAAATTAAACTAACTCTAGTACAGCTAGCTCAGCTCCATCACCTTTTCTATAACTTGTTCTAGTTATTCTGGTGTATCCACCATCTCTATCTTGATATTTTGGACCCAACTCATCAAAAAGCTTTGCTACGACTGCTTTATTTTGTATAAACTTTAAAACTTGTCTTCTGTCATGAAGGGAGCCTTTTTTTGCTTTAGTAATTACTTTATCAACATAGGGTTTAGTAACTTTAGCTTTGGTTAATGTAGTTTCAATCTTTTCGAATTCAATTAGAGAAGCAATTAAGTTACCTATAATCTGATCTTCATGAGATGAAGATCCTCCAAGAAGTTTTCCTTTTCTTGGTCTAGGCATCTGAATTATCTTCCGAATTCAAGTCTGAACTTGTTGGTAAGCTAAGGCCAAGCTCATCTAATTTTGCAACAAGCTCGTCTAAGCTTTTTTGACCAAAGTTTGTTAGATTGAGCAAATCGTCTTCTGTGTATTCAAGAATTTGTCCAACAGTTGTTATATTTTCTCTTCCGAGACAATTTCTTGGTCTTTCTGATAAATCAAGAGCGTCTACAGACAATGAAAGGTCTGGGGAACTTCCTTCTGAAATAGTTAATTCTCCTAATTCAAGACCAATTCCCTCATCAATATCTGCAAATAGCTTCCACAGTTCTCCAAGAGTTTTTCCTACTGAAGATATTGCTTCACTTGGCTCAATGGATCCATCAGTTTCAACATCAAGAATCAATTTATCATAGTTTGTGACCTGACCAACTTGTGTTGGAGAAACTGCATAACTGACTTTGACTACTGGAGAGAACATAGAATCAATAGGTATAAAACTTGAATCACTAGTTTTATTCTTATCTGCCAAGCGATATCCTACTCCATGAGCTATCGAAACTTCCATGTCTAGTGTTGAATCATTTGATAAAGTACAAATTTTCAGATCTGTATTTACAACTTCTACACCAGCAGGACATTGAATTTGTGCTGCATTAACTTCACCCGGTCCTTTAGCCTTGACGGTTAATGTATGACTTTCTTGATCATCAACTTTAAGAACTAAGCGTTTAAGGTTCAGCAGTACATCTAATACATCTTCAACTACACCAGGTACTGATGTGAACTCATGATTTACTCCATCAATTTTTACACCTGTAACTGCAACCCCAGGTACTCGAGAAAGTAAAGCCCTTCTCATTGTATTACCTAAGGTCAAACCAAATCCAGTTTCAAGTGGTTCGATCGTAAAACTTGCTCTTGACTTATCAAGATTTTCCTGAGATATTTCTGGTCTTTGTAAAATTAACACGTGTTTTCCTTTCTTATATTCTATTTAGAATAAAGTTCTACTATTAATTGTTCTTCAATTTGTTGACTAGCGTCATTTCTTGTTGGCTGATTCAAAACTTCAATACTTTTTTTCTTTTCATCTACTTTCAACCATGATGCATCTTCTCTGTCTTGTCCCGTATCTAAAGTATGTTGGATTACAATGAGGTCACTACTTTGATCTTTAAGTTCAATTTTATCTCCAGGCTTTATTTGTATGGAAGGGATATCAATTAATTTTCCATTAAGTTTGAAGTGTCTATGAGAAACTAATTGTCTTGCCTGAGGTCTAGTAGCAGCAAATCCTGCTCTATAAATAACATTATCAATTCTTGATTCAAGCAAAATAAGAAGATTTTCTCCGGTTATGCCTGGCATCCTTGTTGCTTCTTTGTAATAATTTCTAAATTGCTTTTCAAGAACTCCATACATATATCGGACTTTTTGTTTCTCTTTTAATTGAGTTCCGTAATCAGTCTCTCTCATTCTTTTCTTACCATTTTCCCCTGGTGGGTATGGTCTGTCTTGAAGAGCTTTATCGCCTTTTCTATTTTCAAATACGTTAAATCCTAATCTTCTTGAGACTCTAACTCTTGGCCCAGTATATCTAGCCATTAATTTCGTCTCCTTTTCTTAGGGCGACATCCATTGTGTGGGGTTGGCGTAATATCTTTAATTGATCCAACATCCATTCCCATGTTTTGCAATGTTCTTACAGCTGTTTCTCTTCCAGCACCGGTACCACTTATTATGATATCTAGTTTATGGATTCCAAATTCAGTTGCTCTTCTAACAGCTTCTTCGGCTGCAACCTGTGCAGCATAAGGAGTGGACTTTCTAGAGCCTTTAAATCCAACTGAACCCCCTGATGTCCAAACTACTGTTTCTCCATTAGTGTCAGATATATTGATAATTGTATTGTTGAAGCTTGCTTTAATATGTGCAATTCCAGAAGGAATATTTTTTTTATTTTTTTTCTTTGATTTTTGCTCTGCCATTATTTCATTACTTTCT
The DNA here is from genome assembly GCA_902533795.1 of uncultured Candidatus Actinomarina sp. Classification (GTDB taxonomy): domain Bacteria; phylum Actinomycetota; class Acidimicrobiia; order Actinomarinales; family Actinomarinaceae; genus Actinomarina. Next base: position 32,959 of record CACAND010000005.1, on the reverse strand, counting down.
TCTTACCAGCAATAGCAAATCTTGGACCTTTTCTTGTTCTCGCATTTGTATGAGTTCGTTGTCCTCTGACTGGAAGTCCAGTTCTATGTCTCATACCCTGGTAAGTTCCAATCTCAGTCTTTCTTCGTATATTTTGAGATACATCTCTACGTAGATCACCTTCTACTCTAAAATTTGATTCTATATATTTTCTTATCTTGGCGACTTCATCATTAGTAAGGTTGTTTACTCTTGTATCTGGATTTATTTCTAAGTCATTACAGATATCTTCTGCTCTCTTTGCACCAACACCATGTATATATCTAAGTGATGCAATCACCCTTTTTTCTCTTGGTATATCAATACCTGAAATTCTAGCCAAACTTAACCTTGCCTCTGTTTGTGTCTTGGGTTTCTTTTATTGATAACATAAAGCTTTCCTTTTCGACGTACTATTTGGTCGTTAGGACCTCTTTTTTTAACACTTGCTTTTACTTTCATTTATGTCTCCAAGTAATCCTACCTCTTGTGGGATCATATGGTGAAACTTCCATTTCAACTACATCTCCGGGCAAAATACGAATGTACCTCATTCTCATTTTCCCGGACACATGAGCTAAAATTTCAGCTCCACTTTCAAGTTCAACCTTAAATGAGGCATTTGGGAGAGTTTCTTTAACAGTCCCTTGGACTTTAATTATATTTTTTTCTTTTTCTACCAAAATGACCCGATTTTAAGACCGATTTACTAGATTAGTCAGATTATGAAGTATTACCAACATTTTTCGTAAATTTACCTTTCTGTAAAAATACATACTTCATCCTCCATTATTCCTATTGTATGCTCCCAGTGTGCAGATTTTTTTCCATCAACTGTCCTCACAGTCCAGCCATCGGGGTCAACTTTTGTTTCTGCCGAACCAAGATTAAACATAGGCTCTATGCAAATTGCCATACCTGTTTTTAAAGTAAATCCTTTATTTTTGATACCATAATTTGGTACTTGTGGATCTTCATGCATCGAGAGCCCTATGCCGTGACCAACATATTCTCTAACAACACCATAAGAATTTTTATTTCCTATTTTTTCAATTTTATTTCCGATTGTTCCAAGTTTTTGTCCATCCTTAACAAGCTTTATTCCTTCATAAAGTGCTTTCTTGGTAACATCAATTAATTTTTGATCTTCGTCAGAGATTTCTCCAACTCCATAAGTTAATGCAGCATCCGCATGATAACCGTTTACTATACAACCAACATCAATAGATAAAATATCACCTTCTTCTATAACAAAATTTTTTGGTATCCCATGTACAACAACATCATTAACAGAAGCACATATATATGATGGAAATCCTCTGTAATTGAAAAAGTTAGAAATAGAGTTAGATTTAGTAATTATCTCTTCTGCCTTTTTGTCTAGCTCTTCGATCCTTGTTCCAGGTGAAGACATATTCTCAAGTTCAGAATGAATAGTGGACACTATTTTTCCTGCTTTTTTCATATTCATAAAATCATCATTTGATTTATATGTAATCATGTTTTAATAAGACCTGAGATATGGTTGAAAATTTCATCTATATCTCCAAATGCATCAACAGTTTTTAGTACATCTTTATCATCATAAAATTTTATTAAAGGTAAAGTTTCATCTCGATACACATCTAACCTAACCTTTATTGACTCTTCTGTGTCGTCTTCTCTGCCTCTTTCAACCATTCGTTTTATTAACTCAGTTTCATTTACTTCAAATAAAATGACAGTTTTTATATTCAAGCCTTCGATGTTAAGACTTTCAGCTTGGGTAATTGTTCTAGGGAAACCATCTAAAATTGCACCTTTTTCACAATCATCATTTTCTAATCTTTCAATAAGCATAGAAGTAACTAGCTCATCAGAAACAAGATTTCCTTTATTCAATATTTCTTTAGCAACAAGACCCAATTCTGTCTCGTTCTCAACATGTTCTCTAAGCATCACACCAGTAGAGATGTGAGGTATATTAAATTTTTCAGATATTTTTTCAGCTTGAGTCCCTTTTCCTGCACCAGGTGGTCCAAGAAAAATAGTGATATCCGTCAATCAACAAATCCTTCGTAGTTTCTCATACTTAATTGACTTTCGATTTGTTTCATAGTTTCAAGAGCCACGCCAACGGTTATTAATATTGATATACCACTGAAACCTAAAGGAATATCCCAAATTGCTGAAGCTATAGAGGGTAAAACTGCTACGGATGCTAAAAATACTGAACCTGGTAATGTAATTCTGCTAATTATATGAGACAAGTAATTTGTTGTTGAAATACCTGGACGCACACCAGGGACAAAACCACCTTGTCTTCTTATCATGTCAGATTGTCTTACTGGATCAAATTGTATTGTGGTGTAAAAATAGGTGAAAAAAATTATTAACATACCTAAAAAGAATATATAAAACCAACTAGTTCCTTGAGAGTTGGCTAAGTTTACATCAATCCAATTTCTTATTCCTGCGGTAATATTATTATCTTGAGGAAGTGAAGTAGCTATTAATGCTGGAAAGAAGAGAACGCTCGTAGCAAAAATAACAGGAATCACGCCAGCACTGTTCACTTTCAATGGTATATATGTACTTTGACCTCCCATAACTTTTCTTCCTCTAACTCTTTTTGCAAATTGGATTGGTATTCTTCTTTGACCTTGTTCAACGTAAATAATTCCTACAATCATAAGAAAAAACATTAAAACAAGAAAGCTAAATTGACCAATTCTTCCCTGACCAGCAGTAACCTGGTATGCTCCACCAAAGCTTGCAGGTAATTGGCTGATAATACTTGCAAAGATAATTAAAGACATTCCATTACCAATCCCTCTTTGTGAAATTAATTCTCCTAGCCACATGATAAATGCTGTCCCAGCAGTCATAGTTAGTACAATTAATCCAACTCTTGATGGGGTATAGTTTGGAATCAAAGATATTCCTCCTGTTAAACTTCCTCTTGAAAAAATGTAGGTTAACCCAGTCGATTGAAGTAATGCTAAAACAACAGTTATATACCTAGTCCATTGTGTGATAACTTTTTTACCAGATTCGCCCTCTTCTTGAAGTTTTTGTAATCGTGGAATAACAACTGTTAAAAGTTGAAGAATAATACTTGAAGTAATATAGGGCATAATTCCAAGTGCAAAAACAGAAAATGTTTCTAAGGCTCCTCCAGAAAATAAATTTAATAGGCCATAGATTCCGGCTTGTGAACCTGAGTCTGTCAATCTTTGTACAGCTTCTAAGTCAACTCCTGGGACTGGTACTGCAGCTCCCAGCCTATACACACCAAACATAATCAATGTAAAAATTATACGTTTTCTTAGATCAGGAATTTTAAACATATATCTAAAAATTGAAAGCTTCACTTTAAACCTCTATAACTTCTACAGTCCCGCCGGCATCTTCAATTTTTTTCTTTGCAGACTCACTGACGGCATGTACTTTTATATTTACAGTATTCGTGATATCTCCATTGCCCAAAACTTTTACTAGTCCTTTTTTTCTTGTTAGACCATTTTGTTGTAAGACATCTGGATCAATATCTCCTTTTAAATTTTTTTCCTGAAGGTCTGATACATTCACTACAACATATGACATTTTTGGAGTATTTTTAAGACCCTTTAACTTTGGTATTCTTCTATAAAGCGGTATTTGACCACCTTCAAAGTAAGCAGGTACTGTTTTACGCGCTCCTGTACCCTTAGTTCCTCTTCCTGCAGTTTTACCTCTTTTACCAGATTCTCCTCGTCCTTTACGAAGCTTAGATTTAGATGATCCTGGAGTTGGTTTAAGATGATGAAATTTTATTTTACTCATTTATTTTACATCCTCTGTTTCAACTAGATGTTTTACTTTATCTAACATTCCGGCAAGACTATCATCCATCTCTCTAACTACAGATGAATTAATTTTTTTTAGACCCAAAGATTTTATAGTTTCTTTAGCTTTAAATCCTTGACCAATAAGAGATCTCCTCAAAGTAATTTTAACCTTTTGCATCTTCTCTAAGCTTTCTTTCTGCTTTTGTTTTTTCATAAGCATCGACCAATCCTTTTGGTGCAATTTCCATAGCCTTCTTACCTCTAAGTTTTGCAACCTCATCAGGTGTTCGCTGACCTAGTAGTCCGTTTAATGTTGCCTTAGCGACATTTAAATGGGTTGGAGATCCTAGAGATTTTGCAAGAATATCCTTAATTCCGGCGACCTCTAAAACTTGACGAGCAGCGCCTCCTGCAATAACCCCTGTTCCAGGAGCTGCAGGTTTAAGTAAAACTTTAGAAGATCCGTGTTCACCAGTTATAGTATGAACTATCGTTGAGCCTGCCATTGGTATCGGATGAATATTCTTCTTTGCATTTTCTATAGCTTTTTGTATTGCTAAAGGAACCTCTGAACCTTTTCCGTAGCCAATGCCAGCATTACCATTTCCATCTCCAACAGCTACAAGAGCTGTAAAAGCAAAATTTCTTCCACCCTTAACAACTTTTGCAACTCTGTTTATGTGTATTACGTTTTCTTGTAACTCTACTTCTGCCATTAAAATTTAATTCCTTTTTCTCTTATACCATCAGCTAAAGCTTTGACTCTTCCATGGTAGATGTATCCCCCGCGATCAAAAACGGCTTCTTCTATTTTATTTTTATTTAGAATGTCGCCCATAAGTTCTCCTACTTTTTTTGCGGCATCAATTGTAAGTCTTTCGACCTTTAATTCTTTTGATAAAGTGCTTGCTGAGCCAATAGTTGTATGATTCAAGTCGTCTATAGCTTGCACATAGATATTTTTATTACTTTTATAAACAGCTAGACGTGGTTTGTTGGAATCACCATAAACTTTTTTTCGAATTCTAACTTTTCTTTTTAATCTTTGATCTGATTTTCTCATATTAAGCTCCTGTAGTTGCCACAGCTGCTTTTCCAGCTTTTCTTCTAACATACTCGTCTTGATATCTAATTCCCTTGCCTTTATAAGGTTCTGGAGGTTTTATAGACCTTATATCAGCAGCAACTTGTCCTACAAGACCTTTATCTATTCCAGAAACAATAATTGTATTTTGATCTGGTACCTCAAATGAAATACTTTCTACTTTCTTAAATAAAACTGGATGTGAAAACCCGCACAATATCTCTAAATCGTTTCCCTTCAATGTAACTCTATGCCCAACTCCCTGGAGAGTTAAAGTTTTTGAATAACCTTCACTTACACCAATAATGTTGTTTGCAACTAATGATCTGTACAATCCATGTAAACTTTTAACAGATTTATCCTCAGATTCTCGAGTAAATTTTAGAACATCTTCATTGATTTCAAACTTAATTCTTTCATCCAAAATTTCAGTTGTTAATTCTCCTTTTGAGCCTTTGACAAATATTTTTTTATCATCTAATTTAACTTCAACATTTTCTGGAATAACGATTGGTTTATTTCCTATCCTGCTCATGACCAGACCTCGCATATCAATTCTCCACCTAGTTTTCTTTTCCTAGCTTCGGAATCTGATAATAAGCCTCTTGACGTTGAAACAACCACAGTTCCTAGTCCACCATTAGTCCTTGGTAACTCATTAAAAGATGAATAAACTCTTCTTCCAGGTTTTGAAAGTCTATTCAAACCAGCTATTACTGACTTGCCTTCTTCAGAAAATTTAATTGTTAAGTCAATGACTCTTTTTGCACCTTCACCTTTTATTTCAATATCGCTTACGTAACCCTCATCTTTAAATAGCTTCGCAAGTTCATACTTAAATTTTGAATGAGGTATTTCTACATTAGATTTTGATACTAATGTTGCATTTCTTAATCGTGTTAAAAAATCTGAAATTGGATCATTAACCATTTTTACCAAGATGCTTTCTTTATTCCTGGAAGCTCACCTTTTAGTGCTAAATCACGGAAAGTGTTCCTTGACATGCCAAACTTTCTTAGATTTCCTCTTGGTCTTCCAGTTACTTGACATCTATTTCGATGTCTTGTTGCTGATGCATCACGTGGCATTTTTGCAATCTTTTTTTGAGCTTCTCTTTTTTCATCGTATGAAGATTCTGGATCTCTAACAATGTCTAATAATTCTTTTCTTTTTGAGGAATAAAAATTAGCAGTTTGTTCTCTTTTATTATTTTTAACAATTTTGCTTGTTTTAGCCATAATTATTCCTCTCTAAATGGAAACCCAAGTGCATTAAGTAAGCCATATCCATCTTGATTATCACTCGCAGTTGTACAAATTGTTATGTTCATACCTCTTATGTCCCTAACTTTATCATATTCAACTTCTGGAAATACAAGCTGCTCGTTAAGTCCAAGAGAAAAATTACCATTGCCATCAAAAGATTTTTTGCTAAATCCTCTAAAGTCACGAATTCTTGGAACAACAACTTGAACAAAACGATCATAAAACTCCCACATTCTATTTCCTCTGAGAGTCACAGAGACACCTATTGGCATTCCTTCTCGGATCTTAAAACCAGCAATTGATTTTTTTGCTCTTTTGATGACTGGTTTTTGACCAGATATTGCAGTTAATTCATCAACCATTGATTCAAGTGCTCGACCATCAGTTGCTGCTTTTCCATCTCCAATATTTATTACTATTTTCTCTAAACTTGGCACTGCATTTGTATTATTTATATTTAATTGTTTTTTTAAGTCATCAATTAATACATTTCTATATTGTTTTTTTAGTCTTGGAATCATGCTTCATCCCCAGTTTGCGCTAGTACTCTAAATTTGTTTCCATTTTTATCAAACTTATATCTTACTCTTCCACTCTTTTTTTTGACAACTAGTGCTACATTTGAAACATGAATTGGCATGCTTTTATCAATTACACCACCCTGCATGGTTTGTCCCTGTGGTTTTTGATGTTTTTTATTCACATTTACGCCTTCAACCAAGACTTGGTTCTTCTTAGGAAAAACTTGTAAGACTTTACCTTCTTTACCATTATCTTTTCCGGAAATTATTTTTACTGTGTCACCTTTTTGAATTTTCATCACAAAACCTCTGGTGCAAGCGAAACTATTCTCATATATTTTTTTTCTCTTAATTCTCTTCCGACAGGACCAAAAATTCGTGTACCACGTGGTTGATCTTGGTCATTTAATATAACACAAGCATTTTCATCAAATCTTATATATGTTCCATCTTTTCTTCGGGTTTCTTTACTTGTTCTTACAACAACGGCTTGAACAATATCACCTTTTTTTATTTGACCTCCTGGAACAGCATCTTTTACTGTTGCAGTAAATACATCACCCAATCCAGCATATCTAATCCTAGAACTTCCTTTTACCTTGATACAAAGGACTTCTTTAGCTCCTGAATTATCTGCAACTTTTAATCTTGATTCTTTTTGTATCATCTGGCTCTCTCAATTATTTCAACAACTCTCCACATTTTTGTTTTTGATACTGGTTTTGTTTCAGTTATTTTTACTGTATCTCCTACCTTTGCTTCAGAGTTTTCATCATGAGCATGAAGTTTTCTAGTTTTCTTAACAATTTTTCCATATTTAGGATGTTGAAACTGTAATTCTATAGATACAGTGACAGTCTTATCTCTACTATCGGAGACAACTACTCCTGTTCTAACTTTTCTAGAAGTTCTCTCAATACTATTCATTAGAATCCTGATTTATGCTTTCTTGTTTAACTTTTTGATTAAGAATTGTATTGGCTTGTGCAATTTCTTTTTTTATTTTCTTGAATACAGATGTGTCTTCAATTTGACTTGTTGCCAACGCAAACCTTGAATCCATCAATTCACGCTTTAGATCAAAAATCTTATTTTCTAACTCGGTTATTGATAATTCTTTTAAATCGTTAACGCTCATATGTTCCTCTTTACAAATTTTGTCTTAATTGGTAATTTGTGTCCTGCTTTTCTCATAGCTTCTTTAGCAATTTCTTCAGAGACTCCAGAGACTTCAAATATTATTTTTCCAGGTTTTACTACCGCAACATAATACTCTACATTACCCTTTCCTGAACCCATCCTTACTTCAGCTGGTTTTTGAGTAACTGGCTTGTGTGGAAATATGTTAATCCATACTTTTCCACCTCTCTTCATGGTTCTTGTTATTGTAATTCTTGCTGCCTCTATTTGGCGTGCTGTAATATAGGATGTTTCTACTGCCTGTAAACCGAAATCTCCAAAAGTTACTTCATTGCCCCCTTTTGATAAACCTCTTCTTCTGCCTCTATGTGATTTTCTATGTTTTGTTTTCTTTGGCATTAACATAATTATTCTTCTTCCAATATTGATTTTTCTTGCTCAAACTGTTGGGTTGCTTCATTTGGTCTTATTTTATTTCCACCGCCAGCTTCAACTATTTTTGAAGATGATTCGTTAGTCTTTTTTCCTCCGCCAGCTTCTAAAATTTTTGATTTCTTTTTCTCCCCAACAGCAGCTTCTACTCTTGATTTTACTGACTTCACTCTTCCTGCTGTAGGGCCTCCACTTGCTAAATTAGCTTCTGCTGCTATTTTGTCTTGTCTAAGTTTGTTAGAAGCTACAACATCACCTTTATACACCCAAACTTTTACCCCAATTGATCCAACAGTAGTTTGGGCAGCAGCTCGACCAAAATCAATATCAGCACGTAAAGTATGTAATGGGACTCTTCCTTCTCGATACCATTCTCTTCTTCCCATTTCAGCTCCACCCAATCTTCCAGAGCATTCAACTCTCACACCTTCTGCACCTGCTTTTAATGCACCGGTAACTGCTCTCTTCATGGCTCTTCTAAATGCGACTCTGCTTTCAAGTTGATCAGCAACTGCTCTAGCTAAAAGTTGAGCATCTAGTTCAGGCTCTCTAACTTCAATAATATTGAGTTTTACTGGTTGACTAGATAGATCCTCGAGCCCTTTTCTTAATCTATCAGCTTCCGCACCTTTTCTACCAATGACAACACCTGGTCTAGCTGTATGTATATCAACTTGTACTTTATCTCTTGTTCTTTCAATATCAATTCTTGATACTGCTCCTTTAATTAGTTGAGAAGATAAAAACTCTCTTATCCTGTAATCCTGATTGACTAGTTTTGTATAGTCTTTATCGCTGAACCATCGTGATTTCCAATCATTTACTATTCCAATTCGAAATGCGTAAGGATGTGTTTTTTGACCCATAACTATTCCCCTGTACTTGCTAGTTCAATTATTAGGTGAGAGGTTCTTTTATTTATTCTTCCGGCCCTTCCTCTTGCTCTAGGTCTAAATCTTTTTAGCGTAGGTCCTTCATCTGCGATAGCTTTTGATATGTATAGATCATTAGAATTTAATCCAAAGTTGTTTTCTGCATTTGCCATTGCGCTTTGAATTACTTTTGTTATTTCATCAGATGCTTTTCTTTTTGTGAATTTTAAAATATCTAGAGCTTCGGAAACAGGTAAACCTCTTATTAAATTTAAGACAAGCCTCAATTTGTAAGGAGATTGTCTAATATATTTGCTTTTTGCTGTAATTGTTTCGTTTTCCATTAGCTTTGTCCTGGGTGTCCTCTAAAAGTTCTTGTAGGCGCGAACTCTCCTAATTTATGTCCAACCATTGCCTCAGTTATAAAGATTGGGATATGTTGTTTTCCATTATGTACAGCTATTGTCAGACCTACCATTTCTGGAACTACAGTAGATCTTCTGCTCCATGTTTTGATAACACTTTTATTACCAGAGTTTTGCGCATCTTCTACTTTTACCAATAGATGGTTATCTACAAATGGTCCTTTTCGTAAACTTCTTGTCATTATTAGTTTCTGCCTTTTTGTGATCGACCTCGAACAATTGATTTATTGCTGTATTTTTTCTTTTTTCTCGTCTTTGCCTCTGGTTTACCCCAAGGACTCACAGGAGTTCTTCCTCCAGATGATTTTCCTTCGCCACCTCCAAGTGGGTGGTCAACAGGGTTCATCGCAACACCTCTTGTTTGTGGCCTTACGCCTTTCCATCTTTTTCTACCAGCTTTGCCGAGTTTGGTTAATTCTGCTTCAGCATTTCCAACACTTCCAATAGTTGCTCTACAGTCCATTGAGACCGTTCTCATCTCACCAGAAGGTAATCTAAGTAACGCTAATCCAGATTCTTTACTCATTAATTGAACAGATGATCCAGCGGATCTTGCCATTTTTGCACCACCACCTGGTCTTAACTCAACTGCATGAACAAAAGTTCCTGCCGGAATGTTTCTTAACGGTAAACAATTACCATCTTTAATTTCAGCTTTAGATCCAGATTCAACCATGCTTCCCTCATATACACCATCAGGAGCAATTATGTAGCTCTTCTCACCATCAACGTAATGCAATAAAGCAATTCTAGAATTTCTATTTGGATCATATTCAATTCCAGCAACTTTAGCTGGTATACCGTCTTTTGTCCTTTTGAAATCTACTACTCTATATTTTTGCTTATGGCCACCGCCCCTATGTCTAGAGGTAATCCTCCCCTTATTATTTCTACCACCAGTTGATTTTTTTGATTGTAAAAGATTTTTTTCAGGCTTAGATTTAGTAATTTCACTAAAATCCCCTGTTACGTGTCCTCTCATTCCTGGAGTAATTGGTCTGATTTTTTTTGATCCCATATTTATACCCCAAAAGCCTCTATAGTTTGACCCTCTCCGAGGGTAACAATTGCAACTTTTCTTGTGCTTTGTTGACCTAAAACATATCCAAACCTTTTCTTTTTTCCTTTTTTATACATTGTATTAACTGACAGCACATCAACTTCAAATATTTCTTCAACAGCTCTTTTAATTTCAGGCTTTGTAGAACTTGTGTGAACAAAAAAAGTATAGGAATTTGAATCTGCAATCCGATCATAAGACTTCTCAGATATTAATGGTTGAATTAATACATCTTCTAAATACTTCATTTTTTATCCAATATACTGTTCATCGCATTTTCACTAAAAACTACTACTTCATTAGAAATAACATCAAAAGTGGAAAGTTTTTTAACTGATGTAACTTTAGCTTTTTTTAGGTTTCTAAATGATTTAATTAAAAAATCATCATCTTCTGCATATACAAAAACAAATGATTTCGATATTGATAATTCTTTAAGGGCTTCTGATGCTACTTTTGTAGAAGGCTTCTCAATACCTGAACCGTCAATAACAAAAACTGAATTTTCTAATATTCGGTTTGAAAGTGACATGTTTAAAGATTTTTGCTTCATTTTTTTTGGTGTTCTATCTTTGTAAACTCTTCCACCTGGACCATGAGCTATACCCCCTCCAACAAATATTGGAGAACGTAAAGAGCCATGTCTAGCCCTTCCTGTTCCTTTTTGAACCCATGGCTTTGCCCCGGTTCCAGAAACTTGGGATCTTGTTTTAACAGATGCAGTGTTATTTCTTGCGTTAGTTCTATTCCCTTTTGTTACTTGATGTAAAAGTCCGATATTCACATCTTCCTCCAAATTAAAATCGTATTGTTTGTCGGATGCTTTTTTGTCTTTTAAGGAAAAGGTTTTTAATTTTACACTCATGAATTTACCTTTATTGCTGAAGATATTTGAACTATGTTTCCCTTACTTCCTGGTACAGATCCATTTACAAGTAAATAATTTTTTTCTTTATTTACTTCAACTACTGTCACTGACTGAATAGTTGTTTTTTGATTTCCCATTCTTCCAGCCATTTTTGTGCCTTTGAATACATGGCCAGGATATGATGCGTTTCCAATAGAGCCACCTGCTCTATGAACTTTATGGACCCCATGGCTTGCTTTCTGTCCAGAGAAATTATGCCTTTTCATTACTCCTGAAAATCCTTTTCCTTTGGAAAATCCAGTTATATCAACTTTATCTCCAACCTCAAAGAAATCACTTACATTGATTTCTTTTCCTGACTCAAGTGTGCCTTCTTCGTGAATAGGAACTTCAAATAAACCTTCTCCAGGCTCAACATTGTATTTTTTATAATGCTCTTGTAAAGGCTTTACAACTTTCTTAGCTGAACCAATTGTTAATTGTGCTGCGTTATAACCATCATTTTCATCAGACTTTATCTGAACAACACGACACCCAGAAACATCCAATAAAGTTACTCCTAAAGCAACAGAATTTTCATCAAATAACTGAGTCATCCCTATTTTTTTTGCGATAATTGATTTCATAACTTTATCTCTACTTCAACACCTGCAGGTAAATCTAATCTCATCAAAGAATCAACTGTTTTTGGAGTTGGCTCAACAATATCAATAAGCCTTTTGTGAATTCTCATTTCAAAATGTTCTCTAGATTTTTTATCAACATGAGGTGATCTAATTACACAATATCTATGTATCTGAGTTGGTAATGGAATGGGTCCTTTGACTTTTGCTTGAGTTTTCAAAACAGTTTCTGCAATTTTTCGTGCAGATTCATCAACAACATAGTTGTCATAAGCTTTTAGCTTTATTCTTATTTGTTGATCTTTTTGTTTTGCCATTTTTTCCTCAAAAAAAACCGGGAGTAGAATTCTACTCCCGGTTAAGTTTTATTTACTCTATAACTTTTGTCACCTGTCCTGCTCCAACAGTCCTTCCACCTTCTCTAATTGCAAATTTAACGCCCTCTTCCATTGCAATTGGAGATATAAGTTCAACTGATATCGCAACATTATCTCCAGGCATAACCATCTCAGTTCCATCACCTAAAGTTACCTCACCTGTAACATCAGTGGTTCTGAAATAAAACTGCGGCCTATATCCTTTAAAGAAAGGATTGTGTCTCCCACCTTCTTCTTTTGTAAGAACATATACTTCGGCCTCAAATTTTGTATGAGGTGTAATAGATCCTGGTACAGCAATAACCTGACCTCTCTCTACATCTTCTTTGTCTATACCTCTTAATAGCAAGCCAACATTGTCTCCTGCTCTACCCTCGTCTAAGAGTTTTCTAAACATTTCAACACCTGTACAAACTGATTTGGTTGTTTCTCTAATACCAACAATTTCTACTTCATCATTTACATTTACTATGCCTTGCTCGATTCTTCCTGTAACAACAGTTCCTCGACCAGTTATAGAAAATACATCTTCGACTGGCATAAGGAAAGGCTTGTCAACTACTCTTACTGGTTCTTCAATATAAGAGTCAACTTGTTCCATCAATTCAAGAACCGCACTGACACCATCTTCTTTTCCTTCTAGTGCTGCAAGTGCAGATCCTTTAACTACAGGTACGTCATCTCCAGGGAAATCATACTCATTTAAAAGTTCTCTAACTTCCATTTCTACAAGATCAAGTAGTTCATCATCGTCAACTTGGTCAACTTTATTAAGAAAGACTGCTATCGCTGGTACACCAACTTGTCTTGCAAGAAGAACGTGCTCTCTTGTTTGTGGCATTGGACCATCAGCTGCGGAAACAACAAGAATTGCACCATCTACCTGAGCTGCACCTGTAATCATATTTTTTACATAATCAGCATGTCCAGGCATATCAACGTGAGCATAGTGACGGTTTTCTGTCTCGTACTCAACGTGTGCTATCTGAATTGTTATTCCTCTTTCTTTTTCTTCTGGTGCTTTATCTATTTCATCGAAAGCAGTTGCCTCACCTGCACCAGCATCAGCCAAAACTTTAGTTATTGCGGCCGTCAGTGTTGTTTTCCCATGGTCAATGTGGCCCATTGTCCCAATATTCACATGAGGCTTGCTTCGGTCAAATTTTTCTTTTGACATATTTTCTCCTTTTCTAAAAGTTCAAACTTTTAAAAAGCCTAAACTTCAACCTCTACTCCACGAACACTTGCAGTTATTTCTTTAGTTATAGCGTCTGGGACGTCTTCATAACTATCAAACTGCATCGTGAATGTTGCACGGCCTTGAGTTCTTGAACGCAAATCTGTTGCGTATCCGAACATTTCTGATAATGGAACTTTAGCACTGACAACTTTTGCCGATCCTCTTTGTCCCATTTCAGCTATCTTTCCTCTTCTTGAAGAAAGATCTCCGACAACATCTCCCATAAAATCTTCAGGTGTTACTACCTCTACAGTCATAATAGGCTCCAGTAGTTTTACTCCAGCTTTTTTTGCTCCGTCTTTTAGTGCCATCGATCCAGCAATTTTGAAGGCCATTTCTGAGGAATCAACATCATGATAAGTACCATCTTTCAAAGTTGCTCTCATATTTACAAGAGGATAGCCCGCTAGAACTCCAGATTCCATTGCAGCTTCTACCCCAGCATTAACAGAAGGAATATACTCTTTAGGAATTCGCCCACTTTTAATTAAATCTACAAATTCGTATCCATCCTCAATTGGTTCTAGCTCCATTATCACATGACCGTATTGGCCTCTTCCTCCGCTTTGTCTAATATATTTTGCTTCAATATCAGTCTTCTTCTTCAAAGCTTCTCTGTATGCAACTTGAGGTTTACCAATATTTGCTTCGACTTTAAATTCTCGTTTTAATCGATCAACTAATATATCCAAGTGAAGTTCACCCATTCCAGAAATAATAGTTTGACCAGTTTCTTCATCTGAATTGACTCTAAAAGTTGGATCTTCTTCTGCCAACTTTTGTAATCCCTCTGAAAGCTTTTCTTCATCAGCTTTTGATTTTGGCTCAATGGCTACAGAAATAACAGGCTCTGGAAATGTCATAGATTCTAATTGAATAGGATTGCTGGAATCGGATAATGTATCACCTGTTTTTGCATTTTTCAATCCTACGCCTGCAACGATATCTCCAGTAGATATAAAATCAATATCTTCTCTAGAGTTTGAATGCATTCTAAGAATTCTTCCAAGCCTTTCGTCTTTTCCAGTAGTTGTATTAACAACTTTGTCACCTTTACTTAATGTCCCTGAATAAACTCTAAAGTAAGTTAATTTACCAACGTGAGGGTCACTGACTACTTTAAATGCAAGAGCAGAAAATGGCTCATCATCAGAATGTTCTCTATTGATTTCATCATCTTCTTTGCCAGGTTTAAATCCTGAGACGGGCTCAATGTCTAATGGTGATGGTAAATAATCAACAACGGCATCTAAAAGAAGTTGTACTCCTTTATTTTTAAATGCACTTCCCGCTAATACAGGTACAAATAAGCCAGCTAATGTTCCTTGTCTAATTGCTTTTTTAATCTCAGCCACAGATAATTCCTCATCACTTAAATATTTTTCTAAAACCTCATCATCAGCTTCTGCAACAATATCCAATAATTCTGCTCTTTTTGTTTTTGCTTCTTCTAATTTATCATCTGATATTTCACTTATATCCCACTCAGAGCCATCATCTTTTGTCCAAGTATGAGCTTTCATTTCAATTAAGTCAATAACACCAATAAAGTCAGCCTCAGATCCAATAGGTATTTGTAAAACTGCTGGTTTAGCTTCAAGTCTTTCAACTATTGATTGAACGTCATCATCAAAATTAGCTCCAGTTCTATCGAGCTTATTTATAAAACATATTCTTGGAACATTATATTTGTCTGCTTGTCTCCATACTGTTTCAGACTGAGGTTCTACACCAGCTACACCATCAAAAACTGCCACTGCTCCATCTAAAACACGTAATGATCTTTCAACTTCAACTGTGAAATCAACGTGACCAGGTGTATCAATGATATTAATTGTGTGATCGGCCCAGCTACAGGTAGTTGCTGCAGATGTGATCGTAATCCCTCTTTCTTGTTCTTGTTCCATCCAATCCATAACAGCAGCACCATCATGGACTTCTCCAATTTTGTAGGTTTTTCCTGTGTAGTATAAAATTCTTTCGGTAAGAGTAGTTTTGCCAGCATCAATATGAGCCATGATTCCAATGTTTCTTAAATTTTTAAGTTCAACTGTTCTCTCTGACATATTTACTACCACCTGTAATGAGCGAATGCTCTATTTGATTCTGCCATCTTATGTACATCTTCTTTTTTCTTTACAGCAGCTCCTGTATTGTTGCTTGCATCTAATAATTCTCTTCCTAACCTATCAGACATAGTTTTTTCTCCTCTTTTTCTTGCAGCATCAACAATCCACCTTATTGCAAGTGTTGTACTTCTTCTATGAGGAACTTCCATAGGTACTTGATAATTTGTCCCACCAACTCTTCTTGATTTTGTTTCAATTTGTGGCTTGACATTTTCAAATGCAGATTTTAAAACATTTAAAGGATCGCCTCCTGCTTGTTTTTCAACAAGTTCTAAGGATTTATAAACGATACTTCTAGCAACATCTTTTTTGCCATCTAATAAAACTTGATTTGTTAATTGGGATACAAGGACACTGTTAAAAATTGGATCGGCTTCAGTTTTTCTTTTGAGTGATGGTCCCCTTCTCATAATTTTTAACCTTTTTTACTTCCATATCTTGATCGAGCCTGTTTTCTATCGGTAACACCTGAAGTGTCTAATGCTCCTCTAATAACTTTATATCTGACACCAGGTAAATCTTTAACCCTGCCACCTCTTACCAAAACAATAGAGTGTTCTTGTAAATTATGACCTTCACCAGGAATATAGGCAGTCACCTCAGTGCCAGTGGATAATCTAACTCTGCAAACTTTTCTAAGGGCAGAGTTTGGTTTCTTTGGTGTAACTGTATAAACACGCGTGCAAACACCTCTCCTCTGAGGAGACCCTTTCAGTCCAGGTGTTTTTTCTTTAGACACCTTTGACTTACGTCCTTTTCTCACTAATTGTTGAGTTGTAGGCATAAAAATTCCAATCTAAAAAAGTTAATTTTTTATTACCGAAAAAGAAGTATATGACAGATTTGAACTTACAACAATGAATTCTTCATAAGTTTTTACTCTGTATCTTCGTCTCCTTCTTCGCCTAACATAGCTAGCCATTGAGCTGGATTTGGTAAACCTTCATCCTCTGAATCTTCTGAAGCAGACGATGGAGTTGCAAACCCAATTTCTGATACTTCTTGAGCGCCTGGAAGAGTTGGTACAAGTTTTTGATATGCATTTGAACCTGTTCCAGCTGGTATAAGTGTACCAATTATTACATTCTCTTTTAGCCCTGAAAGTGAGTCCGTACTTTTCTTCATAGCTGCCTCAGTTAATACCCTTGTTGTTTCCTGGAAAGACGCTGCTGACAACCACGAATCTGTCGCTAAGCTAGCTTTTGTGATACCCATCAGTTCAGGCCTGCCTTCAGCTGGTGTTTTTCCATCTTTAACTAATCCTTGATTGATGCTTCTGAATAAAGTTGCATCTATCAATTCATTTGGTAGAAGGTCAGAATCGTTTGGTCTAACAATTCTTACTCTTCTCAACATTTGTCTTACAATCATTTCGACATGCTTATCATGAACTTCAACTCCTTGATCACGATAAGTTTTTTGGACCTCATCAACCAAATATTCTTGGCATTTTCGGATACCATTTACTTGTAAGACTTCTTTTGGATCTTTTGGCCCAGTCGTTAACGCTTGTCCAGCCTCAACACTGTCACCTTGATTTACAAGGAGTGTTTGTCTCCTTAAAACTAAAAGTTCGATTTCTTCTTTTTCATTTTGTATTGTTAGGATACGATTGCCTTCTTCAGTCATATCAACTGATTTAACCTTTCCATCTATCAAAGAAAGAACTGATTTACCTTTTGGAGTTCTTGCTTCAAACAGCTCAACAATTCTAGGAAGTCCTGATGTGATATCTAGACCTACAACCCCACCAGTATGAAATGTTCTCATTGTAAGTTGCGTTCCTGGTTCACCAATTGACTGTGCAGATATGATACCAACAGCTTCACCATCTTCTACTGGCTTTCCTGTTGCAAGACTAAAACCATAACACAGCGCATCCATTGACTCAGGATCTAAAGAGTTAAAAGGTGTTAAGACGTTTACTGATTCAACTCCCGACTTAGATATGACATCTAAAGCCTCAGCATCAATGTAAGTTCCCTTTGATAATTTCCTCCCATCAGCAAATTCGATAGTTTTTTTGTCTTTCTTTATATCCTCACTAAGCACTCTTCCAAATAAAGTTGAATGTAGATATTTAGAAGGCTTGCCATTTTTATCTACTGTTTTTTTATTAGTTCCCCTCCAGTCAATATTTTCATCGCCGCCGTCTTTAACAACAATTCCAGCTGCAACATCTACTAATCTTCTTGTTAAATATCCAGAGTCTGCAGTTCTTAATGCTGTGTCAGCAAGACCTTTTCTCGCACCGTGAGTTGAAATAAAATATTCAAGAACTGACATGCCTTCTCTAAAGTTACTTTTAATCGGTCTTTCAATGATGTCACCTTTAGGATTAGCAACAAGTCCACGCATACCAGCAAGCTGTCTTACTTGCATCATGTTGCCTCTTGCTCCAGATTTGACCATCATATCAACTGGGTTAAATCTTTCAGATTCTAATTCTGCGCTCATGGCATATTGCACTTGGTCTGTAGCTTCATTCCAAATTTCAATAATTTTTTGTTTTCTCTCTGTTTCAGTAATTATGTCTTGTTTAAATAATTTCTCGACTTTTTCAGCTTCGTTTTCATATTTTTCAAGAATTTGATTTTTACTTGGAGGAGTTTTTACGTCTGTCATTGCAACAGATAGGCCCGCTTTAGCACCAAAATTAAATCCTACTCTTTTCATAGAATCTAAGAATTCACGAAGTTCAGCTTTATTATATGTTTCAATTACTTCTGAAATTATTTTTTTCATTTGTGGCTTTCTTACAGAAGCTTCTATATATGGGAAGTCTGAAGGTAATATTGCATTGAAATGTAATCTTCCAAGGGTTGTATTTGTAAGTACGTCTCCAGATGTATATTCAGGAGTTAATAACTCCGAAAATCTATTTTTAATTTTATTATAAATTTCTTCTGAGCCTGCAAGATCGCCTACTCTGACCTTTATAGGTGTTTGTAAAGTTATATGTCCTGCTTCATAAGCCAATTGTGCTTCGTTCGCATCAACGAAAGCATGCTCAGCTGTTTCTAAATCATCATGACATTCTGTTATGTAGTAAAGACCTATTACCATGTCCTGACTAGGCGAGACTATTGGGTTTCCACTTGCAGGAGATAAAACATTATTTGTTGCGAGCATTAGTACCCTTGCTTCAGCCTGAGCTTCAGCTGACAAAGGCACGTGAACTGCCATTTGGTCACCATCAAAGTCTGCATTAAAAGCTTCACAAACAAGAGGATGAACTTGAATGGCTTTACCCTCAACTAATATTGGCTCGAAAGCTTGAATACCTAGTCTGTGTAAAGTCGGAGCTCTATTTAATAAGACAGGGTGTTCTTCTATTACTTCAGCTAAAACATCCCAGACCTGAGCTCTTGACCTTTCAACCATTCGTTTTGCAGATTTAATATTTTGAGCTAAACCTAGCTCAACAAGCCTTTTCATAACGAATGGTTTGAATAATTCTAGAGCCATCATCTTTGGTAATCCACATTGCTGAAGATCTAAGTGTGGACCTACAACGATTACTGATCTGGCAGAGTAGTCAACACGTTTTCCAAGTAAGTTCTGACGAAATCTTCCCTGTTTACCTTTCAACATATCAGATAGTGATTTAAGTCCTCTACCGCCTGCTCCAGCTACTGCTCGTCCTCTTCGACCATTATCAAATAATGCATCAACAGACTCTTGGAGCATTCTTTTCTCATTACTAATAATTATGTCTGGTGCACCGAGTTCAATAAGCTTTTTCAATCTATTATTACGATTTATAAGTCTTCTATATAAATCATTTAAATCTGAAGTAGCAAATCTTCCACCGTCAAGCTGAACCATCGGTCTTAATTCAGGAGGAATAACTGGAATAACTTCGAGAATCATAGCTTCAGGTGGATTTTTTCCATCAGCAAATGGTTTTATCACTTTCATTCTTTGTATTGCTCTTTGTCGTCTTTGAGCGGATTTTGAATCTAAATCTCCTTTAAGCTTTTGCATTTCAGATTTTAGGTCAACTAGTTGTACTAATTCTCTGACTGCCTCCGCTCCCATTCCACCAGTAAAATATTCATCATACTTGTCAATCATTTCACGCCATAGTGTGTCATTCTCTATAAGAGTTTTAGGTTTTAGAGTTTTTAGTGTAGAAAAAGCTTCTTGAATTACTTTTATCTCTGCATCAGATTTAGATTTCTTTTGCTTGATCTCTTTTTCAATTTCTTTTGTCCTTAATTGAATTTCAGCTTCAGGAACTTTTGCATTTTCCATTGCTTTTAATTCAACTTTCATTTGTTTAAGTCTTTTGACTTCCCACTCAGTAAACTCTTCTTCAACAATTTCTACTTCTGCTTCAACAGCTTCTTCAATTTCAGATAAATCTTTAGTCCTTTTCTTGTCATCAATTGAAACAACCAAATACGCAGCAAAGTATATGACTTTTTCTAATTCTTTTGGAGACATGTCAAGGAAATACCCAAGCCTGCTTGGTACTCCTTTGAAATACCAAATATGTGTAACTGGAGCAGCAAGTTCAATATGCCCCATTCTTTCCCTTCGAACTTCACGTCTTGTTACTTCTACTCCACACCTTTCACAGACTATCCCTCTATATCTGATTCTTTTATACCTTCCACAAGAGCATTCCCAATCTTTTGTTGGACCAAAAATTCTTTCGTCAAATAAGCCCTCTTTTTCAGGTTTGAGAGTTCTGTAATTAATTGTTTCTGGTTTTTTAACTTCACCAAAAGACCAACTCCTCATTTGATCAGAAGTGGCAAGACTAATGCTTAATTCATCAAAAATTTTTTCCATTATAATTCTGCCTCATCTTCTTCTGGTCTTGTCATATCAATGCCAAGTGTTTCTGCAGTTTTGACATATTCGTCACTGATTTCCTTCATTGAGATTTCTTCGCCAGCAGATAGTATTTCCACATTGAGACATAAACTTTGCATTTCTTTAAGAAGAACTTTAAAGGACTCTGGTATTCCTGGTTCTGGAATATTGTCACCTTTAACGATTGATTCATAAACTTTAACTCTTCCTACGGTATCGTCCGATTTTATTGTTAAAAGTTCCTGAAGAGCATAACTAGCACCATAAGCTTCTAATGCCCATACTTCCATTTCTCCAAATCTTTGACCTCCAAACTGTGCTTTACCACCAAGTGGTTGTTGAGTAATCATTGAGTATGGGCCAGTTGATCTTGCATGTATTTTTTCATCAACTAGATGGATTAACTTCAATATATATGTGTAGCCTACGGTGATTTTTGAATCAAACTTTTCTCCAGTCCTACCGTCATATAATGTTGCTTTTCCATCTTCATTAACAAGAAGGTTTCCATCCCTATTTGGATTAACATTTTTTAAAATTTGATGTATTTCATCTTCATCTGCACCATCAAATACAGGAGTTGACACTAAAGTTCCAGGTTTTGCACCATTTGAGGCTTTTGATTTACCCTTAAAGTCATTCCATCCTTCATTTGCTGCCCATCCTAAATGAGTCTCTAAAATTTGACCTAAGTTCATTCTGCTTGGAACACCAAGTGGAGATAGTAAAATATCCACTGGAGTGCCATCTTCCAAAAAGGGCATATCCTCAATAGGATTTATCTTTGAAATAACACCCTTGTTTCCGTGTCTTCCAGATAATTTATCTCCTACTTGAATTTTTCTTTGTATGGCAACATACACTCGGACTTTTTGATTCACACCAGGAGGTAAGTCAGCTCCGTCATCCCTTTTAAGGATTTGTACGTCAATTACTTTGCCTCTTTCTCCATGAGGAACTCTTAAAGAGGTATCTCTAACTTCTCTAGCTTTTTCACCAAAAATCGCTCTTAATAATCTTTCTTCGGGAGTTAATTCAGTTTCACCTTTTGGAGTGACTTTACCAACCAAGTAATCACCAGGAGTGACCTCTGCACCGATTCTAACGATTCCCATTTCATCTAAGTCCATTAAAACTTCTTCAGCTACATTTGGAATATCTCTTGTGATCTCTTCCTCACCTAACTTGGTATCACGAGCCTCTATCTCATGCTCAGCAATATGGACGGAAGTTAAAACATCTTCTTTAACTAATCGTTCAGAAATTACTATTGAATCTTCAAAATTGTATCCATCCCATGGCATGTATGCGACCAATAGATTTTTCCCTAAAGCTAGTTCACCACCTTGAGTACTTGGTCCATCTGCTAAAACGTCCCCTGGTTTAACTTTTAATCCGACTCTTACGAGTGGTTTTTGATTAACAGAAGTTGCTTGATTTGATCTTTTGAATTTTTTGACTTCAAATGTAAACTTTTTGTTTGTTTCATTCTCTTTTAGAGTTATTTCATCACCAGTAACTGAAACTACTTCACCAGCAATTGGGGATATCAAGGCTTCTCCTGAATCTCGAGCAACATTCTCTTCCATCCCTGTACCTACGTAAGGTGCTTCTGTTGTTACAAGTGGTACGGCTTGTCTCTGCATGTTTGATCCCATCAACGCTCTGTTGGCATCATCGTGTTCTAAAAATGGGATTAATGCAGTTGTCACTGAACAAATCTGTTTTGGACTCACATCCATATAGTCAATATCTTTATCCATTACGAAAGAAACTTGACCACCATTTTGTCTACATAAAACTCTTTTGTTTTGAAATGTTCCGTCATCATTAAGAGGAGCATTTGCTTGTGCAATCGTATATTCATCTTCTTGAGATGCAGTAAGATAAACAGCTTTGTTGGTTTTTACTACACCATTTTCTACTTTCCAATATGGGGTTTCAATAAAACCAAAACGATTTACTCTTCCATATGTAGCTAAAGTACCAATCAATCCAATATTTGGTCCTTCTGGCGTTTCAATCGGACACATTCTTCCATAGTGGGATGGATGTACGTCTCTAACTTCGAAACCTGCTCTTTCTCTTGAAAGTCCACCTGGGCCAAGTGCTGACAATCTTCTTCTATGAGTCAAGGCAGCAATTGGGTTAGGTTGATCCATAAATTGACTTAATTGACTTGTTCCAAAAAATTCTTTTAATGATGCTTGTATTGGCCTTATATTAATTAATGACTGAGGCGTAATTGCTTCGGGTTCTTGTGTTGTCATACGTTCTCTGACAACTCTTTCTAAACGACTAAGTCCCACTCTTACCTGATTCTGAACAAGTTCCCCAACAGTTCTTATCCTTCGGTTTCCAAAGTGATCGATATCATCAAGTCTTACTGGAATAGTTCTTCCTAATTTATTTTCAAAATTTTCATCCCCTGCATGAAGTGCTACAACATATTTTATGGTGTCAATTATGTCTTCAATTTGTAACATGCCATCAATTTCAGTTGAATATGTTTCCGCATCTTTTTCTCCATAGTCTCTACCAAGTTTTTGCTCAACTTTATATCTTCCTACTTTTGTTAGGTCATATCTTTTTGGGGTATAAAACATTTGTTTTACTAAATTTCTTGCAGATTCAACAGTTGCTGGTTCACCAGGTCTTAGTTTTCTGTAAAGATCAATTAGGGCTGCTTCTGGAGTAGTATCAGGATCTCTTTCAATCGTATTTTGGATTGATGGGTAGTCTCCGAAGAGTTCGATAGCTTCTTCTTTAGTTTCAATTACACCAAGTGCTCTTAAAAATGCAGTGATGTGTTGTCGTCTTTTTCTATCAACTCTAACTCCAACGGTATCTCGTTTGTCTGTGTCAAATTCGAGCCAGGCCCCTCTTCCAGGTATCATTTTTCCAATAAAAATTTCTTTATCGGAAGTTTTGTCTATTTCTTGTGAAAAATATACACCTGGTGATCTTACAAGTTGACTTACGATAACTCTTTCAGTTCCATTAATAATAAATGTTCCAGTATCTGACATGATTGGAAAATCTCCAAGGAATACAGTTTGTTGCTTAATTTGGCCGGTTTCTCTGTCTAAAAACTGTGCAGTCACATATAGTGGTTGAGAATAGGTTGAATCAGTAATTTTACATTCTTCCAAAGATTTAAGTGGTTCCTCAAAAAAATGATTTAGAAATTCAAGTGAAAATCTTCCTGAGAAATCTTCAATAGGAGAAATCTCATCAAGTATTTCTTTTAATCCTTCTTCAATAAACCATTTAAACGAATCTTTTTGGACAATTAATAAATCTGGAATATCTAGAACTTTTGGAATTTTTGCAAACGAAAGCCTAGAATTCTGAACAGCGGACAATAAGCCTCCTCAAAAAATGTAAAAATGATATCCGAAAGATATATTATATAGTTACTAAATATTTAAGTAAACAAATAAGTTAAATTTATTTAAGTTCTACAGTTGCCCCGGCACCCTCTAAGGCTTCTTTTGCTTTATCAGCATCTTCTTTAGAAGCACCTTTGAGAATGTCAGATGGAGCTCCATCTACAAGTTCTTTTGCTTCCTTTAAGCCAAGACTAGTTAGTCCCCTAACTTCTTTAATAACTTGTATTTTTTGTCCACCGGCATCTGCCAAAACAACATCAAATGAATCTTTTGCTTCTTCTCCGCCGGAAGCGTCTCCGCCAGCTGGAGCTGCAGCAACTGCAACTGGTGCTGCCGCTGTAACATCAAATTTTTCTTCAAAAGCATCTAAGAACTCTTTAAGTTCTAAGACAGACATTTCTTCAAAAATGCCTAATATTTCTTCTGTTGTCATTTTTGCCATTATTCCTCCTCTTTACTAATTTCTTCACCAGACTCTTTTTTTTCAATTAGTGCCTGTAATGCAAAACTTGTTTTGTTTGTAAGACCTTTAAGTGCGTAAGCAAGTTTGCTTAACGGGGCATTAAATCCTCCAGCAATTTTTGCTAAAAGAATGTCTTTTGACTCTATAGAAGCTAGAACATTTAATTGTTCAATAGTTAAAAGCTTGTTGTCCATCAAACCACCTTTAACAATAAATGAATCATTTTCGTCTGAAAATTCTTTTAATACTTTCGCAGCTTCTACAGGATCAGACTCTATAACTGTTACTCCCGTTGGCCCAGAAAAATAATCTAATATATCTTCAAATCCAGCTTTAGTGGCTGCTCTTTTAGCAAGGCTCATTTTTACTACATTAAAAGTAGCCCCTACATTTTTTAAATTTTTTCTTAGAAGTGTCTGTTGACTAACAGTAAGCCCTCTATACTCTGCTAAAACCAAAGTGTTGGCTTTTTTAAATAAATCTTCTAATTCTTTAACTTTATCTTGTTTATCTTTTCTTACCATAAAAAAATCCTTGCAAACCAAGGACCATCTTTTTACCTGCGATAGAAATTAAGGCAAGCCACTATCGGTCTTTGGTTTAAATTGTTATTAAATTATATATATAACTAAATATTAATGGAGATAAATTACTGATTAATATCTATTTGGACAGAAGGGCCCATTGTAGATGATATGTGCATGGATTTAATAAACTCTCCTTTTGAAGAAGCAGGCTTAGCTTTATTAACTTCAGCAATTACTTCATTTAAATTTTCTAATAGTTTTGATTCATCAAAAGAAACTTTTCCAATACTTAAGTGAATATTTCCAAGTTTATCATTTTTTATTTCAACTTTACCTTTTTTAAAATCTTCTACGGCTTTTGCTACATTTGGAGTTACTGTTCCAGTTTTGGGATTGGGCATCAATCCTTGTGGTCCTAAAATTTTACCTAACTGTCCTACTTCTGCCATCATTTCAGGAGTTGAAATAACAATATCAACGTCAAGCTTTTCCTCAGAACTAACTTTAGTTGCAAGATCCTTGCCTCCTACTATGTCTGCTCCAGCTTTTTCAGCTTCAGTGAGCTCTTCTCCACCAGCAAAAACTGCAATCCTTACTGTTTTACCTGAGCCGTTAGGGAGAGAGACTGTTGTTCGAATGTTTTGTTCTGGATCTTTTGTATCAATATTTAAAGAAAAAACTACATCTACGGATTCATCAAATTTTGCACTTGCTGTTTCTTTGCAAATTCTTAAACCTTCTGAAATATCTTGTCTTTCTTCAGGGATTTGTTTCTTTATATTTTGATATCTTTTACCTTGATTGGTCATATTTCTCCTTTTGGTACATGCGACTTTAGTCTCCCAAAATCTTAATTCTTTACAGTTACTCCCATTGATCGAGCAGTTCCTGCGATAATTTTCACGGCGGCATCTAAATCATTTGCATTAAGATCTTCCATCTTTGCTTCAGCAATTGTTTCAAGTTGAGATCTTGTAATTGAAGCAACTTTTTCTTTATGCGGTTCCGGAGATCCTGATTCCAAACCTATTGCTTTTTTAATTAAATATGAGGCTGGGGCTGTTTTGGTTACAAAGGTAAATGAATTATCTTCAAATATAGTTATCTCAACCGGAACAGTTTCACCTTGCCTGCTTGAAGTATCGTTGTTGAATGCTTGAACAAAATCCATAATATTTACACCGTATTGCCCCAATGCTGATCCAACTGGGGGTGCAGGAGTTGCTCCTCCACCAGGTATCTGTAATTTTAATTTTGCTTTTACTTCTTTTGCCATAATGATTTAATTCTTAACTATATCTGTAAATCCAAGTTCAACAGGTGTTTCTCTTCCAAATATATTAACTAAAACTGTAACTTTTGATTGATCAAGATTAATTTCTTCAATTATGCCGTTGAAATCAGCAAATGGGCCAGTTGTAACTCTTACTGTTTCTCCAACTTCAAAGTCAGGTTTGAATTTTGGACTTTCTTTTTTAACTTCTACTTCTTCATTAGTTCCTAAAATTCTTTCTACTTCTCTTTTTGAAAGTGAAATTGGTACTTTACCGGAGCCAACAAAGCCAATTACTGATGGAGTGTTTCTGATTTCATACCAAGTAGTATCATCTAGATCCATTCTTACAAGAACATATCCAGGAAATGTTTTCTTTTCAATATTTACTTTTTTTCCATTTCTTATTTCGACTACTTCATCTGTTGGAATTACAACTTCGTAAACATTATCCTCTAGATGAAGATTCTTTATTCTGGTTAATATGTTTGTTTGAACTTTTTTTTCATGGCCAGATTGTGCATTTAAAACGAACCATTCACCAGGAAGGTCATAAGGATGAAGAGGTGCTTCTTGTTCTTGCTCTACTTCTTCATTTTCTAATTCTTCTACAACTGTATCTTCACTCATAAATCATTCTCCAAAAGATAACATGCTAATTAATGTATTTTTAAAACCAAAGTCCATTCCAAATATTAATAGAGTCATCGTTATTATTGTCACAATTGTTACGATTGTAAAAGTCGATAGAATTTGAGTTGAGGGCCAATTTACTCTCTTTAATTCTGTCCTAACTTCACCCATATAGTTAGAAATTCTTTTAAATCTTGAAACTTTTTCACTGTTGTATTTACCAATATTTCTATCGGCTTTTTTTGCCAAGCGTTCTTCACGCTCAGACATTCTTCTCATTTCTCTATTCATTTCATTCATAATTACCTCGTTAGCAGGGGCGGTGAGATTCGAACTCACAACCTCCGGTTTTGGAGACCGGCGCTCTGCCAGTTAGAGCTACACCCCTAATCTTTATCAATATCATCAATCTTGTTAGAAGAGCGCTTTATTCCAAAAACTAAAATTAACAATGATATTAAACCAATTAAAGATAATAGTATTATTTTTGTACCCTTATTTGTAGTTGTTTTTACTTTTTTATCAAGCGAATCAATTACTTTGGAGGCAAAATCACTAGGTACTTCAACTTCTTTATTTACCTCAGATTCAAGTTCTTCTCTGAAAGCTTTATATCGTTTTCCAGCTACTTGGCATTTTGGACAATAGGAAATATGATTGTCCGAATCAAAAAGAAAATACTTACCACTTAAATATGTTCTCATCATTTGACTTCTTTTTCTTCTGCATATGAAATTGTCTTTTAAACTATCTAATAATTCTCTCACGCTTCAATCTCCTCAAGTATATTTCTTAGCTTTTGGTGAGCTCTATGAAGTCTGACTTTTGCAGCAGTAACACTGATGTCTAGATAATCTGCTATTTCTTTATGTGACCTTCCTTCGATATTTTTAAGTTCTACGATGATCCTTTGCTCAAGGGGTATTTGATTTAATGCTTTTCGAAGTACGACTGAAAGATCTGAGTTAATTGCTACTAGCTCTGGATCTTTTTTTTCATCTATTACAACGGGCTCTTGTGTATCTTCAATGTTTAATGAGTAGTGTTTTTTTGCTTTTTTTCTTAGTGTCCATGCCGTGTTGACTGTTATTCGGTATATCCAGGTCCCAAATGTAGAATCTCCTCTAAATTTTTCAATTGCTTTCCAGGCTCTTATGAATGACTCTTGGGCCACATCATTTGCAAGTTCTCTGTTTCCAGTCAATTTAAATGAGAGAGAAAACACTAAATCTTGGTGTCTTTTAACAAGCTCTTCAAAAGCGCTTTTGTCTCCTAGTTGGGACTTTTTTACAAGCTCAGAATTTGATACTTCTTCACCGAAGTGATTAAGTTTTGCAATATTTTCCATCTTATTTAAGGATAAAGTAAAAAATTACTTTTTCTATCTTTTTTCTCGATGAAGTGTGTGTTTTCTTAATCTTGGACTATATTTCATTAACTCCAGTCTATCTGGGGTGTTAGTTTTATTTTTTGTAGTCACATAATTATGATCACCAGTTTCAGTACATACCAATGTTATTGGTGGTCTCTTGTCTGAAGCCATTTCTATTCCTCCTATTTTCTTGTAGCGGCGGGCAGACTTGAACTGCCGACCTCACGATTATGAGTCGTGCGCTCTTACCAACTGAGCTACGCCGCCAAACCTAATTAATTATAGACTTGGGAGCCCTCTTCCGGGTTTGAACCGGAGACCTCTTCCTTACCATGGAAGTGCTCTACCAGCTGAGCTAAGAGGGCCAGTGCCGGGAGAAGGATTCGAACCTACGTAGGCATAGCCGGCAGATTTACAGTCTGCTCCCTTTGGCCGCTCGGGCATCCCGGCAATAATTAGTCTTTTTAAAGTTTAGATTATATAGGAATTTTCGTAAGAGGTAATTTAATTTGATTAGGATTAAATTGTGAATAAAAAAGTAGGAGAATTACTAAAAAGATGGCTTGATAATGGCTTAATCAATCAAGAAACTTATGAAGAGATAGTTAATTTCGAAGAAAATTCTGATCCAAACCAAAAATCTAAAGTTGCTAGAGCAATAACATTAATCGGTGGATTGTTTCTTTTATCAGGTCTTCTAGGCACAATTCCATTATTGTGGACGAATCTTGCTTACTGGGCTCAACTAGGACTTTTAATTGCAACTACTTATTTTCTTTTCTATGCAGCTGGATATAGCGAAAAGATTGAAGATGGAAAATTATTTATTTTTAAATCTATTGAAAGAGTGAGCTCATTTTTATTCTTAATATCAAATATATCGTTTGGTGCAACTATAACTTTTACTTTAAATATTCTTCAAGAAACTGAGTTTATAGATGTTAGTGAAGAATTGTTATATGTTATTGTTTCTTTCTTTGTTCTCTTATATGCAATTTATTTATTTCAAAGAACAAAACTAATTTTCCAACATGCTGGATTATTTTATTGTTTATGTTTTTTCTTGGGAGCTACTGGAAATTTAATTTTTCCAAACATTGAGCCATGGGCCGGAGGACTTTTTCTAATTGCTATTGGAAGTGTCTGGGGTATCAATACTTATTCAACATTGCTCAAGCCAAGTTGGCTAGGTTATTTTTTATCAACTACAACTGTTTCAATAGGTTCAATCATTTTTATAGAAGACTTGATCGATAGTGAAATAATTACTATTTTGATTCTTATATTTGGTTCTATATTTTACGTTTGGGGTAGCATCCAGCTTTCAGAACAAGTTATCTTTTTTATTGGAGGATTAGGTCTTGTTATCAACTTACCAAGACTAATTACTGAAATATTGCCAGATAACATCTGGCCACCATTAATTCTTTTTTTAGTAGGAGGTGTCCTTGTGGTCGTTGGCTTGTACCTAAACTCTATTAGAGCAAATATAAAGACAACTAAACCTTAAAGATTTATGAATAAAGTTAATTTACCATTATTTCTTTCTTTAATGATTTTCCTTGCAACAACAATAATTGTTGGGGTTTTTGGTGTTATTCCTTTACCAGAATACGGAAACCTCACTAGCAATACGGAATTTGATGGAAAAATAATTTATAGGGTTGAGATTGAAAGCCAAAATCTTATTCCTCCAGCGCCAGATATTATGGATGAATGTATTTTTTCCGTAGACCTAAATAATAATTTACTAAAAGAGGAAAAAATTATTTGTACTAGTGATCTCGAATATGACTTGGGTTACAATATCAATTTTTTTGATGCTCAATTATATGAAGAGCGAGATATCTTAATTAGATATTGGGATGAATCAACCAATACCGAAATGGGTTTAGTTATTGAATTAAATAGTGGAGAAATATTAGATATAATTAAAAATCCTAATTTTGCTGAAGAGTCAGACAAAATGAATATATATGGTGAAAAGCTTATAGACCCTTGGGAGACATCAGATTATGACTCAAGAGTTATAACTATTTATTATCACACCAGATATGAATCAGTAGAAGTATATCGTTCAAAAGCTCCAACAAATTATAGATTCGAATCATTGAAATGGTCTCATGATGGAAATAGCATAGTTGGAATAGATTCAGAGAATAATCTTCTATTGTTTTCAAAAGATAAAGAATTCGATCCTGTAATTGTTCAATTTGAAGAATTAAATCTTGAACTTGAAAATTTTGAGGAAAAAAGAATATTAAATCTTTTAGGTTGGACTAATTAAGAAAAATCTTTTTCTGGCCTAACGCCAATCTCACTAATAACATGTGCTGCACTTTTATTAGCAAAGTTT
Source organism: uncultured Candidatus Actinomarina sp. (assembly GCA_902533795.1). Classification (GTDB taxonomy): domain Bacteria; phylum Actinomycetota; class Acidimicrobiia; order Actinomarinales; family Actinomarinaceae; genus Actinomarina. The sequence goes on along the minus strand of CACAND010000005.1, from coordinate 2,256 downwards.
GCAGACTCATCAATAGTTAAGTTTTTTTGCAATCCATATAGGTAGCCAGCAGCAAAGAAATCTCCTGCTCCAGTTTTATCTATCACATTAGCCTCTGTAGCTTCAAAGAAATATTCTTTATTGTCTTTTAGAACAATTGCGCCTTTTGATCCTAATGTGCAAATCAATTGTTCTAATTTTGGAAAATTTTCTTCAAAGAATTTAAAAGATTTTTCTGCTGTATCTTGTAAAGTTAAAGCTTTCAATTCATCTTCATTACAAAAAACGTAATCAATATTTTCTTTTATTAAATCTAAAAAGCTATCTCTATGCGCTTCAACACAAAAAACATCAGATAGTGATAAAGCATTTTTACCTCCAGATAATTTATTTATATTGGAAGCATACATAAATGCTTCTTTGCTTGGTAACCTATCCCAAAGGTAACCTTCCATATACAATATATTGCATTTATTTATTGCTTGCTCATTTAGGTCACTCATCGAAAGCTGTGCTCCTGCACCAAGATAAGTGTTCATTGTTCTCTCTCCGTCAGGAGTTATAAAAATTGCACACAGTCCAGTTTGATCATCTCCTTCTTCGTATACAGTAAGATCTTCTAGTCCGTGTTCGGATAAACTCGATTTAAATTGTTTTCCTAAATCATCATTTGAAACTTTTCCGATAAAGCCTGCCTGTCCTCCTAGTACAGAAATCCAATAAGCTGTATTTGCAGCGGATCCACCAGCTGCATATGAAGGGTTTGGCATATTTTCTAATAAAAAATTAGATCTCTCTTTATCAACTAGAGTCATTCGAGCTTTGTTTAAATCGAGCTTCTCAATGATATTCTCATCAATTTGCTGAAGCGTGTCAACTAGTGCGTTTCCAATGCAAACTATCACAAATTGATTTTAAATGATTGTTCCAGGATTTCCATTGCTAGAAATTATTTCTGTTGAAAAATTGGATAGTTTTTTCATTCCACCCAGTAAATTGTAAGAAATTATATCTTTTGTTCGTAAAAATTCTGAAACCTTACCAGATCTTTGCCCTGATCTACAAACAATGACATATTTTTCATTTTTTTCAAACAAATTTAATTTATCTGTAATGTCCCCCATTTTTATATGTTCAGCTTTCGAATGATGCCCGTACATCCACTCGTCATCCTCTCTAACATCAACTAACTTCCAACCATCATCAAGTTTTTGCTGAAGATCTTCAGGCTCAATCTCTGAATTGATTTCTTCTTTATCTATATCTGATTCCACTAGCACCCTCTCTAAGCCTTCTAACTCTTTCTTTTGTTGGTGGATGAGTAGAGAATAATTTTCCTAATCCAGAACCTGAAAATGACTTCAGAGGGTTTGAGATAAAAAGTTGACTTACAGCTGGATTTACATCTAATGGGTTTTTAGAATACATTTCTATTTTTTCTAAAGCAGATGCAAGTGCTAAAGGATTTCCAGAAATTAATGAACCTGTTTTGTCAGCCCCATATTCTCTTGTTCTTGAAATAGCCATCCTGATTATTAATGATGCAATTGGTGCAGCAATAAAAGCTATCAAAATTATTGCTGGATGTCCATTTCTATCTCTTCGCCCACCTCCCCAAAAGTACATTCTCGACATAAATGAAATAGCTGCGGCTAACATCGCGGCAATACTTGATACTAAAATATCATTATTCTTGATATGAGAAAGTTCATGAGCCAAGACCCCTTCTAATTCATCTCGGTTTAATACTTTTAAAATTCCAGTTGTTACAGCAACTGCAGAATTTTTTGGATTCCTCCCTGTTGCAAAAGCGTTAGGTTGATCACTCTCAATAATATATAGTTCAGGGACTGGCATTTTTTCTTTTTGAGATAAAAACTTAACTATATCTTTGACTTCTTGATACGTACCATCCTCAATTTTTTTCGCTTTAGTTGAAGCCAGTGCGATTTTTGCTGAATTAAAGTACATAATAAAATTGAATAAAAATGCAAAAAATAATGAAGAAATCAAACTGAAACCTAAAGCTTGAGCAGTAAATACTACTATCAGTGTCATTACTGTTAACAATGTAGTAGTTTTTAAAAAGTTCATAATTTTATTATAAATTGCAAGAACTTATACTTTTTTTGCTTCAAGGGTATAAAATCCTCCAAGCCCTCTTTCATTATGAATTGCCTCAAGGCCAACTAGTTCTGACTTAATTTTTAGCTGTTCAATATTTGAGGTTTGATGTAATTTATCTTTTAATTCTTGATATAGATGGTCGTAACCAAA
>CACAND010000004.1 GCA_902533795.1 uncultured Candidatus Actinomarina sp. | reverse complement strand
TTCAATAAGCCAATCCATAATTCTTTGGTCCCAATCATCTCCACCTAATTTGGAGTCTCCTGAAGTTGATTTGACTTCGAAAACGCCCTCAGAAATCTCCAAAATTGAGACATCAAAAGTACCTCCACCGAGATCAAAGACAAGAATTTTTTGATCTTCATTATTTTCTAAACCATATGCTAATGAGGCTGCTGTAGGCTCATTTATTATCCTCAAAACTTCTAATCCAGCAATTTGTCCAGCCTCTTTAGTGGCTTGTCTCTCTGCATCATTAAAATATGCAGGAACAGTAATAACAGCTTCTGTTACGTCATCTCCCAAATAAGCCTCGGCATCTCTTTTTAATTTTTGTAATATCCGAGCTGAAATTTCTTGAGGGGTATAATCTTTACCTTCAAAATTCTCTTTCCAATTAGTTCCGATGTCTCTTTTAATCGACCTAACAGTGTTATCAGGATTAGTTATTGCTTGTCTTTTTGCTAGTTCTCCAACAAGAACATCGTCAGATTTGAATGCAACAATTGAGGGAGTTGTTCTATTTCCTTCTGCATTTGCAATTACTGTTGGTTCTCCACCCTCTAGTACTGCTACTACACTATTTGTAGTCCCTAAGTCAATTCCTACGGCTTTACCCATGTTCACAAATCCTTTCTAAATTATGTTTGCGGTTCTTGTTCTCTTGCCAGATGACCCCTTACTCTCGGATAGGAGATAGGAGCATGCAAAAAACAATACTTTTTCTTGTTATACATACTTATGACTGTTTCGCACGTATCAAATTCACAGACTCTTCCAGAAGTGTATTTTTTGGAACGCCTTACACCAGGCTTAACTGTTGATGCGGTTAATGTACTACTCATTTTATTCCTTTCAATCTTACCTAATATATTGATATAATCTAAGTAAATATACTTAGATTTAATACAAATATAGTAATGTTATAAATTTATGCAAACTTTTTATAAAAAATGTCTACGTTCAGTCGTTTTAGATAACATATACCCTTGATATCATTAAGAAATGGATCAAACAAATCTTCATATTATTGGACTAGGGAATCTTGGAATGTCATTTTTAGGTGGCTTTAAAAGCATAAATTCAGACCTAAAATTAAATCTTTATGAAAGTAACGAAAAAACAAGAGACCTATTAATACAAGATGGTTGGAAGAATGTTTATTCCAGTATCGAATCTATTAGCAATGGAATAATTTTGTTGTGCATAAAACCGAATGATTTAAATGATTTTATTCTTGAGAACAAAGCAAAAATTCACAGTGATGTTTTAATATGTTCTTCACTTGCTGGAGTTTCTGTAAAAACATTTGAATCACAATTTGAAAATAAGATTATTAGACTAATGCCTAATCTTGCAATCAAACAAAAATCAGGTTTCATACCATTTACTAGAAACTACACAGACGACTATCTAAATTTTGTCGAAATATTAAACACTTTAGGATCTACTCAAGAATACGACGAAGGTCTTTTTCATATTATTACTGCAATATATGGCAGTGGGCCAGCCTGGTATTTTGAACTTTCTGCGAAGATAGTTAACTCTGCGGTGAATCTTGGAATGAATGAAAGCGATGCCAAGACATTAGTAAGCAACCTACTATCTTCATTACCACATTTGACTGGCGAAAAAGACTTTAATGAAATAGTTGAAAATATAAAATCTCCAAAAGGGACAACTGAAGCCGGTATAAATTCGCTTGAAAATAATTCATTTGATAAAATTATTCATGAAGCAATTGAGTCTGCTGTAGAGCGTTCGATAGAGATATCTAAAGCGATGGAAAATGAATAAACAAAAACCAACAAGGCAAGTTAATGATTATGTTCTGTTATTTTCTGCAGGTGCTGCATTATCAGTAGTATTTTTGTGGATAGCAAGTTATATCTTTCCAGAAGGCGAAATAATTGGGGGAAGACGGGTTTTTGAAAATATACCTAAATCAATTCAATATATATTTTACATACTGAGTGCCGCTTCAGTTTTTATTTGTGGTTATCTGTTTTCTCTTCGTGCAAAAAATTGGTCTAGGGGTACAGAAGAAAAGAGAAAAGTTAAATTATCGAAAAGAATCTTAAGTTTCTTCGATGGAATATTAATGAGGACAACTCTTCGATTTAAAGCGGCTGGAGTTATGCATTCGATGATTTACCTTGGGTTCTTAGGTTTATTTGCAGGTACTATCACACTTGAAATACATCATTTGATGCCTCCTTCATTGAAATTTTTACAAGGCACAACATATATTGTTTATTCTTTTTCTCTAGAACTTGCCTCACTTCTCTACCTTGGCGGTCTTGGATGGGCTTTTTATAGACGAATATTCGGAACTGAAGACAGGATCAAAACTAAAACTAAGATGGATGATTATCTCACATTATCACTTTTAGCCTTTATGGGGATATCAGGACTAACAACAGAAGCTGGAAGAATTCTTGTAGAAGGGTTTCCAAACTATGAAAAATGGAGTTTTGTTGGCTATTATATTGCAACCTTACTTCCCTTTGATGATGGAATTTTATTCCACAGGGTTTCATGGATACTCCACACAGTAAGCTTTTTTGTATTTTTACTTGTTTTACCACAATCAAAATTAAGACATATCGTTACTTCGCCATCAAATATGTTTTTAAGTCCGAAAGATAGGCCAAAAGGGGCAATGAGAGACATTGGAAATCTAATGGAGGCTGAGGATATTGAGACAGTTGGTGCTGAATTAATTGAAAATTTTACGTGGAAACAACTTCTTGATCTCGACGCCTGCACTGTTTGTGGTAGATGTACATCTGTTTGTCCAGCAAACCTTACTGGCAAGCCCCTAGACCCCCGTGAAATAATATTGAAAGTTGGACAAGTAATGTCTGAGAGTGGAGACCCAGCTGTTCCAGCAACAGTATCAACTCCTATAGATTTAAAAGTCAAGTCATCAAGTGTATTTGATCGTATCACTCCAGAAGAACTTTGGGCATGTACGTCTTGTAAAGCGTGCGATGAAATTTGTCCAGTAAATATTGAGATTTTAGACAAAATATTGGACATGAGAAGATACCTAGCACTTATGGCTTCAGATTTTCCTTCAGAATTAGGTAAAGCTTATGTGGCGATGGAAAACTCTTCAAATCCTTGGGGTGCTTCTCAAGAAGATAGAATGAAATGGTCTGAAGATTTAGAATTTGACGTACCTCTACTAGATGAAACCAATAAAGAGGAAGTTGAATATCTTTACTGGATTGGATGTGCAGGTGCATTTGATGATAGAAACGTACCAGTCACCAAAGCGGTTGCGACCTTGCTTAAACGAGCAAACGTATCATATGCTGTACTTGGAACTAAAGAAGTTTGCACAGGTGACTCAGCAAGAAGAACAGGCAATGAATTTGTCTTTCAACAATTAGCTATTCAAAATATTGAGACTATGAATAATTTGGATGTCAAAAAAGTTATAACTCAATGTCCTCATTGTTTTAATACAATATCAAATGAATATCCCCAACTAGGTGGAAATTTTGAAGTTATTCATCACAGCCAACTGTTAACGGAGCTTGTTCAGTCTGGAAAAATTGAAGTAGGAACAAGTGAAGAACCACACGTCATTACTTACCATGACTCTTGTTACCTTGGAAGGCATAATGATATCTACACAGCGCCAAGAGAAATTGTAGGGTCAATAGGTGGGATTGAAATTAGAGAAATGAAGAGACAAGGAACAAACAGTTTTTGTTGCGGTGCCGGTGGTGGACGAATGTGGATGGAAGAAGCGACTGGAAAAAAAGTAAATATTGAAAGAGTAGAGGAAGCAATTGAAACTGGTGCCAATGAGGTTGCTGTAGCATGCCCCTTCTGTTACATAATGATGGATGATGGAATGAAAGAACTTGGACAGGGTGAGAACGTCAGGGTTAGAGATGTATCATTAATTTTGCTTGATAACTTAAGAAAAGATTAAATATTTTTACCCATAAAGAATTTGCCAATATCACCATTTGAGATTTTTATACTGTAAATTATATATATAGCAGTTGTTAAATTACCCAAAGTGGCAAGCAAAACTAACCAAATTATTGAGTTAAATGCCTTTTCTTTAAAAACAATCCATATTCCTACAAAAATAAATCCTGCATATAAGTCTACAAGCGAAACAACTCCCCAGGGTAAAGATGGAATTATAGAATCAAATAAAGACACTTGAGTTTGAGCCCAAAATATGACGGACACCATCGATATACTTATCAAATAAGCTGCTACTTTTGTTATAGTCATACATTAGATTCTAAGAAACAGATAGGTATATGAGAATAAATAGAAAAGTAATTTTAAAAATTTTGAAGTTAGACAAAAATATTTATAATGAGCTAGCTTCTGAACCATCTAACTTTCAAATCGCTATTGCTATATATGTTTCAGGATTTTTATTAAGTGGTATTGCTATTTTAAGTTTTTTGAGAACTTCTTTGTCATATCTCGAAGAAAATCTGAGCTTGATTGTTGGGACCTTACCAATTGAGACTGTAAATGAGCTAAATAATTTGATTAATGAATTTGAAAATATATTTAATTCACAAGAAATATTTAGTCTTTTACTAAGTTATCTAATATCAAGCTTTAGTTCTGGATTTATTGGAGTTGGAATAGTCTATCTACTTCTTACTAGATTTTTTAGGAAAGAATCAAATTTCAAACAAGTAGGAATTATTTATGGATTTTCAAACTTACCCGTTTTTCTAAATGGGATAATTTTCTTTACTAATTCAATTCCTCTTCAAATATTTCTAATTATTGGTACAGCAATTTTTGCTCTAGTGTGTCTCGGCTCAGGCCTTAAGCAGACTTATCTTTTGAGAAATATTGAAGCATTCCTCCTTGTTGTTATCTCTGGTTTTGGTAGTTCACTTTTTTCACAAGTTATTTAAATGAATTCTGCAATCATTTTAGCTGCAGGAGATTCATCAAGAATGGGATTTCCAAAACAGTTAGCTGAATATAAAGGCAAAACAATATTACAGACCGTAGTAGATGAGGTTACAAAAAATTTTGAGGATGCGATTGTTGTGTTAGGGCATGAAAATGAGACCTTGACAGATAAAATAAATTTTTATAACAGTACGGTAATCATAAATGAAAACTGGGAAGAAGGAATTATATCTTCTATTCGGACAGGACTTTTTTATTTAAGTTCTGATAAACAAATAGAAAGTGCAACAATATTTATGGGAGATCAGCCGGCAATAAGCTCCGAAGTAATTCAGAAAATTATAAATTGCAAACATTATGATGATGAAGTTGTTGTTCCACAGTATCGTTATCAGCTTGGATACCCAATTCTTATTCCAAGATTTTTTTGGAATAAGCTTGAATTAATCACCCAGGATGACTTCGAAGGTACAGACTCCGTATATAAAAATTTTGAACTAGTTGACTATTTAGAAACCTCTGAAATAAAATTAAAAATAGTTAATTTTAATTTTTTAAAACCAACAGATTATGATGAGCAGTCGGATTTTTAGAGTGGGAAAAACTCTCTAAAATTTTTCTTAGTTTTATAAAAAAATTTTGTAAACTTTGATAATGAATTCAATAGATTCTATAAATGGCATGACACATACAGAAGCCACAAAATTAAGAAGAGCTAGAGTCAGGACTACAGTCACATTTCTTCAAATTGCTTCAACTCGTTCAGGAAGAGCACTTCTTACCAAAGAAACGGGAATTACCTCGCCTAAACTTTTACATTGGGCCAAACGAGCAGAGCTTATGAAGATAAAAAATCTTGGTAAAGACTACGCAGACCTTCTAGAGGCGGTAGGAGTAGAAAGTGTTTCTGATTTAAAGAGAAGAAACCCCGAAAGTCTTCACGAGATGATGAATGGAATAAATAAAAGAAAAAAAATTGTAGATAGAATGCCATCATTAAAAAGAGTCACTAGATGGATTGACGACTCTAAAGATATTGTCATTACGGTATCTTCTTAGTTAATCATTTATCTATCATTATTGTGTGGAAACTAAAACTTTAAGAATTTCTTGCGCTCAGCTTTCCTTTTCTGTTGGAGCAATTCAGGAAAATAAAGAAAAAATTCTAAGCAAATTAGAAGAGGCTGAAAAAATTTCTTCCGATATCGTTTTATTTCCGGAACTTTCGCTAACTGGATATCCGCCGGAAGATTTACTTTTAAGAGAGAGCTTTGTTGGAAAAAATTTTGCAGTGTTAGAAGAGATTGCTGAATTTTCAGGAAAAACTAGTGGAGTCGTCGGTTTTGTGGATAGAAGCATAAGAAAACAAACAAATGACAATGTAGACAGAAATATAACTAATGCGGCAGCCATCGTCCAAAATGGAGACGTTCAAGGTATTTATCATAAATGTTTTCTCCCAAATTATTCCGTTTTTGACGAAGCGAGATATTTCGATAAGGGTTTAGATCCTTCAGCGTTATTTTGGTATGAAAATATTGCTGTTGGAATAAATATTTGTGAAGATATTTGGATTGATGACGGGCCAGCTGAAGAACAAGTTGCAAAAGGTGCATCGATAATTTTGAATATTAATGCTTCACCATTTGATATCAATAAAATTGATCAAAGAAAAGAGCTGGTTAAGGGCAAAGCCAAAAAATTAAATGTTCCGATTGTTTATTTAAATATGGTTGGAGGCCAAGATGAACTTGTATTTGATGGGGGCTCTTTCGTTGTTGATAAAAATGGAGAATTTATTTATGTAGCTCCTCAATTTAAGGAGGATTTCTTTACTTTTGATATCGAACTGGAAGTTTCGGATAATGTCTCAGAATCAAGCTTGTCATTAAATGAAAAAAACATCAAGATAGAACCTCTCTTAAGTAGTAATAATTTAAATAAGACAGAATCGATGTATTCAGCACTAAAACTTGGCTTATCAGATTATGTTACAAAAAATAAATTTGAAAAAGTATTAGTAGGCCTTTCAGGAGGTATCGATTCGGCGTTAACTGCAACAATAGCTTGTGATGCATTATCTCCAGAAAATGTTATTGGAGTTGCAATGCCATCTAAATATAATCCAGACTCATCTTTGGAAGACGCAAAAAAACTAGCTAAAAATTTGGGCATAGAGATTAAAGAAATCAACATTGAAGACACTGTAGAAAACTTCAGAGAATTATTAGGAAACAATACAGATGAAAAATTAGGAAATGTTGTTGATGAGAATATTCAATCAAGAGTGAGGGGAAATATACTTATGGCTCTTTCAAACCAGCTAGGGGCAATGGTGGTTTCGACCGGGAATAAATCTGAAATGGCAGTTGGCTACGCAACACTTTACGGAGATTTAGTTGGAGGATTTGCATTGCTTAAAGATGTGTATAAGGCAGATGTTTACAATTTAGCAAATTACCGAAACTCTATATCAGATGTAATTCCTAAAAGTACAATATTAAAGGAACCCAGTGCTGAGCTGAGCAATGACCAGTTTGATTCCGACACTCTTCCAGATTACGATATACTCGACAAAATAATTCAACTTTATATTGAAGAAGATTTTTCATCTGAAAAAATTATTAAATCAGGAATTGATAAAGAAATCGTATATGATGTTCTTGAAAAAATTGATAGAAACGAATATAAGAGAAATCAAGTTGCTCCTGGTGTAAAATTGACAAACAGAGCTTTTGGGAAAGATAGAAGAATGCCAATTACAAATACTTATAAACGAGAAAAAAATTAGAGATGTATTTAATTAATGGAATAGAAGTAAAAAAAGAAGAATTTAATATACCTGTGGAGAATTTAGCAATCTGGAGAGGTGATGGTATTTTTGAAGCTATAGCAATTCACAATGGTTATTTATTTGCAATAGATAAACATATGGAGAGATTTGCTAAGTCGGCCGAAAAAATGTTTTTCGATGACATTGATTTTACAAAAATAAAAGAAGATTTAATTTCAACAGCATCAAAATTTGATAATGGATATATGCGAGTAATAATTGGCAGAGGCACAGACAAAGATAAAAGTGATGTTTATATTTTTTATCAAGATTTAATTAATTTCCCAGAAAGTTTTTCATTACAATCCCAAAAAGCTCATTGGCAATCAGGGGGAGACTTTTCCCTAGATGAAGTAGAAAATATAGGATCTAAAACAATTTCATATGCTATGAATATTAATCAAACCAGGCTTGCACAAAAGAGTGGCTACACCGATTCTTTACTTTTAAACAAAGATGGAATTGTTCTTGAGGGTCCAACGTTTTGTGTTAGTTGGATAATTGATAATAAAATTTATGTACCAAGTCTTGATTTAGGAATATTAGATTCAATCACAAGAAGGACATTAATTGATATTGCAAAAGAAGCAGGACTAGATTTAAAAATTGAAAACATCCATATTAATGATATTTATGATGTTGATACAGTTTTTGCTTTATCGACTGCAAAACACGGAATTTTTGTTAGTCAGATTGATGACCAGACATACACCGAGGACCCTCTCCTTGAAATAATTCGGCAGTCATTTACCGATTTTATCGAAAAAGAAAGACAATTAAACAAATAACTTAAGGAGGTTCACTTGAGACTAACTGAATACTCTCATGGCGCTGGTTGAGCATGTAAACTCTCACCTAGTGAGCTTGCTCAAGTTTTGACGCAATTTAAAAATCATAAAGCAACACAATCTCCTAACTTACTTGTAGGTTTGGACAATCCTGATGACGGAGGTGTAATAAATATTGGTGACCAAAAAATAATTCAAACCGTTGATTTTTTCACCCCAATTTTGGACAATCCATATGATTGGGGGAGAGTTGCAGCAGCTAATGCATTATCTGATGTTTACGCAATGGGAGGAGAGCCTATTTCTGCTCTACAGTTGGTTTGCTGGCCTAGAAATGATATTAGTTTTGACATCCTATCTGAAGTCATCAGGGGTGGACTAGATACAATGGAAAAAGCCAACTGCACAGTCGTTGGAGGGCATAGCATAGATGACAAAGAGCCAAAATATGGATTTTCTATTACAGGAATTGTAAAAGGAAAAGTACTAAAGAATAACAATATAAATAATGGAGACAGGTTATTTTTGACCAAGCCTATTGGGACTGGAATCATAACAACTGCTATCAAAAAAGGCATTGCATCAGAAGGTAGCATCAAACTTGTTACTGACATTATGACAAAATTAAATAAAGACGCGCTTGAATTTGGATTAAGAAACAATGCTACGGCCATTACTGATGTAACAGGCTTCGGCCTGCTAGGACATTTATATGAAATGCTAAAAAATTCCAGCTTATCAGCAACAGTGAACTTTGAAAAGGTACCCTTAATTTCAGATATTTATGAATATTTAGATAAAGGAATTTATCCATCAGGAAGTGAAAGAAACCGGGACTATTTATCTAAAAATATAATCCATGACTCGAAAGAGAAATCAATACAAATACTATGTGATGCTCAAACTAACGGAGGTTTATTAATTGCCATTCCAAAAGATCAAGAAATAAAATCATCTAAGAATATGAAAGTTAATGAAGATATTTGGGAAATAGGGGAAATTAATACTAAATATAATGAAAAGATAAATATTATTTAATAATGATTAAAACAATTGCAAAAGTTTTTGCCTTTACATCAATTTTTAAAAATTTAGTTCTAACTCAAAAGAGCAAGACAGAAGGTGTAACCCAGCTTCACCCGGTAAAGATACCTGGAAGAACAATTTTTGTTAGAGAAAAAGAGTACTTTATTAGAGAAAATTTTGTTGAGGGAACAGTACCAATTATATTTTTACATAGTTGGGGTACAGATTCATTAGGAAGTTGGTTCAACGTGCTACCAAAAATAAAAAATTTAAGCTCATTTATAACAATTGATCTTAAGAATCATGGTCGCTCAGATAGTAGTTGGGAAAGATGGAGCGTTGATGAAAATGCAGATATTGTTATCAGCATCATTGATGAATTAAATATCGATGAGTGCTATCTAGCTGGATGGTCTATGGGAAGTGCTGTCTCCCTAACTATTTCAAAAAAAATACCTGAGAAAATAAAGAAAATGGTTTTAATCACACCTTTTAGTTGGATTGAGGGCGAACGCTTCAAAGATAATTACTTATTCAAACTATTAGTAGGAGGTGTAAGAATAAGAGAAAGGCTATTCCCAAATAAAAACCCTCAATCAAAATTCTCATATCTTAAAAAATCAAAAGCTTTGAGAAATGAGTTTACTGATTGGGCATGGAATAATCTTCATCAGTCAAAAAATGATTTTATTTATGGAGATGGAGGACGACATGTCGTTGCATTTGACTCAAGAGAATGGTTAAGTGAGATACAGACAGAAACACTTGCAATAATTGGTGGTAGAGATAGCCTAGTTCCTCAAAAAGCATCTAAAGAAGTTACATCAAACATGATGAATGTAAAATCAGTAACTTTTAAAGATGCACTACATGGAATACCTTGGACTCACGATGAAGAACTTATTGATGAATTAAAACAATTTCTAAATTTATGAAAAATATATTATTTATTGCTCCTACAAATTACACACTTCCGATAAATGAGACATTAAAAAAAAAGTTTTTCGCTTTAAGTGAAGTTTGTAACGTTAGAGTTTTAGCTTTTGCTGATATAAGTACGACTATGAATGAAGAATATGGAAAATTTTTTTTATATAAAAAAATAAAAAATCGTTTAATAAATTATCTTAAAATAATTCAAATTTCTATTTTTGCAACTCCAAATATTATAAAAAAAGAAAAAATAAATATTGTTTGCTACCAAGATCCAGTTTCATCTTTTTTTTCAATCTTATTCTTAAAGATGCGTTCTATAGATGTAAAGATTATTGTCGAAACTCATGGAGATTTCATAGAAACTTTAAGCTTGGAAAAAAATTTATTGTTTCCAAACACTTACAAAAGATTTTTTTTCTTAATGGCAAAATATTCATTAGATAAATGCGATAAAGTTAGAGCAGTTTCTTCCTCAACAGAACAACAAGTAATTCAGATATCCCCTTCAAAAAATATTGTTAGATTTCCTGCTTGGGTAGATTTTAAAGATTTTGAAGAAATTGATTCAGCAATAGTCAATCATGATAAATTTAATATATTATTCATTGGAAGTGTGACCGATAGAAAAAAACCTCACATGATTATTGATGCAATAAATTCATTGCAAGATAAAAACATAAACCTATCTATTGTTGGACCAACTCCTAATGAAAAATATTTAGAGGAATTAAAAGAGTTGATTGTGAAGAGAAATCTTAGTAGCCAGATTTCTCTTATCGGTTCAGTTGATAGAGAGAAAGTAAAAGAATTTTACAAAAATTCGAGTTTGATGGTATTACCTTCTATTTCCGAGGGGCTTGCACGTGTTATTTTTGAATCCCAAGTTGCTTCATGTCCTGTTTTAGTTACGGATGCACCTGGTATGGGTGATATTGTAATTGATGGTCAAACAGGTTATATGTTTGAAAGCAATAACCTAGAAAGCCTATCAGAGAAGATTGCTTACATAAAAGACAATTATGAGGAAGTGACAGCAATTGCAAAAAATGCAAAAAACTTTATATTAACAAATTACTCAGAAGATAATTTTAAATTTAGCTTTAAAAAGCTTTTTGATACTGTTTAAATTATAAAACTGTCTACTCAGGTTGCTATTCTTGTAACATGGAAGTTTTATTTTTAGTAATTATCATTGGTCTCTTGGCGGCTAATTTATATTTTGTAACAAAAAAAGATGCTCCAGAAGATGAGAAAAATGATGAATATTTGATCAAAGGAATAGTTAGTGAAATTATAGAAAATGAAGAGTCACAAATTTACAAACTTTTAAACAGATCAGATCAAACAGTAAAAGAATTTCTTGAAAAAACAGGTGAAATTAAAAGCTCAATTACAGGAGTTGATCAACAAACAAGAAACCTAATTTCAGTTCTTAATAACAATCAGAGTCGAGGACAATGGGCAGAATTTCAAGTAGAAGATCTTCTTGGAATAATGGAATACAAAGAAGGCATACATTATGAAACTCAAAAAATTATGAAAAGCGGAACAAAACCTGACTTCACTTTTTACCTTCCGGATAATAAATCTATAAATATGGATTCTAAATTTCCATTGACAATATATATGGAAATTGCAAAACTAACAAGAGATCTTGAAGATGAAACTTTAGATGAACTTGGTAGACGAGAAGTTACTGAATTAATTAAGAGTAAAAATAAAGAATTTCTTGATAAAGCTATCAAAACAAAAATTGATGAAACAGCCGGACGAGAAGGCTATATTTCACCCGATGAAGACACCGTTGATTTTGTTTTAATGTATATTCCCTTGGAGAATTTGTATCATTTTCTTTTGACTTCCAATATAGGATCTTCGAAAACTCCAGTTATTGAGTATGCTTTTTCAAAAAAAGTTATATTAGCAAGTCCCCAAACCTTGATGGCCTATCTTGAAACAATCAGACATTCAATGAAATTATTTAGTCTGCAGACAGATACTAAAAATATTTTATCAACACATGAGAAAGTCAAAAATGAAATTAGAAAATTTATCGACTCATTTGATGAAGTCACAAAGAGGCTGGATCAAACTGTAAAATCATTTGAATCTTTAAAGAAAACAAGGGTAGATAAATTAGAGAAATCTTTTGACGAGCTTGATGAAGTTAATCGAAGATTAGAAGATTAGTAATTATCAGACAATCTTGTTACGACCATAATACATTTGTCATCAATAAAATTTTTGTTTTCATCGATTAAAAATTCAGATATTTCTCTACTATCTGCTCCTGGCTGATACCAAAAGTTGTCATACCCTTTTTGTACTAAGTCTTTTGTTACCTTCAAACCCTCATCAGGAGGAATTACAAAATTTATAATTGAAGGTTTTTGAATTAAATCGGTCACACTTTTATGTGATTTAATTCCTTGGATTTGCGTTTCTGTTTTATTGATGGGATATACAATATAGCCTTTAGCTAATAAATCTATGAAAATTTTATTTCCATATTTTTTGGGATCATTCGAAGCTCCAATAAGAGCAATTATGTTTTCTTTATTTTGTAAGGCTTCTAACAATTAAAAGTTTTCAGCCTTCATAGCATAGAGATCTTCTTTGCCTGCAGTAACTGCAGAAGCGTAACCAGATGACAAAGGTAAAAGTTGTTCGATATAAAATTTAGAAAGAGTTAACTTATCTGAATAGAACTCATCATTGGTTTCTTTGTACTTTCTATTAGCAAGAATTGCCGCTTTACCCATGTAGTAACCACCCAAAACTTGTCCAAACATTTTCAAGTAAGGTGTCGCTGCAGCGCTTGCATCAACGAGCTCTCCTTCTAGCATTCTTCCTCCAAGCCACAAAGTTACTTCTGAAAGAGTGTCAACTTCTTTTTGAAGCTTTTCAGCCATAGAAGATATAATTTCATCATCATTTTTCATGTCATCTATAACTTTTTGAACATCCCCTAAAAGTCTCTGCATTGCCTGTCCGTTATCAAGTGGAAGCTTTCTAAACATTAGATCAAGAGCTTGAATACCGTTAGTGCCTTCATAAATAGGGGCTATCCTGGAATCTCTTAGATATTGAGCTACTCCAGTTTCTTCTACATATCCCATACCACCATATATTTGGATGGCCATTGAGGATAATTCAACACCCAAATCGGATATCCATGCTTTAGTTATTGGAGTTAGAATTCCACATCTTTCCTCTCCAAACTCTTTGAGTTCACCTTCACCAAAATATTCAACATCTAGCATAAGTTGATTGTCGTACATCATATATCTCATTGCATCAACGTAAGACTTTATTGTCATAAGCATCCTTCTTACATCAGCATGATCAATGATTGTAGATTCTTTAGCATCTTCTTTGGACATACCAACAGGTCGACCTTGGACTCTGTCCCTTGCATATTGAGCAGCACCTTGAAGAGCACCTGATGCTGATGCTAATCCTTGTCCACCTACCCATACTCGTGCCTCATTCATCATTGTGAACATATAGTTAAGACCTCTATTTTCTTCGCCAACAAGATAACCAATTGAACCATCATATTCCATGACACAAGTCGGACTTGCATGGATGCCAAGCTTTTCTTCTATTGAGATACAACTCACATTATTGTCATCACCAAGGGATCCGTCATCATTAACCATGACCTTGGGAACTATAAACATAGATATTCCTTTTGTGCCTTCTGGTGATCCTGGAATTTTTGCTAGGACTAAGTGAATTATGTTGTCAGTTAAATCATGTTCTCCAAAAGTTATCCATACTTTTGTACCTGTTATTTTATAACTACCATCTTCCAGAGGTTCAGCCTTTGTAGTGATCGTTCCTAAGTCTGAACCAGATTGTGGCTCACTTAGATTCATAGTTCCAGTCCATTCACCAGACACTAACTTTGGTAAAAATTTTGCTTTTTGATCTTCACTTCCATGAAAGTTGATTGCCGATATTGCACCTGCTGCGAGACCCGGTGCTAAACCAAATGCCAAGTTTGCAGTACTTAATATTTCAAGGGTTCCACCTGAGAGTGCAATGGGCATACCGCCTCCTCCAATTTCAGAAGGTAACGATATTGACGCCCAACCAGCTTCAGAAAAGCTTTTGTATGCATCTATGAACTCCTTAGGCATAGTCACTTTACCATCCTTGATGGTTGCACCTTGTTGATCACCAATAGCATTTATTGGAGCTAACACTTCTTCAGCAAATTTAGCGCACTCTTCCATTGTTGGAATAACAATATCTTCATTAAAGTCGCTAAATGCTGGAATCTTTGAAATTACATCATATGTTTCAACTACTTCGTAGCCGAATACTATGTCTTTAACTGGTGCTTTAAATGCGACTGCCATATTCTATTTTAAACTAAAATTAGAAAAACTATTAAATTATTAGCGCGGATTTATTTCAACTAGTTCTGAAATTTCTGATATTTTTTCAATACTAGGTAATTCGTTAGTACCAGCAGTAATTGCTCCTGCAGCGCATGCTCCTTTAACAGTTTCAATTATGTCATCCGTACCAAAAGTGCCAATATAAGCAGCAGTTGCATCTCCTGCACCAGTTGAATTGATAGTTTTAAAATCTGGTGGGCCTATTTCTATAGTTCCATCATTGCTTAAGAGTCTCGCAGGTAAATTTGAGGAGGTTAAGAGTATCCAATCAACAGAACGGTTATTAAGTAGCTTGTTTGCTTCGACAACATCTATTTCATCTTTGCTTACGACTAGAAAGTTGATTTTATAAGTAATTTCTTCTTGGTATCCCGCTTGGGTTATAAAAATGTCTTCATTTATTGTATTTAAATCATTTTTAATATAAGGTACCGAGTATCTATCTATTATCAGTGAGTCAAAACTATTCAATTTATTTATGTCACTCCATTCACAAAATTCATAGCCTGAAGAAATTATCGTTCTTTCCCCATTTTTGTCAACATATATAGAACAACTTGGAGTAGTGTGTTCATTTATTAATACACTTTCATATTTTATTTTTGATATATCTAAATAATTTGTTATATATTTACCAAATTCATCATTTCCAATACTATTCCCAGCAACTGCAACGTCCACACCCCAATTAGCTATATTTTCAGCACAGTTTACAGCGGTTCCACCGGGTCTTGTTTTGTAGTCCTTGCTCCTAATATCTCCACCCAAATCCGGTAATTCATCAACAAAATAGATAAAGTCTGGATTTATAGTCCCAAAACACAAAATATTTTTAAACGGCATGTTTATAACTTTACTATCTATTAAATTGTTTAAAAATTTATCATAAAATCAAGAATTTGTTTAAATTATATCCATGAATGTTAAAACTTTAAATACAAAAATTGACGAATTTGTCTCATACACTATGAGCTTTTTAAACAATATACAGGTCTACCACTGGCAGACACAATCATATTCTGAACATGAAGCTCTAGGAGAATACTATGAAAGTCTTACTTTGCTAAACGATAAACTTGTTGAGTCTTGGCAAGGTAATCAAAATACACGCTTAAGGTTTAGTGAAGGCCCGTATTCTTTAGAAAACTATTTTTCAAAAGAAGAAACAAAAAATAAAATAATCGATTTTAAAAATCAAGTTACTACGATGTCGGGGTACGTAGCTGAATTAAATGAGTCAAACAATTTTGATGATATTGAAAATATACTCGAAGAAATTTCCGAGACAAACAGCAGAACTCTTTATCTTTTGAGTTTGAGTTAATTTAAAAATCTAATACTCTATATTTCGTAATTATTTAGAAAGGTGATTATGAAAGTTGCATACGTTTTAAATACCCCGAACGCTGCAAACTATAAAATTGGAGAAATGATTCTTCCACAACTTGAAAGTGACAGTCATGGGGTTGAAGTAGTTGGTATTTTCTTTTTTGATGATAATACTATGCTTCTTCAAAAAGGAAATCCTAAAGGAGAAAGACTAGCTAAAATTGCTGCTGAAAAAGGAATGTTATTGATGATGTGCGATCAATGTGCAAACCAAAGAGGATTAGCATCAGAAAAGAGTGAAGGTGGATACACGCCTGAGGGCACAGTTGATGGTGTAGCAGTTGGTTGTTTCCCAGATCTGTATGGTGCGTTATCTGGAAATATGCCCGATCAGGTAATATCACTCTGATATAGGACCAAAAATTAATGTTTAAGTTTTGGCTTATTACTAAAAGTGATAAGCCAAACTTTTACAGATTTTGATTAAGCTTGAATCCAGTCCTCTGGATTATCATCAACAAAAAAATCTGAAACAAGTTTTGATTCTGGATCTACCGCATAATCAGTAAAATCGGTGACCCCTTCTTCTTCTAGAACGTCTTGATCTAAATAAAAGTTACCTGTATTTTCGTTTGAATCTCTTTTAAGTACTGCGTAAGCTGCATCAGCATATATAGACGGTTTACGAGAACCTTTTACTAGTTCAGCTCCTATAACATTCCTTACAGCAGCGGTGTCAAGTGAAGTTCTAGGCCATAAGCAATTAGAAGCAACTCCAAACTTTCCAAGTTCTTCAGCAAGTCCGTGTGCAACGAGACTCATTCCATACTTGGCTGTTGTATAAGCAAGCGTCATACCAAACCACTTTCTATCAATATCAAGAGGAGGTGACAAAGTAAGGATATGGGGATTATCACCATTTTTTAAATGGGGAATTGTTTTTTGGCTGAGCATAAAAGTACCTCTTACATTTATTCCATGCATCAAATCATATCTTTTCATTGGAGTGTTCACGGTGTCAGTTAAATGAATAGCGCTCGCATTATTGATACATATATCAATACCACCAAATTTTTTGACTGCTTCACTTACTGCATTTTCAACTTGTTCTTCGAATCTAATATCGCAGACAACAGGCAATGCGTTACCACCGACAGATTCAATTTCCTCGGCTGCAGTATAAATCGTTCCAGGAAGAGTTGGATGGGGCTCAGTAGTTTTTGCCAGTATTACAATGTTGGCACCATCTTTACCAAGTGCTTTTGCTATTTCAAGTCCAACACCTCTTGAGCCTCCGCTCATAATTACTGTTTTATCTTTAAAAAATGACATAATCTAATCTATCAAAGTATAAGCGGGTAATGTTAAAAATTCTTCAAAATTTTCATCAAATATAAGGTCTCTAAATAAACTTACAGCTTCATCAAGTCTTTTTGGGTCCTCTTGAAAATCTTTGATTTTTGTTACTTCATCAGACATTAGTTCATCAATATATTCTTTATTAATAGTAATTTTGGAATCTGTATGTGATTCAGTATTAAGCCATTGCCATAATTGTGATCTTGAAATTTCTGCTGTTGCCGCATCTTCCATGAGATTATATAGGGCTGCTGCTCCCTGTCCAAGAAGCCAAGATTGGATATAGAGAATACCAACTCTGATATTTGTCCTAATTCCTTCCTCTGTGATAGTTGATCCGGGAATATTAAAATCTTGAAGCATATTTTCAGATACAACTGGTTCGTTTGGAACAAAATCAATTTGATTTTCTTTTGTACCTAAAGAATCTTGAAATACATCTTTACAAACTTTTACAAGGTCTGGATGCGCTACCCAAGAGCCATCAAATCCCATATTGACTTCTCTTTCCTTGTCTTTCTTGACTTGGTCTATAGCTTTTTCAGTAATTTTAGGATTTCGCCTATTTGGAATAAATGCGGACATACCTCCAATTGCATGCGCTCCTCTTTTGTGACAACTTTGCACAAGTAATTCAGTGTATGCTTTCATAAAGGGCACAGTCATGGTGATTTGAGATCTATCGGGAAAGTTAATATCTTTTAAATCTCTATGTTTTTTTATTGCACTAAAAATGTAATCCCATCTTCCCGCATTCATACCAAGAGAGTGTTCTTTAAGTGAATAAAGCATCTCTTCAATTTCAAACGATGCTGAAATTGTTTCGAGCAAAACAGTTGCTCTTATAGTTCCTCTAGGTAAATCTAATTCATCTTCTGATAATGTAAATATATCATCCCATAGTTGGGATTCATGACTATTTTCGAGTTTAGGTATATAAAAATAAGTACCAATGTTATTTTCTAGACGTAATTTTGCATTATGAAATGTATATAAAGCAAAATCTAAGAACGCACCAGATACTGGTTTTCCATCAATTAAAACATTTTTATCATCTAGATGTAGACCTCTTGGCCTTACAAATAAACTTGTATTACTATCCTCATTCAAAGCATAAGTTTTCTCATTTTTTGGGTCAACATATTCAAGTTTTCTATTATTTGCATCCAATAAATTAACTTGACCATCCATTAAGTTTTTCCAGGTTGGTGAAGTCGAATCTTCAAAATCTGCCATAAATACGTCTGCTCCCGAATTTAAAGCATTTATAATCATTTTTCGATCAACAGGTCCTGTAATCTCAACATTTCTGTTAGCTACGTCTGGTGGAGGTGGAGTAACCGTCCAATTATCTTTTCTTATCTTTTGATCTTTTGGAAAAGAGAGTTTACCCCCAGACGAAATGGATTGTTGCATTTTTTCTCTATTTTCTAAAATCTCTTGACGTGAACTTTCAAAAGTTGAACAAATTTTTTCTAAAAAATTAATTGCATCATCGGTCAGTATTGATTGGTAATCTTTCTTTTTATTTGATTCTATTTCAATCATTAAAATTGTTCTTCTTCAGTAGAACCTTCCAAAGCTAATGTTGAGGCATCCCCTCCCGAAATTATTGTCGATACTTTATCAAAATAGCCTGCTCCAACTTCTCTCTGATGCTTTACTGATGTAAAGCCTTTTTCCTCAAGAGAAAACTCTTTTTCTTGAAGCTCAACATAAGATGACATATTTCCACCTTTATAATTTGTAGCTAATTCAAACATTGAGGTATTCAGTGAATGAAATCCTGCCAAAGTAATAAATTGGAACTTATAACCAAAGGAATTTAATTGTTCCTGAAATGTAGCTATTTCTTGTTCATCTAAAGATGCTTTCCAATTAAATGATGGAGAGCAATTATAAGCCATAAGTTTGTTTGGAAACTTTTCATGCACTGCCTCTGCAAAATCCTTAGCAAAACCAAGATCAGGTTTTGATGTTTCACACCAGACAAGGTCTGCATAAGGAGCGTATGAAAGCGCTCTTGAAATAGCTGCTTCAGGACCATTATTAACTCTATAAAATCCTTCCGAAGTTCTTTCGCCAGTTACAAATTCTGCATCAATTTCGTCTATATCACTTGTTATTAAGTTTGCTCCTAATGCATCTGTCCTCGCAATAATTACTAGAGGAACCCCCAGTGTGTCAGCAGCTAACCTAGCTGAAGTCAATGTTCTTATATGTTGACTTGTTGGAACGAGTACCTTTCCACCCATATGTCCACATTTTTTTTCAGCAGCAAGCTGATCTTCAAAGTGTACAGCTGCAACTCCAGCTTCAATAAACTTTTTGGTAAGTTCAAAAACATTTAAGGCTCCTCCAAATCCTGCTTCTCCATCAGCAACAATTGGAACAATATAATCTGTTGTTTCAATTCCGTCAGTTTTATCAACTTGTTCTGCTCTTAATAAGGCATTATTAATCTTCTTTGCAAGATTAGGGGCGCTATTGCTTGGATATAGTGACTGGTCTGGATAAGTTGTATCACCTAAATTTGAGTCTGCTGCAACTTGCCAACCACTTAAATATATGGCTTCTAGTCCGGCTTTTGCCATTTGAACTGCTTGATTTCCAGATAATGCCCCCAAAGCTGAAACCCACTCTTCTTTTCTGTTTACTAAGTTCCATAGATTTTTTGAACCATTTTGGGAAAGAGAGTATTCAATGTTTAGGGAGTTTCTGAGTGACACAACATCTTCTGCTGAAAAATTTCTTTTGGTATCTTTCCATCTTGGATTTGATTGCCAATCTTCATTAAGTATTGAGGGGTCAAGATGATCTTTATTCCCCATCGTAAAAACTTTCATAAATGTCATCTTTTGTTTGTTTCAATTTTTTTGCAACGCTTCTATAAGTACCTACAACTCCAATCTTTTTCAAAAAATTGTAAGGAGCTCTAAATATTTTATCTTCAAATGAAAGGAAGTTATTCAAGAATTTAGAAGAGTCATCTTTATTGGTTTCCTCATAATATTCTTCATCGTAGAATGTATTCTCATCTATCATTTCTTTCCTTTCAAAAAAAATCCGGGCAATTTGCCCGGTCCATCAAACGCATGCGACAGGGCTACCTATATGTAGATCACCACCACTTTTGACGCGCTTAAATTTAACATGTGAATAATATAGCAGTCCCTCAACAATAATGTGTTACATTTTTGTTAAATTAATTTTGAGTTGATGCAACACTTGCAATAATTACGATCAATGTAATAACTCCTGCTGACGCAATAAGAACCTCACTTCTTGTAATTTTAATTTTTGGAGCTGAACTCATTACAGATGCAAACAATAAAATTGCCGCAGATATAATTAAGGCAAATAATGGAGCATAATCGTGAAAGTTAATAAAGACTTGAGAAATTAAAACTGAGATTACTCCACCAAATAAAATTGCACCAAGCGGAATAACTATAGATCCAGTAACTCTATTTCTTATTATATTTGCCTCTTTTAATTCATAAATATCAAGACCTTTGGGTACACCAAGAAGTATTCCAATAGCTGCAATTATTGCTTGGGAAAGTGTAGAAAATAAAACAATCCTCCAAAAAGATCCCATCACAGGAATAAGGTGAGTTGTTACATCGTCTTCGAGAATCGCTTCTATAGTCACGCCAATGCTGGAGGTAATTAAAAATCCAACTGATGACCCAAAAATTAATCCAAGGCCGATTCCTAAAAATACGGATTCTCTATCATTTGTCAGTATTCCAAAACCATCGTAGTTTTTTTCTAAAACTTTTTTTAGATTAACAGAATTAATAATTGCAAATAAAGTTGTTGTTAGGGCTATGTTCAGAATATATTGAGTAGGTACATAATTAGAAATTAAGTTCAATGTTTCTGCTTCAAGAATTAAACCTTCATAAAGATATGAACTCACAATAAATGCTTGAATGAAAGCAGCAACTATCCCGTAAATCGCTCCATACTGTAGAGCTCGAAAAATTTTCTCTCCAAGCTGTGCAGGTGGTACAACTTCTTCATCGACATAATCAACCATTGTTTCTACAGGAGCTTCCTCAACTATTGTTTCTACAGGAGCTTCATCAACTATTGTTTCTACAGGAGCTTCATCAACTACTGTTTCTACAGGAGCTTCATCAACTACTGTTTCTACAGGAGTTGAGCTTACAGACGGCGCCTCTCCACTTGACCAGCTGTTTAAAATAGCGTTTATGTCAACGCCGTTTGCCTCAGCTCTTGCCTGCGCTGAGCGAGAAACTAACTCTTGAGGCACACCTGTTGCTGTACTGATTTGTTCTACAAGTTTTTCATCCATGAGATTATTATTTAAATTTTAGTCTGACGAAACACTTCGAACCACATCATCAAAGGTTTTTTCTGTTTTATACCATCTCATCCATATTGATAGTATTGATATCCAAAGAATTATTCCACCACCTAATTTTAAGATCAAGCCCCCTAGAACCTGATCATTTAAAGTTGATATATTGAATATGTTATCAATTCCAACATAGGCAGAATATAGTGGTTCTGTTCCAAATGCTAAAAAGCTTGCAGGAACAGTTGGAAGTAAAGATTGAAGGAATAAATACCCAATACTAGCTGCTGAATTTAATTTTTTTATTTCCTCTGAAAAACCAATAACAGGTACCCACATATTGAGAGATACTAACAACATGATTGAGTGGACTAGAAAGTGAAAAATATGATTGGTAACCATTAGATTTACTACAGTACTCCAGTGCATCCCAACCATTACAAAATTAAATAAGAAAAAAGCAAAGACTGGCTTACTTGTAATTTTTAAAATACTTATAAATGGTTTTATTGAGATTAGTTTTTTTTGTGCGCTGTGAAGACCAAGCAACAAGAGGGGTGGAGACACAAGTGCAAGCACAAGGTGCTCAACTGAATGTACAGAAAAAAGATATTTTTCACCTATATCATGTAAAGGCCAATCTGTAAAAATCCAAAGAATTATTAAGCCAGAATACCAAAACTTTCTTTTAGGTTTTTTTAAATCATTATTGTTAGTCGTATATTCAAAAAAAACTATTAACGAAATGATTAATGCCCAAACGTCATAATGTGGATGCCACTCAAGACTCATATTAAATGAAGTTACCTACAGCCCTTTCGATCATTACTATTGCAAACAAGATAAGTGCAAGAATCATACCTCCTGCAAAAAACTTATTAATTAAACTATTTTCATACCTTAAATGCATAAACCAACCTACAACAATTACAAATTTGCCTACAGCTAGAACTATTAACAAAGGTGCCGCAAGAGCCCCAACGATATCTTCTGTGTAGTAAAGGGCTACTTCAATTGCAGTAAGAATTGCTAGAACTATTGCAATTTGGACATACTTGGTTGGGCTTGGGTGTTCTTTGTGTGTTTCTGACATTAGATAAGATAAACCACTGTAAATAAAACAATCCAAACGATATCAACAAAGTGCCAATAAAGGGCAATGAACTCTAAATTCATTCCTTCATTAAGAGATAATCCACGTTGTCTCTGTCCGACACCCCATAAAGCTAACAACAAAACTACACCTATAAAGACATGTAGTCCATGAAAACCAGTTAACACATAAAATGTTGAGCTAAAAATATTTGTAGATAGTTCAAAGCCTTTATGATAAAACTCAGTAAATTCATATATTTGTCCTGCTAAAAAAACTGCCCCAAGCATGGCCGTCGCAAGAAGCCACACTCTTGTTTTTTCTTGATCGTTTGTTTCAAGAGCATTATGAGCAAGCACCATTGTTAGAGAACTCATTAATAAAACAAATGAACTCACCGAGGTAAATGGAATGTCGTAAACATCTGTTAATTTAATTCCAGGAAAATCTCTTCCCTTAAAGATAAGAAAAGTTGTTATTAAAGTTCCAAAAAAGAGGATTTCAGTTGATAAAAATATCCAAAATCCTAGTTTTCGTGTTTCAACACCAGTTGGTTCATGAGGATAGGCATGAGCATCACTCATAGGTAGAAGACTCCTTGGCATCAGGGTTTTCTTCTGAAGTTTCAAATTCTTCCTCAAGTGGTTCTGTACCCCAACCAAAACCTCCTATAAGAAGAAGAATTACGCCAACTAAAGCAAGTGGAACGGATTTATAAATTATTGCATAACCTAAAAATGGGAGTCCAAAGGCAAGTATTAATGGAAAATAAGAGGGGCTTGGTAAATGAATTTCCTCATCTGGGTTTAAGCCTTCTTCTTCAAGTTTTAGCAATAATTCATCCGTGCCCTCTCTTCTTACTGCTCTTCCATCTTCATCTTCCCCATATTTTTGATGCCAAAAGTCATCTAAAGATTTAATTTCAGGTGCTTTTGAAAAATTCCAGACAGGAGTAGGCGAAGGAATACTCCATTCAATTGTTCTTGCATCCCATGGATCAAAAGGAGCTTTTTCACCCTTTCTTCGAGAATATATCCAATTTGCCATAAATACTAATATTGCAACAGCAAGTATGAACGCACCGATAGTAACAATTAAATTCCAAAATCCAAGATTTGTTTCTTCTGCGTAAACCCATGTCCTTCTTACTTGTCCTTGCAGCCCTAGCCAATGCATTGGTCCAAATGTCACGTTAAATCCAATAAGCATGAGCCAAAAATGTATTTTCCCCATTGTCTCGTTATACATTCGTCCCCATACCTTAGGAAACCAGAAATACAATCCTGAAAAGATACCGAATAAAGCACCACCAAAAAGAACATAATGAAAATGTGCGACTATGTAATAAGTATCTGTCTGCTGGGTGTCTGCCGGCACAACAGAGTGGGTAACTCCACTTAACCCACCAATAACAAACATACCTATAAAGCCAAGTGCAAACAACATAGGAGTATTGAGTGTTAGCTTACCTCCCCAAATTGTCCCCAACCAATTAAATATTTTCACTCCCGTTGGAACAGCAATAATCATTGTTGAAAGACCAAATCCTGCTTGAGCAACTGGGCTTATTGCAGATGCAAACATATGGTGTGCCCATACACCAAATCCTATAAACGCAATTCCAAATCCGGCAAACACGATTGCTGGGTATCCAAATAACGGCTTTCTAGAAAATGTAGGCAGAACTTCTGAGACAATTCCAAAAGCAGGAAGAATTAAGATATAAACTTCTGGATGACCAAATAACCAAAAAAGGTGTTGCCACAAAACAGGATCTCCACCACCTTCTGTTAGAAAAAAAGTAGTTCCAAATTGTCTGTCAAATGTTACAAAGAACAGTGCAATTGCAATTATTGGTAAAGAGAAAGCAAGAAGAAACGACACAGCAAATGTCATCCAAGTAAATACTGGCATTCTCATTAATCTCATGCCTTTAGTTCTCATATTTAAAATTGTTGTTATAAAGTTAAAAGCAGAGACAAGGGAGGCAATCCCTAAGATCTGCAAACCAATTGCCCAATAATCCATGGCGGTCCCAGGAGAATATTTAAGTCCTGCGTTTGGCTGATAGCCAAACCACCCACCATTTGGAGCAGAGGCTAGTCTGCTAACTTCTTCATCAAGGTACCCCCCTTCAGGCGCACCAGCAGTACCAAAAAGAAATGTTGAATATAGGAATAGTCCACCGGCAATGAATATCCAAAAAGATAATGCATTCAATCTTGGAAAAGCAACATCCCTAGCTCCAATTTGTAATGGTAAGAGGTAATTAAAGAAAGCTGCGCTGATTGGCATAATTGCCAAAAAGATCATTGTTGTTCCATGCATTGTAAACATTGCATTATATTCGGCTGCACTCAAAAAATTATTATCTGGTTGAGATAGTTGAATTCTCAATAACAATGCTTCTAGTCCACCAACTAATAAAAAGAAGAATGCCGCATAGCCATACATTATTCCAATTCTTTTATGATCAACAGTTGTAATCCAGCTCCATATACCAGTTTCAGATGATGGTCTTGAAAAAATATTCCTTTGTTTTTTTGGTTCAATAATTTTTGTCATTTCAATGTTCCCAAATATTCTATTAATGCCTCAATTTCTCTCTCAGTTAATTCTAGATTAGGCATGAAAGTACCAGGTTTTATTTGAGCTGGATTTGCAAGCCATTTTGTTAAATTCTCTGGATTATTTTTTAATGCTGCTCCAGCAAATACATTTCTTATGCCAAAATGTGTTAAGTTTGGGGCTATTTGTTCGCCTTGAACATCCCAAACACCATCTATTACGTGGCATTGGGTGCAACCTGCATTTAAATAAACTTGTTGACCTTCATAAGCCAACGAATTTTGATCTAAATCGTTTGCAGCATTTTTTTGTTGGTTCATAACCCATGAATCAAAATCAGATTGAGATAGAGACAAAACCCTACCTCTCATCTTGGAATGACTTAAACCGCAATACTCTCCACATTGAGCCCAAAATTCTTCTGCATTATCTGCATGAAGATTTAGATATGTTTTTTGGCCGGGAACAAGATATCTCTTGCCATTTAATTTAGGCACCCAGTAATTATGAAGAACATCATTGGACCACATTTCTAACCTAATAGGAGTATCTTCTGGAATTACCAAAACATTTGCTGTTGTGATTGCAAAGTCAGGATATTTATATTCAAACCACCACTGATGTCCAATAACTTCAATTTTTAAAGCATCTTCTGGTTCTCTAGCTAGATCAAAAATGGTTCTAACTGTCGGCACAGCAATTGAAGCAAGTATTATAACCGGAATTATTGTCCATAAAATCTCAAGAAAATTGTTACCATGTATTTGTTTTGGTTCTGGTTTATCAGGAGAGTCTTTGAAATAAAACACCGAAAATAAAAGGGCACCTTGAACAATAAAAAATATAACAACAGCTATCCAAAATGTAAGCCAAAATAAATCGTCAATAGTTCTTGCGTACGGACCAGCAGGGCTTAGCGAATCAAGAGGGGCATTTTCAATACAGGCAGTAATAAATAGAAAACTGCATAGCATAAGGTGTCTTGTTTTTAAAAATTTTTTAATTTGCATAAATTATCTAGTCAGTATTTAAGAATAGCGTCTTGACTAAAAATAGGGTAATTATATGTTAAAGTGCAAGCATAATTACTATAAGAATATGAAAGTTAATCAACATTCAATTATTAAGAAGTATCTCAAACTTTCAAAACTAAGAGTGGTTGAACTTTTGTTAGTAACAACTGTGCCCTCAATGATAATTTCCATTTACGGGATGCCACCTTTATCACTTGTAATCTACACCCTGTCAGGAGGAACCCTTTTAGCAATAAGTGCAAACGTAATGAATCAAGTATTTGAAGTTGAAACAGACAAACTAATGCAAAGAACTGCCGATAGACCAATTGTAACTGGGGAGATATCAAAAATAAATGGAGTGATTTTCTCAATTTTTTGTGGCTTGTCTGGATTTATAATTTTATATACTTTAGCAACTCCCTTATCAGCTTTCATTGCTCTTAGCGCAAACCTTTTTTATGTTTTTATTTATACACTTATTCTGAAACCAAGGACAAATCAAAATATTGTAATTGGAGGAGCTTCGGGTGCAGCTCCAGTTTTAATTGGCTGGACAGCAACTGGTTCTGAACTTGAAACAGGGCCTTGGGTTTTGTTTCTCTTAGTTTTCATGTGGACGCCTGCTCATTTTTGGGCCTTATCTATCGATAATAAATCGGACTATAAAAATGCACAATTTCCTATGCTTCCAAATGAAGAAAGCTACAAAAGAACCTGCATCTTTATTGCTATCTACAGCTGTTCAACTGTTTTAATTTCTTTGGTAGCAGCGCCAATATTACAACTAGGCATGGTGTACTTGATTGTATCAATACTTTTTGGAATAAATCTTATGCATAAGTCATTTAATTTATACAGGGAGAAGATTAAGCCAATTAACTATTTTGTATTTTCTAATACTTATTTGGCTGTTATATTCATAAGTATCGTTGGTGATGTACTTTGGACTTTAAGGAGCATATAAGTGATTGATTCTTTTTTATCAATAACCTATCCACCCATACCAATTACTAAAATTGGCCCCGTATTCTTTTCCTTACATGGGGTTTTTGCCGCAATTGGATTTTACTTTGGAGCAAACCACGCCATAAAGCTTGCAGACAAAGACGGGGCAAATGGTGATCTATTTTCAGATGGACTTACATGGGCAATATTTGGTGCAATTCTTGGAGCAAGATTTTTTACAATTCCAGCACACATTGGAGAACCGGGCTATGGCTTTGATGATATTTTCACACTAGCTGGAAGTTATTCAATTATGGGAGGAATGGCTGGTGGAATTATTGCAGCTTTTTATAGAATTCAAATAATAGGAAAAGAAAGTTTCAAGAGGTACGGAGATTATGCTTCGACAGGATTGATTCTAGGAACAGTGATTGGAAGAATAGGAGATCTAGCAATTGTTGAACATTTGGGACGTGAAACAAACTTTTTTCTAGGCTATGAAATCAAACCAGGATATGATTTAGCACCTCAACATAACGGACTTGAATGTGCTGAACCAATTGTGTCATGTGGCACTTTTCACCATGTTGCTATGTATGATATGTTTTTAGCACTAATTGTCTTTTTCATTTTTATGAACTTAAAAAAGAGATTCACATTTGGTCCTGGGTCTTGGATGGGCCTATGGGCTATTTGGTATGGAGTTCAAAGATCTATTTTAGATACTTTAAGGTTTGGAATGGGAGACGCTACGGTTGGTGCATTTACATGGAACCAAATTGGAGGATTACTTTTAGCCTTTTTAGGTTTCTTATATTTTCAAAAAAATAAAAGTTTAAAATAAGCTAAAAATAAATCCAAAATAAATCAATAAAAATATAACTCCTAAAACTATATTTCTTTTAATTACATATCTTGTGAGAAGAACTGCAAGAAAAGAAGCAAAATACATTAAAAACATTTGATAATCAATATTTGATGCGATCTCACCAGGTTCAATAATTATCGCTGAGCCACCAACAAGACCAATGTTAAAAAGATTAGAGCCGAAAACATTTCCCATAACTAGATCTGGCTTTTTTAATCGTGCAGCAGAAATTGCCCCTGCCACCTCTGGAAGGCTTGTCCCAATAGCGATAATCGTAACTCCAACAATAAGTGACGATATATTAAATAGCTCAGCTATTGCAATTGCATTATCAACAACTAACGTACTTCCAAAAATTGTTGTGGCTATTGCAATCAGTCCTCTTAGCCAAATAAAGTTTCGCTCTTCAGTTACAAGCTCTTCTTCGTCGACAGCCTCTTCAGTTACCATTTTGTAAGTTACAAAGACAACTAATGATAAAAGAACAATTCCCAGGATGAATGGAAACTGATTTGTAAGTATGTAAGTAGAGACGAATATTGTAGTAAGTATCATCATCCAGACAGGACTGATTTGATTGATATTTATTTTTTTTTGATAGCTTTTATCAATAAACAAATATAAAACAGCCAAAACAAGAAGTGAGTTTGCAATATTTGAGCCAATGATATTTCCGATTCCCAAAGAAAGATCACCATTTATTGCAGCACCTGTACTTGCAAATAATTCAGGCGCAGACGTACCAAAACCTATAAAAGTTGCACCTATGATTGAATTTGGTAGTTTAAATTTAACAGCAATTTGAATTGCTGATTTAACCATTTCATCAGCACCTTTTACTAAAAGTATGAGCCCTACGAGAAAGCCACCAAAAATTATTAAAGTGTCCATAAAGATTTACTCTTTGGTGTCTCTCCAGGCAATCCACTCTTTAACTAATGACATATCATAGTTTGGACCATTCAAAGGCAGAGTAATCTCGGTAGCACCAGCCTCTAGGAGTTCATCTGCTTTGTCAATTCTTTTAAGATCTATTCCAATAGACCTTCCAATTTCTGATGGATCTCTTCCAATTTCTTTGCACCAGTTGTCTAGAACACTATTTTTATGAGCAACTGTTTCAATACCTGATCGATCTTCAGTTTTTGTAGCAAATCCATGCCAGACATCTGCATATTGTGCTGTAATACGTAATGTCACTTTTTCACCACCACCACCAATTAAAATTGGAATTTTTCTTTTTGGTTGGGGGGTAAGCTCTTTCATTCTTTTTTCAATTCTCTCTAGTGATTTTTCAAGCTCTTTTAATCTCCATATAGGTGTCCCGAATTCATATCCATACTCTTGATAATCTTGTTCAAACCATCCTGATCCGATGCCAAATACCAATCGTCCATTAGAAATATGATCAACAGTTCTTGCCATGTCTGTTAACAATTCTGGATTTCTATAAGAGTTACAGGTTACAAGCGGTCCAATTTCTATGTTTTCAGTTACCTCTGCCCAGCTTGCGAGCATTGTCCAACATTCAAAATGTTTACCTTCTCTTCTTTCACCCTCTGCCCACTGGGAGCCATCTTCTTTATATAGAGGATAGAAGTGATCCCAATTATAAAGAACATCTGCTCCAAGCTCTTCAGCTTCAACAGCAGCATTCCTTATATCATCATATTCTGCGTGCTGTGGATGTAAAAATACTGCAATTCTAGGTTTCATAATTAACTTCCTTTAAAATATCCATAAATTCTATGTTAGCTTCCAATCTTTCTAATTTTTGCGCTGCACGTTTTTCAGAGGAAGGAAGTGGGTTTTTGTTTACAAAAGCTTTTATATCAATTGCAAACTTTTCATCATATATGCTTGGAAGAGCATCTAAAATTCGTGAAGCAGTCCAATCAGGCATAACACCAAGTAAACCTTCAAAATTATCTTTAATGATTTCCCATGACTCTTTTCCAATATATTTGTTTGTTATCATTGAGGCCAATATATATGGGCAGTCAGCTCCGCGTATTCGTCCATCCAGCATGTATTCAACAATTTTCTTCCCTGAATTCTCATCTCTTACTTGACCTAAAATTCCTCTGTATCTTCCTTGTATCTGAGGAGTTGGAGCATTCTCAAACTTTTCTAAAAAAGTTTCAATCTTATTTGTTTCATCAAGAGCAGATATGTAAAGAATTGAGCTAAAAAATGTTCCCTCAGATATAGAATCCATTTTGTCTTCTTTAAAAATATCACTAAATTTTTTTATAAACTCGGCATCATCTAAATTTTTAGCTCTTAATTTGTTTATAGTATCTCTTATTTCCTTAATTTCTAATTCCTCATTTTTCACTACTTCAAATCCGAGTTCGTCGTGCAGACTTTTAGTCAAATCATTTACAAATGTTTTGAAACCTTCGGAATCTCCATTGTTGAAAAGATTTGCTAATGTCGATATTATTGAGGACATATATATCCAAATATCTTCATCTTTTTCATTCTTAAAATACAACAAGAATTTATAAAAATTACTAATTTTCGTAGGAGCTTTTTTAAATTGCATCCATTTATCTTCAAGTAATCTATATTTTTCAAGATCGCTAAGGGAATCAAAATTTTCAAGAATCTTTTCAAAAACATCATCATCGTAAAATGTATGAAAGAATCCCCATCCGCCACTATTAACATGTGGAATTTGTCCTAAGTTTTTTATATCTAGGACTTTTTTGCTATCACTTAATAAAAATTTTTCACTTTTTCCCGTATCAAGAAACTTAATTTGAACAGGAACCGGTTTTGTATTCATGTTGTTTGAATCTATATTTCTAAGTAAAAATAGTTTCTGTTGAATAGTTAAAGAATTATTTGAGCACTCAACTTGTAAAAAAGGATAACCTTTTTCTCTTATCCAGAAAGGT
Source organism: uncultured Candidatus Actinomarina sp. (assembly GCA_902533795.1). Lineage (GTDB taxonomy): Bacteria > Actinomycetota > Acidimicrobiia > Actinomarinales > Actinomarinaceae > Actinomarina. Next base: position 54,158 of record CACAND010000004.1, on the reverse strand, counting down.
AATATTTCATTCAGTGGTTGATTGCTCGCTTCACTTAATGAGTCCCATAAGTCAGATGAGTTTGTATTATCAAATTTAAATTTGTTTAAATATGACTCAACTCCATTTCGAAAAGCTTCTTCACCGATAAACATTTGAAACATTCTTAAAACAGTCGAGCCTTTTTCATAAGTAAGAACATCAAACATCTCTTCCGCTTGGTCAGGCGTTTCAACATCAAACTCAACTGGTCGGGAATTTTCTAATGAGTCAATTGAAAAACCTGCAGTTCTTGACATATTCATCGCATTCCATTGTTTGAATTCAGGATATGTATTATATGATGCAATAACTTCCATGAGGCTAGCAAAGGCTTCGTTTAACCATATTCCATCCCACCATTTCATGGTTACTAAATCTCCAAACCACATATGAGCAAGTTCATGAGCAATCACAGTTATTGATCGGTCAAGCTCTGATCTTGTTGCTTTTTCTTTATCAAATAAAAGCAAGTTCTCCCTAAAAGTTACTGCTCCAACATTTTCCATTGCCCCCATTGCAAAGTCAGGAATAGCAATCAAGTCTAATTTTGTTCCTGGATATGGGATGTTGTAATAGTCCTCAAAAAAGTCCAAGAGTTTAATGGCCGCATTTCCCGCATAGCCAGTTTGGTGTGAGAATCCAGGCCTATGTATGATCCGGATATCTGTGGTTTTAGATTTTCCAATAACAGTAGCTTCTAAGTCACCTATTACAAAAGCAACAAGATACGATGACATTTTCATAGAATCTGCGAATTTAGTTCGAATTTTGTTATTTTCTATTTCTTCTTCTTCAATAACCATTTCATTACTGACTCTTAAATATTTTTTGTCAGCAATTATTGTCATAGAAAATACAGCTTTATAATCTGGTTCATCCCAACAGGGAAAAGCTGATCGAGCAGCCGTAGGTTCAAATTGTGTTGTAGCGATCCATTTTTTTTCACCATCTTGTGATGTATAGCTACTTTTATAAAAACCTTTTAGGTCATCTGTAATAACTGATTTGAATTCTAAATATAATTTATATTGACCCTTGCTTAAGGTATCTTTCGATCGAAAAATTATCTTTTCGTCTTCTTCTATATATATGATTGACAATGAAACTTCTTGTTTGTTGTTTTGAATTTTTGCACTTATTACTTCTATTCCAATACAATTTAAAACAATTTCATTAGTGCTCTCTACAACTTCTATATCAATTAATTCTTTGCCGTTGTATGAGAAATTATCTAAATCGACGTCCAGCTCTACTTCATATCTAATAGGATAAGTAGATTGTGGTAGTCTCTTTTTGTTCATTTGATTAATTTAATCCCAATCAATATTTATGTCTGCGGATGAGTCGACCTTTTGAACTTTATGTCGACCGAAAAAGTCTCTTTGTGCCTGAATTAGATTTGATGGATTATCGACAGAAGTTAAATTATTAAACCAGTTAAAAGACGCTGACAACACAGGTGTCGAAATATTGTTTTTTGTTGTTATTTGAAGAACTTTGCTAATAGCTGCTCTATTTTGTTGTAAATTATTAAAAATATTATCTAAGCTATAAAAACTATTATTTTCTGAAAATTCCTTTTTTAAATCCAACAATAGGTCAGATCTAATGATGCATCCTCCACGCCAATTTTCTAACACTTCGACAATTGATATTTCATGATTTTCGTTCTCACTAAATTTTGTAATCAACTCTAAACCTTGAATCATCGAACAAACTCTTGAAAAATATAATGCATCACTCAAATTTTTATCTGATATATTCTCATCAATTGATTCCATGCTAGTTTTTGTAATGTACGGATTATTACTTTGAAGGCGCGCATCGTAAGCCGCCGAAATAGAAGGAATGGATACATCTAAATCTAATGATGTTTGAATCGTTAATCTTCCCGTACCTTTATTTTGAGCAATAGGTTTTATTTGATCGATAACAAATTCATCCCCATCTTTTTTTTGGAGAATTTTTGATGTGATTTCAATTAAATATGATGAATTGTTATTTTCTGACTGAGAAGAAAAGAAGTTAGATATTTCCTTATTTGTTTTATTTAATTTTTTTAGTATCAAATACATTTCCGCTATTGACTGCATCTCAGCATATTCAATACCATTATGTACCATTTTGATAAAGTGACCAGTTCCAGGTCCCTGGTATATTCCCAAGCACTCAACTTCAGCTTTAGCTGCGATATTTTTTAGTGTATTAAATAAAGATGTCTCTATAGATGCTTCAGAACCAACCATCAAAGCTGGACCATTGCGAGCACCATCTTCACCGCCGGATACACCCATACCAATAAAGTTGATAGAATTCTTTTTTAAATATTCTCCATTTTCAATACTGTCTAAATAGAAGGAATTTCCTCCATCAATAATCGTCCCACCCTCTCCTAATAGACTTACTAATTTTTCTATTACCTCTTTGGTAGCTTGACCTGAGGGAACCATTAATAATATAGTTTTGGGATTTTCTAAATTTTCTACAAATTGCTCAAGGTTATCAAAGGGAATAAAGTCATTTTTAAATTCTTTTTTAATATCATTTAGTTTTTTTTCTGAATTATTAAATGCTTTAATGATTACTCCATTATCTGATAGATTAAGAGCAATATTTTTACCCATGACACCCAGACCTATTAATCCGATTTCTTTAAGCATTTAAATTTTTTTCCATAATTTTAAGTTCAACGAGTCTGTTAATTAATTTCTCTCTCATTTCTACTTCTAAAACTAGATAATCTGATTCATTCTTTACATTAAGGATTTTTCCAAATTTTGCAATAGTATCAAGCTTTGAGGGATTAACCTTAAAACTTTGAAATGTCGTAGATCCATAAATTTCTTCAGCAATTTTTTCTATTAATTCAATTAGCCCTTCTCCTTTTATAGAAGAAACAAATAAAGCTTCCGGGTAAGTATCTTTTAAGTTATTTAATGATGCCTTGTCTATCTTATCAATTTTATTAAAAACCATGATTTCATTTGATTTTGCATCTATTTGTTTAAGGATCGATGAAACTGTATTTATATGCATCTCAGGTAGAGCGGTTGCAGCATCAACCACATGAACAAGTAAATCAGCATTTGTTGCAACCATAAGTGTCGACTTAAATGATTCAATTAAAGTGGTTGGCAGGTTTTGTATAAAGCCAACGGTATCTGAAATAATAATTGGTTCTTGCACATCTTTAATTTTTAACTCTCTCTGCAAAGAATCAACAGTGGCAAATAATTCATCAGCTGCATAGGCATCTGAGTTAGTTAATTTTTTTAATAGTGTTGATTTACCAGCATTTGTATATCCAACTATTGATACCATGGGAATATTGTTTCTCTCTCTCGAGCTTGATTGTACATTTCTCTGTTTTTCAATTTTTTTTAAACCTTTTTTTAATTTGTTAATTCGGTTATCAATCAACCTGCTGTCTGTTTCTAATTTAGTTTCTCCAGGACCTCTTGTTCCAATTCCTCCACCTTGTTGGTTTAATGTTTTTCCAAGACCTGCAAGCCGTGGCTTTAAATATACAGACATCGCTAGCTCTACCTGCAGTGATGCTTCTTTCGATTGAGCGTGCAGCGCAAATATATCTAGGATTAAACCTGTTCTATCGACAACATCACATTGAAAAATAACCCTTAGTTCTTTTTGCTGATTAGGAGTTAATTCACAGTCAAAAACGACAACATCAATATCGTTTGATTTCGAAATATCTTCAAGCTCTTTAATTGAACCTTTACCTATAAATGTTTTGGGGTCAATTTTGTCTATTCGTTTTGTTTGAACAATGTAGGGAGTTGAACCAGCAGTCTTGACCAGGTTAGTTAATTCCTTAAGGGACTCTTCTTTATCTGCCCTAGTTTCATTTCTTAAAATTATTCCAACTAAAAGAGCTTTTTGAACGGTAACAAATATATCTCTATCAGAAACTGTAAGAAGTTTTTTATCTACTTGATTTGGATTGTTTCTTTCGTTCAACTACTTATAAATTTTAATTTTATTTTATCTATTTACAAATAAAAGTAGCGGAGGTGGACGGGAATCGAACCCGCCAAAGACTTTTCAGCCTTTCAACAGTTTTGAAGACTGTGGAGCCCACCAGGCGCTCATTCACCTCCATAAATAAGACTAATTGTATAAAAATTAATATATCGAATACAATTATTAATAATGAATAATTTTTCATCAATTTTTACAAAACTTAGAGAACAAAGAGGATTAAGTATAAAACAAATCGCCTCTTTTACTGGTGCAAGCACGAAAGATGTTAAAAAATGGGAAGCCGGTACAAGCTTACCTACAGATCAAAAAATAGTTGCCGCTCTTGAAGGCTTATTAGGTAAAGATATTTCAAATACGCTAGAAAGCAATGAAATTAAGCTTCCAAACAGATCTGAAAAAATGATTGAAGAATCATTATTTAAAGTAGATAAAGAAAAAAATATAGATCTGAAATCTGGAATTTTTAATAGGTTTAAATCTGATGTAGAAAAAAAACAAAAAAGACGCACTTCAGAAATGAATGTTTTTGACATATATTCAGATAAATCATTAGAGCAAGAAGAGAAAGTTTCAAATTATGAAGACCTGTATGAAAATGCCCTTGAAGAACAACCTTATATAGAAGACCCAAAACAGTTGTCTTTTTATTTTTCAAGAAACATAAAAACTTTTATTTCAATTTCAGTTCTTTTATTCATAGCAACGAAAGCTTTTCAAATGTTTCTTAATTCATTCAATTTATTTATTGAAAACCTCTTATGAAACTTAGCTCATTAGCAACTGCTGGTTTAACAACATCAATTTTATCCATTCTCGCTGGAGCAATTGTTAGGGCTACTGGTTCAGGTGATGGCTGCGGAGCGTCATGGCCAACTTGCAATGGCAGAGTGATTCCTAGTCTAGAAACAAGTTCAGAGATTATAGAGTTTAGTCATAGGTCTATTAGTGGAGTTTTACTTATTGTCACCTTATTGTTATTTGTTAAAAGCAAAGATCCAGATACTCCATTGCTTCATAAAAAAATAATTAATTATCTAACCTTTTTTGTTTTACTTGAGGCAGCAATAGGAGCAGTCATTGTTATATATGAATGGGTTGGACTAAATTCTTCCCTACCAAGAATTATTGCTGTTCCATTACATCTGGTAAATACATTTGCTCTTTTAGGTTTTTATACATTGATTTTTTATTTGTTAAGAGAATCTGAAAATAAATTGAGCAACTTTTTTGATAAAAGGATAAAAATTGCATTTGTATTATTTTTTTTAACAGGGGCTACTGGATCAATAACCGCCCTGGCAGATGTTTTGTTTCCCAGCGCTTCTTTTGTAGAGGGATTTATTGAAGACTTCGATTCAACAAGTGAAGTTTTAACTCGATTAAGAATTCTTCATCCATTTGTTTCTACCATTCTCTCAATATTCTTATTTTCAGAATCAAATAGATTTAAAAAAGAATTTGCAATAGATGCTTCAATTATTAAGGTTTTGGTAATTGTTGGAGTTATTCTAGGTGTTCTAAATGTTGTTTCTAATATTATTTTACCACTAAGCATACTGCACTTATTGCTTGCCGATCTTCTATGGATTACTTACGTATACAAAGCAGTCGAAAAAGCAACTTTGTTAAAAATTCCTCAAAATATAGATTAAATTAATTAGCTTTAATTCAGGAATACATCTATCCTTACTTTTCGGTAACTAGAAAACAAAATATAAGGTCAAAATAATGGTGACAAAAACAATTCCTTCAAAGCCAAAAGCTTCCAAAATGGAGGCAGACCTTGCTAATGAAGAAGAGTCATTAACTCCTGAACAAGAAGCAGAAGCAAGAGAAAAAGCGAAATCTTTAGTTAAAAAACTTGCTGATGATAAAGGAAAATTAACTACAGATTTAGTTAGCCAATACCTTACTGCAATTGGTAATTTTGATCTTCTTACAGCAGAACAAGAAGTTGAATTAGCTCAAAGAATTGAAGCGGGGGAGAAAGCAGCAGTTAAATTAACTAAAAAACAATACAAAGATAAAAAAGGAGAAATTCGATTAAAGCGAAATCGAAAAAAAGGTGCAGAAGCCAAAGATGCCTTTTTAACAGCAAACCTACGTCTTGTTGTTGCTAATGCCAGAAGATACGCAAACACCTCAGGTATTGATTTTCTCGACTTGATTCAAGAAGGTAATTTAGGATTGATAAGAGCTGTTGAAAAATTTGATTGGAGAAAAGGTTTTAAGTTTTCAACTTACGCAACATGGTGGATTAGACAAGCAATCACTAGAGCAATTGCAGACAAATCAAGAACTGTGCGAATACCTGTTCACCTTCATGACACTATGGCAGCTGTTAGAGCAGCACAGGCTCAACTAAAGGCTGAACTTGGAAGAGACCCTAAACCACAGGAAATTGCAAAAGAGGCAGGTGTAGGTGTTGATAAGGTTGAGTTAGCTCTAAGCGTTGCAGACACTGTTTCTTTAGAGCAACCTGTAGGAGAAGATGGAGCTCAATTAGGAGACTTTATTCAAGATGAAGATGCTAGCGATCCATCGTTAATTGTTCAAGATTTAGACGTTGCAGAAAGTTTAAGAGACAGCATTAGCAGATTGCCTGAAAGAGAGGGAAGAATACTCGCCCTGAGATATGGTTTTTACGATGGAGTTCCAAGAACTTTGGAGGAAATCGGTGAGGAATTTGATCTTACAAGAGAAAGAATTAGACAGTTAGAAAAACTTGCTCTTTGTAGGCTACGACATCCTTCTTTTGGCATCAGAGAACAAGATTTAGTTTAATTTAGAAACAAACATCTCTAGTTGAGCTATATCTTCAAAATAATTTAAAAGTTCTTTATTTAATTCCATATTATTAGGGAACTCATCAACAATTTTTTTCCAGTAATCCTTTTTTAAAAAAATAGGGATCAAATCTTTATTTTCATTAATGTTAAATAAATAATTTGAATTCCAAGCAACAAAAAGTTCTGTCAATGTTCCAATTTTTCCAGGTAGAACAATTATTGCTTTTGAGTCTTTTAATAGAAAATGTATCCTATTCGAGAGACTTTCAGCTTTTATTTCATTATTAACGTATATATTTGGTCTTCTCTCAAAACCTTTTTCACTTTTTTCTGAAAATAACGATGGAACAGTAACTCCACTAACAGTCACGCCTTGATTTAAGGCACCTTTTGAAACTGCTTCCATGGTGCCTTGGTAACCACCTGTAGCAACATTATGTCCATATTTCCCAATCAGCTCTCCAACTTCTTCTGCAAATACATACTCTGATTCACCAGCTTTACATCTTGAAGAACCAAACACTGTTATATGATTCATATAAAAAGATTACAGACGCTGAATCTTTTAGAGGTGTAAAATAAAGAAATGTTTAATCAAATTAATAAAAGTATTGATTCCGCAATCGGTTCAGGCGCACAATACGCGGACGCAAGAATTTTGATATCTAAAAGTCGAAATATATCTTCAAAAGATGGTGAATTAGAAGATTTCAATAATTCTGAAAATATGGGATTAGGGATACGCGCACTCGTTGGTTCATCCTGGGGTTTTTATGCTACATATGACTTATCAGATAAATCACTTATAGAGGCAGGAAAAAAAGCTTACTTAATTGCAAAAGCATCTTCAAAAGTACCAGGAAATGATTTTCCTTTAGCTGATGTTCCAATTGTTCAAGATAAATATGTTACACCTCATGAGCAGAACCCTTTCAAAGTTTCATCAACAGATCAAATAGATTTATTAGTTTCATCAACACATGAAATGAAAAAATTAGGTAGTTCAATAGCATCTGGTAGGTTAAATTTTTGGGATACTGAGAAATGGTTTGGGTCTAGCCAGGGTCATGAAATTTATCAGAATATTATTGAATCCGGTGGTGGGATTTCTTCTCTAAGTATTGGTGATGGAGAAACCCAAATACGCTCTTATCCACAATCTTTTGGAGAATACAGAACAGGTGGTTGGGAAGTAATACAGAGTTTTAAATTCTTAGACCACGTTGAAAGATTGACAGAAGAATCTAAAAGGCTACTAACATCTCCACAATGTCCCGAAGGGACTAAAGATTTAATATTGGAAGGTAGTCAACTCGCACTTCAAATTCATGAGTCCGTAGGACATGCTATCGAATTAGATAGAATTCTCGGATGGGAAGCAGCTTATGCAGGAACGTCTCATTTGCAACTAAACAAATTAAACGAACATAGATATGGATCAACGTTAATGAACATAGTTGCTGATGCTACTTTGCCTGGTGCATTAGCAACATTTAAATATGACGATGAAGGAACCCCTGCACAAAGAGTTGACATAGTTAAAGAAGGGATATGGACAGGAGTTTTAACTGGACGTGACAGTGCTGCCATAGCGGGAGTTAGCCCAGGTGGCATGGTCAGAGCTGATGGATACGGACGATTACCAATGGTAAGAATGACAAATGTCGGTCTTTTACCGGGGGAGTCATCATTAGAAGAAATTATAGCATCCACAGATGACGGTGTTTATATGGAAACCAACAGATCATGGTCAATAGATGATTTAAGATTAAATTTTCAATTTGGGTGTGAAGTTGGATGGTTAGTAAAAAACGGAAAAATTACAGATATGGTAAAGAATCCTACATACACAGGCATAACACCAAACTTTTGGGGAAGTATGGATATGCTAGCTGGAAAAGATGAGTGGGTATTTTGGGGCACTCCAAATTGTGGTAAAGGACAACCAAGTCAAATCGGACATACTGGTCATCCAGCTTCCCCAGCAAGATTTAAAGATGTAAGAATTGGAGTAAGAGGATGAAAATTTGGGAAAATTTGATCGAGGATACCAAGAAAATAATTCCATCAGATGTGCAATGTGAAATAAAAATGATTAATTCTATTGACTCGCTTACCAGATTTGCAAACTCCCATATTCATCAAAATGTAGAAGAGGAGATGACTGATCTTTATCTAACTTTTCACTCTGATGGAAAAACAACTAATTTGAATTTCAATATAACTTCCCTCGGATCAATTGATGAAGTCGTAAAAAAAGCTTTGTCGGAAATAGAAAATAATCCAAAAGATTCAAGTTGGTCTGGCCTTGCTAGTAAAGAAAACTCTTATGATGGTTATAGAAATCTATCTCCAGAAAATCCAGACTTGAGAGCACAAAAAGTAAAAGACTTTATTGATCAAGGAGGATCTTTTAATGGTGCTGGTTATTGCTCCTCAAACGTTTCAAACGTTTTTGTTTGGAATACAAATGGCCTCAGTTCAAGTGACACTGCAACGAGTGCTTTTCTCGATGGAATATTTAGATCTGAAACATCATCAGGATCATCACATTTAGGCCATAAGACATTAGAAAATATTGATGGTGAAAAAGTAGGTCAAGAGGCATATTCTATTGCAAAAGAATCTCAAAATCCTCAAGATATTGATCCTGGAGTATACGAAGTTATTTTAGGTCCAGATGCAGTAAGCACAATTTTAGTTTTCCTTGCTGTTTATGGATTTAATGCAAAAAGTAAAGTTGATGGTACTTCACCTATTGAAATTGGTACCGAGCAATTTGATAAAAAAATTACACTTGTTGACGATCCTCATAAAGAAGGAGCTTTAAACTTTAAAATTGATGCATCTGGATCTCCAAAAGCACAAACTGAAATAATTACCAACGGAGTACCAAAATCTTATTTTCACACAAGACGAACATCGACTGAATTAAACGAAAAAAATACATTTCATGAGATGTTTGGTTGGGGAGATAGTTTTGGCGGGCTTGGAACAAATTTGTACTTACAGCCAGGGGGTATATCAAAAGATGAAATGATTTCAAATGTAAAAAAAGGAATTTATATAAATGAATTTTGGTATTGCAGAGTTCTAGACCCTATCACACAAGTAGTTACTGGTTTAAACAGAAATGGTTCGTATCTAATTGAAAATGGAAAAATCACAAAGCCTGTCGGAAGATTGAGATTTACTCAAAGTTTTATGTCATCTTTAGGTCAGGGAAATGTTTTGGGTGTTGGATCTGAAAATAGATTTGCTGATTCTGAATTTGGCGAAGGTATTTTAAATGTTCCCATGTTGCATTTAAAGGAATTTAATTTCACTGGTGGTGTTTCTGGATAGAAATTATTATTTTAGAGGAGAAATACCCACAATAATCCCTCATAGGGGCGGGATAAATGTGGTTCCTGAAAATACTTTACACGCCATAGAACATACAGTTGAAAATAACTTTACACATTTTGAAACTGATTTAAGAATGACAAAAGATGGAGAAATTATCTTACATCATGATGCAACATTAGAAAGAACAACCCATCATAAAGGCAAGATATCTCAGCTAGATTGGAAAGATTTAAAAAAAATTAATGCTGGATCAAAATTCTATGAAAGAAAAAATGTAAACAAGGAGACCACCTTTGTTTTGCTAAGGGAGGCCTTGAAGACTTTTGATGAACTTTGTTTTAATTTAGATCTAAAAGAGTCTGGAATGGCAAAAAAAGTTTATAGAATTATTAAGGAAACAAAAGCTGAAAACAGGACATTAGTATCATCATTTAGCCCTTTTCGATTGGATGAATTTATAAACATTTCTAAGGGTGAGATATTCACTTCAGGATCTTTTAGAGAAAACGTTATTGCAAGATATTTTCCAACAAAAAAACGAAATTTTAAAGTTCAAGCCTTACAAGCACCTTTTATATATAAAGGGTTAAAAGTTCATTCAAGAAAGCTTAAAAATTTTTCAGAGATCAATAAATTATATTTACATATTTGGACAGTTAATACAGAAGAAGATTTCAATAAATGTTTGGAGTTTGGATGTGATGGAATTATGACTGACGAACCACTAAAGCTAAAAAAATATTTGGAGCAAAAAACTTAATTATTTTGTGTGAGACTTAATAAACTTCTCTGCCTCATTAAATATTTTTTTCTTTCTATCGGAATCCATCTTATCTAAGGATCTAGTTAGAAGTGAAAGCCTTGGATTAGATTCATAAAAATCTCTATTCTTTTCTGTAAATCTCCAATAAAGTCCATCTAATGTATCACACCAGTCACCTTTTTTATAATTACTCATTTTTAGAATATAGTTTGAGCCACAAGTGTATGGTTTCGTTGACATCAAACCTCCATCAGCATACGTTGCCATACCATAAACATTAGGGACCATAACCCAATCTGAAGAATCTATATACATCTCCATAAACCATCTGTATATTTCATCAGGGCTTATTTCACAAAGATTCATTATGTTACTAATTACCATAAGCCGAGGAATATGATGCACGTAGCCATCACTCAAAGTAGTTTTAATGGCATCGTCCAATGGAACAATTCCTGTCTCTCCTTCGTACCATGCATCTGTTAATTTTCTTTTGTGGTTCCAATAATTCTGTTTTATTTGATAATCACCTTCTTCTTGATATATGCCCCTAATAAATTCTCTCCATCCAATAATTTGTCTTATAAATCCTTCAAGAGAATTTATTGGAACGTCATATTTGTCTGCCAGCTTGATTGATCTTTCAATAACGTAATGAGGTGTTAAAAGGCCGATATTTATCAGTGAGCTTATACAACTGTGAAAAAGAAAATTTTCACCCTCTAACATAGCATCCTCATAAACCCCAAAATTTAAAAAACGATTTTTTATAAACTCATCAAGTTGTTTTTTTGCACCTTTTCTAGTCACTGGAAACCATAAGTTTGTCAATTCTCCAGGATGATCTTGAAAGTTTTTATTAATTACCTTTATCACATCATCTGAATGTTTGGAATCTTTAAAATTTGGTAATGAGGGGATGATTGTATTCTTTGGAATCTTTTTTCGATTTTCTTCATCAAATGACCATTTACCTCCAATCGGTTGATCATTTTCATCCATTAAAATATTTAAGTCTCTTCTAGCTTTTTGATAAAACGATGCCATCCTATATACTTTTTTCCCTTTTGCCATTTGAGTAAATTTTTCTCTTTCAAAAATAAACATTGGAGATTTTTGAATTTCAACTTTAATTGAATTTTCAACCATTTTTTTATGGAATTTTCTTTCAAAAGGCTTATCTTCTAATTCAAAAACATTAATCTTATCAATTTCTTTCTTTTTAAGAAAATCAACTAGGAATTCAAAGTAGTCTTTTTTGTCCTTTCTAGCTTCAAGTTTAAAGTAATTTACTTTTATATCTTTTCCTGCAAGTTCATCGCTATATTCTCTCATGGCAGTTAAATACAGAAAAATTTTCAGCTTATGGTGTTTAACATAAGTGCAAAGACCTAAATCTTCAGCCATAAATACATCATTGCAGCCTAAGTTTTTTAGGTATTTTGGATCAAATAATTGATTACCTAATATAACAAAAAAATTATCCTTCATGATTTCAAAACATAGTTTACCATTATTAGTAACAACAAAATAAATCATCATGGGGGTGGACAAATTGAATTTTTCTATTCTAGAAAGTGGTTTTTTGCCAAACAAAATATCAACACTTCTCTCGAATGAGTTCGATGACGTTGAACACATTGCAAAAAATCTTCCAAAAATATTAGCAAATAACCAAATTGAGTATGAGGTATTAAATTTAGAGACAGAAAAAAATATATCAAATTTGAGCATTGATGAATTAGAAAGAGCAATGTTACTTTACTCTTACATCGGTCATGGATACATCTGGGGAGGTACAAGTGTAGAAAAGGTAATTCCAAAGAACATATCAAAGACATGGTACAAAATTTCTCAAAAGTTAGATAGGCCGCCAATCCTGTCTTATGCATCTTATGCATTAAATAATTGGAAACTGCAAGATGTAAATAAACCCTTTGACTTAGAAAACATTAGAATTCTGCAAAATTTTTTGGGAGGAATGGACGAAGACTGGTTTATTATGATTCATATTGCTATTGAGCACGAAGCAAAAGAAATACTTAATAATTTAAAAATTTATTACCTTGATAAAAGCGAAGATCAATCATATCTAGAAAATGCACTTGTAAGCATAAAAAAAATTAATCAAATTATGAACAGAATGCCTGAAAAATGTGATCCTTTTATCTACTACAACCGTGTAAGACCCTATATCTTTGGTTGGAAAAATAACCCTGCCACACCAAATGGTGTAATTTATGAAGGTGTTGAGGAATACGGTGGAACCCCCCAACTTTTTAGAGGAGAAACTGGTGCCCAAAGTTCAATAGTGCCAGCCTTAGATGCTCTCCTTGGGATAACCCACTCTAATGACCCATTAAAAGAGTATTTAGACGAAATGAGACTTTACATGCCAAAAGAACATAGAAATTTGTTAAATGATTTAGATCAATGGTCTGAAAACAATAGAAGCAACTTCACAACAGAAGATAGCTCAGTTGTATTATCTGACGAAATAATTAATGAAGTACATACTTTTAGAAATAAACACTTGGAGTACGCAAGGATATATATACATGAACAATCACTATCTAACCAAAATAATTCAAATGTTGTTGGAACGGGAGGAACGCCTTTCATGAAATATTTAGACAAACACTTAAAAGAGACAGTTCCATCGAATGATTAAAAAACTTGGAGTGCCAAAAGAAGTAAAACAAGATGAAGGAAGGGTAGCATTAATACCCAAACACTTAACACAATTCACGGGTCTTGCAGATATATTTGTTGAGTCGGGTGCGGGCCAAGGTTCTGGATTTTCAGATAAGGATTATGAATCTGCGGGTGCAAAAATATTGGGATCTGCTGAAGAGTTATATGAATCTTCCGAAATAATTTGTAAGGTAAAAGAACCACAAGAACAAGAGTTTAATCTTTTGAAACCATCACATGTTTTATTTGGATACTTACACTTAGCCTCTAATTTATCAATGACAAAAAGGCTTCTAGAAAAAAAGTTAACGGGTATTGCTACTGAAATGATTATGGATGGAAATCAGTATCCTCTCTTGATACCTATGTCTAAAATAGCTGGAAACCTAGCAATTCAAAAAGGAATGCAATTCTTGGAATATTCTTCACAAGGCAAAGGGCTATTATTACCTTCAATTTCAGACGAGAGTAATTCAAAGGTAGTTGTTATTGGCTGTGGTGAAGTAGGTAGAGCCTCAATTGATAAATCTATTCAAATTGGAGCTTCTGTTGTTGCAATAGATTTAAATGAAGAAATTTTGACAGAATTAAAAAATAAATATCAAGACAAAATAACAACAATAATTGGTGGGAGTGAAGAAGCAAAAAATGAAGTTAGATCGGCAGATCTTGTTGTAGGAGCTGTACTATTGCCAGGAAGAAAGCCTCCTGTTGTAATTACCGAAGAAGACATAGACCAAATGGAAAAAGGCACAGTAATCATAGATGTTGCAATTGATCAAGGGGGGTGTGTTGAAAATGTAAAACCAAATACACACAGTGAACCATTTGAAATAAGAAACGGGGTAATAATTTCAGCGATTGCAAATTTGCCAGGGGCAGTTCCAAAAACATCCTCAATAGAACTTTCTACAATTTTGCAAAATTACATTGATGATTTGCTTATTGAGGATTGGTTTGAAAAATATAAAAGTAATCCAAATTTAAGACCTTCTTTGCAGATACATAATGGAATGTTGTTATCCGTTGAGGTTGGTGACAGCTTGAGCTTGCCAGTAACTAAGCTAGTTTAGGTTTCCAATTTTTTCTTGATTCATTAAAGTTTTCAATATCACTCATATAATCAAGGGTAATATCAATTTTATCTAGTCCTTCCAAAATTCTTTTTTGCGAGAAGTCATCCAAATCAAACATAAATTCAATTTCCTCACATTTAACAGATTTGTTTTCAACTGATATCTGTATATTTGTGCTTGGATCTTTCTCAATTTTTTCAAAGAGGCCCTCAACATTTTGTAAAGATGCTTCAATTGGTAAAAGTCCTATATTTATCGAATTTAATTTAAATATATCTGCAAATTTGGTTGAAATGATTGCATCGAATCCCCAATCTTGTAGGCCCCAAGGAGCATGTTCTCGTGATGAACCAGTTCCAAAATTATCTCCTGCTACTAAAACTTTTGATCCTTGATATTCTTTTTTGTTAAGTGAAAAATCTGGATCCTTTTTCCAATCAAAAAATAAAAACTCACCATAGCCCGATCTTTCAACCCGCTTAAGAAATTGTTTTGGCATAATTTGATCTGTATCAACATTAGACATATTTAAAGGAAGCATTGTTGAGCTTATATCATTTATTTTTTTCATTTTAAAGATCTCTAATATCAACAAATTTTCCGTGCAGTGCAGCTGCAGCTGCCATTTTTGGACTTACTAAATGAGTTCTTCCTCCGGCACCCTGTCTTCCCTCGTAGTTTCGATTTGATGTAGATGCACATCTTTCTCCTGGACTTAATATATCTGGATTCATACCAAGACACATAGAGCATCCTGCCTCACGCCAATCAAATCCTGCTTCAATAAAAATTTTGTCCAGACCTTCTTCCTCTGCTTGATTTTTAACAAGGGTGGAACCAGGTACAACCATTGCACCTACAGTTTTTGCAACTTTTTTCCTTTTACTATTTGAGCAGCTTCTCTTAAATCTTCAATACGACCGTTTGTGCAACTACCAATGAACACTCTATCCAAATTAATTTCGTTTATTTTTTCTCCAGCTTGCAAATCCATATATTCCAGAGCTCTACTTGCTGCCTCTTTATCAGATTCATCTTTAAAATCTTCAGGATATGGGATAGTATCATTTACAAAAATTACTTGTGAAGGATTTGTACCCCAGGAAATAGAGGGTTCAAGATCACTAGCATTTATAGTTACGACCTTATCAAACACTGCATCATTATCAGAATAAAGATCACTCCACTCTCTAATTGCATCATCCCAATCTTTGTTTTTTGGAGCAAAATTTTTATCTTTTAAATAATTAAAAGTTGTTTCATCAGGTGCAATCATTCCTGCTCTTGCACCGCCTTCTATTGACATGTTACAAATAGTCATTCTATTTTCCATGCTCATATTTTTTATTACGTCACCAACGTATTCAATAACATGTCCAGCTCCACCACCCGTACCAATTTTTCTAATAATTCCTAATATTATATCTTTTGGCCCTACACCATCAGAGACATCTCCAACGACTTCAACTTTCATCGTTTTTGGCTTTGCCATTGCTAAGGTTTGAGTAGCAAGAACATGTTCAACTTCAGACGTCCCAATGCCAAACGCTAGCGCTCCAAATGCACCATGAGTAGCCGTATGACTGTCCCCACATACAATTGTCATTCCAGGCTGTGTTATACCTTGCTCAGGTCCGATTACATGAACGATACCCTGACGGGGATCGTTTATTCCAAACAATGTAACACCGAACTCCTCACAATTATTTTCTAACGCATCAATTTGTATTTTTGATAAGGGATCTTTTATACCAAGTAATCTATTTGAAGTTGGTACACCATGGTCAACTGTTGCAAGAGTTAATTCAGGATACTTTACTTTCCTTCCGGCTATTCTCAGACTATCAAAAGCTTGGGGAGAGGTGACTTCATGTACGAGATGCAAATCTACAAATATCAAATTTGTATTTTTGTCTATCGAAGCTACAAGGTGGTTATCCCAAATTTTTTCAAATAATGTTTTTCCCATATTATTAACAAATTATATTATTTTTCTACTTTAAGTTTTAATCATTATCATTTATTCACTTCTCATTTAAACTAGACGATCATGGAAACAATTATTGAAAAATTTTTAGAAATAGCAATAATTTTAGTTGCTGCAAAATTTGGCGCTGAGTTAATGAGAAGAATAAATCAGCCAGCAGTTATCGGAGAGCTAGTGGCTGGAATCATTATTGGATATTACGGTCTTGGATTGTTACCACATTTTGAAAAGGGCGATGTAATTTCTACTCTTGCCGAAATTGGAGTAGTTCTTTTATTATTTGAAGTTGGATTAGAAACTAACTTAGAAGAGTTTGTAGAGCTTGGATCAACCTCAATAATTGTTGCACTAATAGGTGTTGTTGCCCCATTTGCACTTGGTTTTGGATCAATTTATGCACTCGGCTTGGGTGGAGTCAATCAATTTGAAGTTGCTCTATTTGTTGGGGCTGCCATGACAGCAACATCTGTTGGAATCACCGCAAGAGTATTTGGGGATTTGGGTGCCCTTAAAACAAAAGAAGCTAAAACAATTATTGGAGCAGCAGTTGTTGACGATATTTTAGGATTATTAATTCTGACTGTTGTTGCCGGACTTCTTACTAGTTCAGGAGATTTTGCCCTTATTGATCTTGCAATTATTAGCGGCAAGGCCATAGGATTTTTAATTGCAGTCGTAGTCATTGGTAGAAAAATTTCTCCAATAGTTTTTAACTTCTTAGTAAAAATCCCCTCTCCAGGTACATTTATAACTGGAAGCTTTATTTTTGCAATGTTATTAGGTGCTGCTGCTCACTTTGTTGGGTTACATCCAATTGTTGGAGCTTTTGCTGGAGGAGTAATCGCCGCAGAATCTAAAATGACACACAGGATTAGGGAAGAAATGAAGCCTTTGAACTTCTTGTTAGTTCCAATATTTTTTGTTTATATTGGTTCGGAAGTAAACATTCAGACACTGGCTTCATTGGAAATTTTTCTATATGGAATGTTGGTCAGTTTATTAGCATTTGTAGGGAAGTATGTCTCAGCCCTAGGTGCCATGGGTAAAGGATTCAATACTTCTTTGATTGGAATTGGGATGTCACCAAGAGGCGAAGTGGGTCTTATTTTTGTCGCTGTTGCTACAACAACATTATCTTCAATAATCACTGAAGATATTATCTCCATAATTATTTGGATGGTCATAGTCACAACTGTAATTGCACCAATACTGTTAAATAGAATTTTACAAAAAGTTCCAATTTCCGAAAGAGATGATGATGAAAGATTTGAAACACCTGTTGTAGAATGACTAACAAAAAGAATTAATCTAATTAATATATATTTATTCAATAATTTGGGGGAAAACAAATGCTTTTAAACTATCAAGGATCTATAGTTGCGGCAATTATGGGCTTGCTTTTGGCAGCTTATTTTGCAAATAGAATATTGTCTATAAATGTTTCTGATGAAAAAGTTAGTAATCTTTCCGATGCAATCAGAAAAGGATCCATGGCATTCTTGAAAAGACAATATTCATGGATAAGTATTTTTGTTATAGTTTTAGCTATTTTAATCCCAACTCTTACTGATCTCGGAGTTTGGGGATCTGTATCTTTCATTGGTGGTGCATTATTTTCATCGTTAGCTGGATTTATTGGAATGAGAATAGCAACTGCAGCTAATGGCAGAACAACAGAAGCTGCAAGAGACGGAGGAACACTTAAGGCTTTACCAGTCGCATTCAGAGGTGGAGCGGTGATGGGTTTTTCGGTTGCTGGCTTAGGTTTGTTGGGAGTAGGTCTTGGATATTGGATTTTTGTTGACTTATTGGAACTTGAAAATGCTTATGATATTTTGGCCGCAATCGGTTTAGGAGGTTCTTCGATTGCTCTTTTTGCAAGAGTTGGAGGAGGAATCTACACAAAAGCTGCTGATGTTGGAGCTGATTTAGTTGGAAAAGTAGAGGCTGGAATTCCAGAAGACGATCCTAGAAATCCTGCAACTATTGCTGACAACGTTGGTGACAATGTTGGAGATGTTGCTGGTATGGGTGCAGACTTATTTGAGAGCTATGTTGGGTCACTAGTCGCGCCATTAGCTTATGCTGCAATAGTATTTTCTAATTCAGATACATTGCCTTCGTTATTATTTTTTCCACTTGCTGTTGGCACTATTGGAATGCTAGCTTCAATCGTTTCCTCATTTCTTGTAGTACCAAAAGAGGGAAAACTTGCACAAGCTTTACATAGAGGAACTTATTCAGCGGCAGCTTTAACCGCAATAGGAGTTTTCTTTCTTTCCAACACAATGTTTTCGGATTACTCTGAAAACCCAATCGGCCTTTTTTTCTCGGTAATAATTGGTTTATTAGTAGGTATAACTGTAGGTCAAATTTCAGAATGGTTTACATCTGATCACCACTCAATTGTTAAAAGCATAGCTGATCAAGCAAAGACGGGTCCGGCAACTCTTGTACTTTCAGGAATATCGGAAGGCATGAGATCTGCAGCTTTCTCGGTAATTGTTGTTGTTTTTGGAGTTTTTGGTGCTTATACAGCGGGAGATTGGGCTTTAGGTGACGGTGGTGGAATATATGGAGTTGCAGTTGCAGCTATTGGAGTTCTAGCAACATTGGGTATTACTGTAGCAGTAGATGCTTACGGACCTATTGCAGACAATGCAGGAGGTATAGCAGAAATGGCCCATTTGGATCCTGAAGTAAGAAAAGCAACAGATGAATTAGATTCTCTAGGAAACACAACCGCAGCTATCGCAAAAGGGTTTGCAATTGGATCAGCTGCTGTAACAGCTCTAGCTTTATTTTCTGCATTTGTACAAAGTGCAGGATTGGCTGAATCTGGATTAAACATTACAAAAGTAGAAGTTACTCTTGGATTGTTTCTAGGTGGGATGTTCCCATTTTTGTTTGCAGCAATGACAATAAATGCTGTAGGAAGAGCTGCCTTTAAAATGATTGAAGAGGTAAGAAGGCAATTTAGAGAAATACCTGGATTAAGAGAAGGTAAAGAGGGTGTCGTTCCTGAATATGAAGAGTGTGTAGATATTGCTACTACAGCGGCATTAAGGGAAATGCTGCTTCCAGGCGGATTAGCAATTGTTTTACCTCTAGTAATCGGGTTTTGGAATAAAGAAGCCTTAGGTGGTTTTTTAGCTGGTGCTCTCGTAACTGGATTTTTGCTTGCGATATTTATGGCTAACTCCGGTGGCGCTTGGGACAATGCAAAAAAATATATTGAAGCTGGTGGGGGTGCTGGTAAGGGATCTGAAGAACATAAGGCAGCTGTTATAGGGGATACCATTGGAGATCCATTCAAAGATACTTCAGGACCGGCAATGAATATCGTTATTAAAGTCATGACAATAGTAAGTCTTATATTTGCATCAGCTTTTTGATAACATATTTAAACACATAAATTTTAACAAATGAATATTTTACTCATTACTAACGACTGGAAACCAAAAAAAGGTGGGATTACTACCTACCTTTCTAATCTTTCAGAAAATTCGAAAAATAATATTTTTGTGTATGGACCTAAATGGATTACTGGTGAGAACACATTTAAATCAGCTGAAAATTTTTTGTGGAATCCAAATAAAGTATTCTCAGATGTACAAAAAATAATAAATGAAAATAAGTTTGACATTATCTTACATGGCTCAAGCAACCCAAATTTTCTATTTGTAAATAAATTAAACACATTAGACATTCCCGATTCGCCTAAAAATGTGAAAATTCCACAATTTATGATTTGCCACGGTGCAGAATTTAATGTTTTAAATTATTTTCCAATCATTAGAACAATATTGAAAAAAAATCTTAATAATTTGAATAAAATTTTTACAGTAAGTGATTTTTCACGTAAAAAGTTAGAGGATATAACAGAGACTCAAATCCATAATATTGGTGCAGGAATAGACATACCAAATTTTGAAAAAGAATACGAAGTAAATGAAAAAATAATTATTGGAGTTGTGAGTCGACTTGTTTCTAGAAAAAAAATAAATTGGCTGATTGATGTAACTCACGAAATCAGAGAAGCAGGTATTCCAATTGAGCTAAAAATATTTGGATTCGGAAAACAAGAAAATTATTTAAAGAAATTATCAAATGTATCTGCTGCTGACATTTCTTTCTTAAAGGACGAAGGTGAAGACGATCTTTCTAACTTTTACAAATCAATTGATATATTCGCTATGCCATCTCAGTCAAAATATTTTGGAATTGAGTTTGAAGGCCTTGGATTAGTTTATTTAGAAGCAGCAAGCTACGGTGTTCCAGTAATTGTAGGTGCGTCTGGAGGCGCAATTGAAACAATTATTCCTGGTAAAACTGGATTTGTAGCTGGGGATAAAAAAATACTTAAGGAGTCAATCCTTTATTTTATAAATAACCCGGAAAAGATTGAAGAGTTTGGATTAGAAGGTAGAAAGTTTGTTGGTGACTTTTATAACTGGGAAAAATTAATAGATAAAATTGAATCAAATATATGAATAATTTTTAGTTATTACTATCGCCAAATACATTTAAAATTTCAGAACTATCAATAGTTAAAGCTTTTTGGGGTGTTTCAAGCGGTTTATTTTTTTTATCAATAACTATTTTATTAATCAAATTATTTTTTGTTGCATCCTCAGTTTTCATTCTGAATCTTCCTCTATAGAAAACAATGTCTAGAAGTTTTGCCAAGTTTACCAAACTATCTTTTGATAACTTTTTAATACTCTTCTCATTAATCAAATATGTTTCCTTAATTCTTTCGAGGAGTTCATCTTTGTTTAAACTCTTAGGAATATTTTTTGTTTCTCCATTAATCAAGTTCATAATTTTTTGGTACTTTTCAGAGTTAACTAGTTCTACTATTTCGTTTTTTTTCATTTCCTTAAGGTCATTAATATCGAAAACTTCTCTATTTCTCTGTTTGATTGCAAATCCTCCATAAGGCCCTACAGCTGTCATGTAACTCCAGCCATTTTCTTCACATACGAGACGCGGGTTTTTGGTCGACAAATTAAACCTTTTATATGCATCTTCAGGACCAAGTAGGTCAGGATCCTCATCTTCGAAAATAGGTCCTATCATATTCCTGTAGGGACATTTTGGTTGCCTAATTCCCTTTTCTTTTATGCCGTGTTGAAAATAATATCCTCCACCTGGACCAAGTTTTATAAAGATAGGAGTTTCACATTCTTTACAATCACAAACTCTACGCTCTTTAAGAAGACTTGCTTCTTGTTGTTTTTCGCCTTCATTTATATAGGTTTCATCTAGTTCTTCGATTGTTATGTCAGGAGGTAACCCTATATAAAAGTCATCATCTCTCTGTAAATATGGATAGGCGATTCTATCCTGGACGCGACCAGTTTTTAGTACATATCGAGTATCAAATGGAAGTGGATATGATGTTAGGGAAATCGGGTCAGGCTCACCATATTTATTTACATGTTTTTGAATTTTCTCATAGGAATCTTTTAAGAAATCTATTTTTGCTTCTTCAGGAGATTTACTTTCTAATATTTCATCTAACTTGTCTTCCATTTCCTTTGAAAATTTATAATTTATGTAGGGATCAAAATAAGGTTTCATAAAATTATTAATCATTGCCATTGCTATTATTCTGGGTTTCAAGCTTGAGTCTGAATTTATAAAAACTGATGTTATGCTTTGGATTATTGAAACGTATGTTGAAGGCCTCCCAATACCAAGTTCTTCTAATTTGTTAATAAGTGATGTTGAGGAATATCTATTTGGTGGATTTGTAAATTTTTGTTCATATTCTGAATTAATTATTTCAACCTTGTCACCTTTTTTTAAATTTGGTAGCTCCTGTGATTGTTCACTTAGGTTTTTAGCTATATCTCTGTATCC
The DNA here is from genome assembly GCA_902533795.1 of uncultured Candidatus Actinomarina sp. Taxonomy (GTDB): domain Bacteria; phylum Actinomycetota; class Acidimicrobiia; order Actinomarinales; family Actinomarinaceae; genus Actinomarina. The sequence goes on along the minus strand of CACAND010000004.1, from coordinate 31,610 downwards.
TCCAAAAACCCATGTTGTCCCAGAAATTCCTAATAAAATAGTTTCGTAAATCTCATCGTTTACTTCTATGTCTATCGTCTTTGTTACTCCTCTAGCTTCTGACATTTGTGACGCGATGGTTATATTAAAAATTAGTTCGTATAGCCTATACTCATCACTGTCTTCTTTATATTTATTTAATAACTCTTCGGGCGTTTTAAATTTTTCACCTGATGGCCTAATAGCTTCATGAGCTGCTTGTGCATTTTTGCTATCGCCATAATAATTTGGTGTAGAAGGAAGATGTTCCTTACTAAAATTCGACTCAATATATTTTCTGGAAGCTTTAATTGCAATATCTGAAAGCCTAATTGAGTCTGTTCTCATATATGTTATTAATCCCTCTTGATAAAGTTTTTGTGCAATACCCATCGTTTTGCCTGGTTGAAATCCAAGATTATTTCTCGCAGACGTTTGCAAACTTGTTGTCTTAAAGGGTTTTGGAGGCTTCCCAGTTCTTTGAGACTCTTTAATATTTGATATATTTGCTACAGAATTTTTAAGTATGTTAACAATGTCTCTCGCTTCTTCCTCATTCAAATATCTCCTGTCCTTTGAAATTTTTTTTCCTTTTTTATCAAAATCTTTAGAGGTCGAAATTTTTATGCCATTTAAAGATTTAAGATTTGATATAAATTCGAACCCTAAACTCTTACAATCAGCCTTTATTTCAAAATATTCAGATTTAATAAAACTTAAACGTTCCTCTTCCCTTTCAACAATCAATCTAATCGCTGGTCCTTGAACTCTTCCAGTAGAAATAAACGCCCCTCCTAGATCTCGCAATTTTGGTGATATTTCATAACCAATCATCCTGTCAAGCGTTCTTCTTGCTTCGTAAGATTTGAACTTTCCAATATCAATTTTTTCGGGATTTTTCATTGCATTCAGTACTGCGGTATCTGTAATTTCATTAAATTTAATTCGTTTAGGTTCATTTTTTAATTCAAGTGATTCCTTTAGGTGATATGCAATTGCTTCACCCTCCCTGTCATCGTCAGTAGCTAAGTAGACATCCGTTGCCTTGTCGGCCAAGTCTTTTAGTTCATTTACTATTTTTCTTCTATCTTCTGGAATCACATATATGTTCTCAAATTGATTTGGCTTTACAGCACCCCAAAGAATATCTTCTTTTTTAAATGAAGAAGGAATTGATTTTGTGTTTCTTGGAAGGTCTCTAATATGACCTACGCTTGATTTAACTACATATTCATCACCAAGAATTCTTGATATAGTTTTAACTTTTGTAGGTGACTCAACTATAACTAAAGGTTTTGACATGTCCTTATTGATAACAGTATTTTGGTAAAAGTACAGGATTTTAGAAAAAAAGTATTTTCAATTCGATTTATAGTGATTATATAAGCAATGGATAAAATAAAAATTTTTTCAAAGTCTCAGTTTTCTTTACTCTGGTGGTCCGGAACAATTTCAAGCTTTGGAGACTGGGCAACCCTCTTTGGGTCAGTAGCATTGGCTAGCTATCTTGGAACTGAAGCGGGAAATTCTGAGCTTACAGCAATCGTTCCATTAATTGCAAGAATTGTTCCAGCTCTTTTATCTTCATTCGCTGGATTAATCGCTGATAGATACGACAAAAAAATGATCATGATATTTTGCGATGTTATAAGAATGATATTTGTTATGTTTTTATTTTTTGCAGATAATTTGTATTCAATATTTTTAATAAATTTTTTATCTGAAATATTTTCACTAATAAGACAACCTTCTAGAGAGGCTGTAGTTCCTGAGATAGTAAATAAAGAAAATCTTGTAAAAGCAAATTCTTTATTTGCAATCGGTACATATGCAACATTGCCTATTGCATCATTAGCTCTGGGAGTTGTTAGTGATTGGAACAGTTTAGAACTTATAAATGAAACTGGTAACAGATGGAGTGGATCAATCATATTTTTATTTGATACTTTGACGTTTATGGCTTCTGCGATACTTCTTTATTTTTTAAAAAATCAAAATAAAAATACATTAAATAAAAAACCTGATGTTTCATTTAAAAATTTCAAAGATGGCTTAGATTATTTTTTCAAAACTAAAGATATTAGAAATATCTCATTTTCAATTTCGTTTTGCTTGATTGGAGCAGGTACGTTATTTATATTAGGACATACTTTCCTTACAGTTGATCTGGGTTTTAGCGAGAGTTCATTTGGATTTATGATCGCTTCATTTGGAACTGGAATTTTAATAAGCATGTTGACTTTAAGCTATTTTGTTACAAGTTTTAATCGAGTTAACTTTTTAATTGGAATTTCAATGATGCTAGTTGGCATTTCCCTTTTATTAGCATTTAGATCAATTGATTTTTTTGTTATTTTATTATCTGTTTTTATTTCAGGCCTTGGAACAGGAGGAGTTTACTTATTAACAATAAGTTTTTTGCAAGCATCTACAAGTATTGAAATTAGAGGAAGAGTGTTTGGGAATTTTTATACCATTGGAAGGCTCGCATTATTAATTTCCTTTTTATTGTCAGGTATTATTGCAAATTATTTAGATGGTATTTTTGGTCAAGATGGAGTTTATCTAGTCTTAATTGGAAGTTCGATATTGATACTTATTTCTGGGATTTTAAATTTTATAAACGGATACAGAAGTATTTTTAATGAATTTGGTATTGAAAAATCAAACTTTAATAAGATAAAGTTGAAACTAGACGAAAAGGAATAAAAATTTGAATACAAATTATGTAGCTTTTGAGGGAGTGGATGGGTCTGGTAAAACTAGTTATATTGAATCATTAACTAATCATCTAGAAAACAAGCAAATAGATTACAAAATAGTAAGAGAGCCAGGAGGTTCAAAACTTGGTGAAGGGATAAGGGATCTGTTACTGAGTCATGAATACGAAGTCGAGCCTTTAACCGAAGCCCTCTTATTTTCAGCCAATAGAGCAAATTTAGTAGAAGAAGTAATAAGACCATCTATAGAGGCGGGGATAAAAATAATTTCTGACAGAAGTGCTTTCTCCTCAGTGGCATACCAAGGAATCGGAAGAGGCCTAGGTTTTGAAAAAATATATAACATAAATGATATTGCTATAAACGGCTATTGGCCCGAAAAAGTTATTCTTTTAGATATTGATCCAGAGATATCACTAAAACGTCAAAAAGTAAATGATAGAATTGGAAGTTCTGATATAGATTTTTTTAAAAAAGTAAAAGACGGTTATTTAGAATTAGCCGAAAAATTTGAAGATGATTTTTTAGTCTTGGATGCAACTCAAGATTTTGAATTTAATACAAAAATTATATATGAATGGTTAGATGTTGATTGAACTTAATTCAAAATTATCAAATGAATCATCAAAACCTTTTCACTCATATCTTTTGATTTCTGGCTCTTCCCGCTATTTAATTGATCAGGCAAAAGCTTTTTCATCTAATTTATTATTTAATTCTAATGACATCCTTGAGCATCCAGATATAAGAGTTGTTACATCTGAAAATATTAATACATTAGGTGTTGATGATATTAGAAAAGTAATAACTAATGAAAGCATCTATCCAATTGAAGCTAAATATAAAATATTTATATTTCCTCCGACAAAGTCCCTTACCGAAGAAGCATCAAACGCTCTATTGAAAACTTTAGAAGAGCCTTCAAGCTCAAATATATTTATAATTACTTCAAATGGAAGACACTGGTCACATTCAAAAGATGATTCAATAAAAAATATGTTACCAACACTTAAAAGCCGCTGTAGAACTTTATATATAGATGATGAATACACCTATACATATGATTTTGAATTTGAAGATATTATAAATTTTCTAGATATGGAGGAGAGTCTATTGATCAAGAACCTTAGTGATGAAATAAGTTTAATAACTTCGATTTTACAAAACTTGAAGCATCCTCAACAAAATGCCAATGAAAAGATGTTTAATTTGATTAAGTTAGAAAATGCTATTGACGAAATTAATGTAGATTCAAATAGTAATTTAAATATTCTTGAAAAATCAATTGAATATTTAGTGAATAATATTTTATCAACAACAAATTTTACAAAAGTTGAATTCAGGTATTCTGAACTATTAACAAATTTTATTGAGGACATATCTTTGGGAATAAGGCCAAGGATAGCAATAAACAAATTAGTTCTGGAATCTGAAGGTATTTGAACTTTAAGTCAATAGTTTTGAAGAAAGTCTGACTAAATTGAATAACAAAAAAATGGCTGCTAGAGTTCCAAATATTACTAGCCCCTCAAAGCCAATTAATGTGTAGGTTAGTCCTAAAGATGACTGGGCAAACACACTGCCTACAAATACGAATGAATCGCTTTTTATATTAAGGTTTGTATTTTTTTCTATTGAGTATTTAGAAATTTCAGAACTAATAGAAACAAAGTTAAAATTCCACCCAAGACCCAATAAAAATAAACTTAAATGTAATAGGAATATATCAGAAGTATTTAATGCGCAAATACAGCTTATTAAGAGAATAAACCCACCAGTAATTGATACTTTTTTTGAACCAACTTTATCCACAAATCGTCCAAGTATGGGTGAGAAAACAAACATTCCAAGGGTGTGGTAGCTTATTATTGTACCAACGACCTGTATGTTTTCACCTATATCTTGAACATGTAAAGGAGTTGCAGCCATGATAATCACCATTACAAAGTGATTAACAACTAACAACACAGTTAATTGGGTTGCTTTACTATCGAGCTTAGTTTTTGAAGAGGTATTTTCGGTAACTACAGGCAATCTCAATAAACTACTTTTATCTGTGAGTCCTATTACGCAAAACCCTGCAAGCAAAAAACCAATCGTTGCAATAAAATAGGCAACAATTAATTCTGATCCAAAAATATTTTTAAATGTAGAAGAGTATTGTCCAACCATTCTTGGTCCAAAGACTGAACCAAAAACTGAAAACCACACAGCAAGTGAAAGAGCAGTTGCTCTGAACTCTTCTTTAACAATAAACGATGATGCGTATCTTGTTTGCAAAGAAGCAGACTGTCCTATGCCTAAAACAAAAGCTCCTACAATAAGTAAGTTGAATGAATTTGTTAAAAGACTCATAAAGCAAACAACACCCCCTATTGCTCCAACAAAAAAAGTATTTGCTAAAGCAAGCATTCTTGAATATTTCTTTTGTAAATAATCAAAAATCTGCGTACCCACAAACGCCCCCCCAACACCAAGTGCATTTGGAATCCCAACTAAATACGGATTAGTAGTAACTTCTCTTACTGCCAAAGCAGTGACAGTAATTGCTGCAATAAAACCGATAGAAGAGAAACCAACTGAGAATAGTAAATTATAAATCTTTTTTATCTCAGAGGACATAAAAAGAGGATAACAAATAAATAGATTAAAGTTTTAAAGCAGAATTTACAATAAATAATTAATATAAAGGAGCGAAATAAATAAAGGAAAAATGTACAAAACCGCTGAAACAGTTTCTCCAGGACACCCTGATAAAATAGCTGACCTTATATCTGACTATGTTTTGACAGAGGCACTTTCAAACAATAAAAAATCCAGGGTAGCTGTTGAGACTTTTCTAACAGGGACATCTTACGGAGGGTTAGTTGTTGTTGGTGGCGAGATAAGTGAAATTGCCAATATTGATGATGAAACAGTAAATAAATTAGTTAAAGAGGCATTATCTGAAACAATAAAAACAAGTTTTGAGGATTTTCAACTAGATAATTTAACAATACAAAATGAACTAACTCCTCAATCAGAAGAGATAAGATCTGCAGTCGAAGATGATGAAGATCTTGGAGCTGGTGACCAAGGCATTATGGTCGGTTATGCCACAAACGAGACAAAATCACTTATGCCTGAAACATTTGATATCAGTAGAAATATACAAATGTCCTTATGGGATATTCAAAATAACGATGAAAGTCTTGACTTAGATTCAAAAGTACAAGTAACTACTGGTGGAAAAAAAACAAAAGTTGTAATTTCTACACAACATAAAAAAGATATTGATATTGACGGTTTAAAAAATAATCTTGAGGAAATGATTGGAAAATTAGTAAATGACGATTTCCAATTTGATTTGAATCCATCTGGATCATTTGTAAAGGGTGGACCTGCAGGTGATACAGGTTTAACAGGTAGAAAAATTGTTGTTGATGCCTATGGACCAACGGTACCTGTAGGAGGGGGAGCTTTTTCTGGAAAAGACCCTTCAAAGGTTGATAGATCAGCAGCATATGCAGGAAGACATTTAGCAAAAAATATTGTTGCACATAATTTGGCAGAAATATGCCAAGTTAGAGTAGCTTATGCAATTGGAAAAGCAGAACCTTATGAATTATCTATTGAAACATTTGATACATCAAAAAAAGATGATTTAGTTCTAAATGATTTTGTCTCCAAGTTTGATATGATGCCAGGAATGATCATCGAACGTTTGGATTTATTGAATGTAAATTATAAAAAAGATACACTGTTTTCTCATTTTGGTCATGATGATCGCAATTGGGAAAAAATTGAAGATCTATAAATTTTTTTATAATTGTAATTGCTCCTTATTGCCGAAGTAGCTCAGTGGTAGAGCAGCTCACTCGTAATGAGCAGGCCGAGGGTTCAATTCCCTCCTTCGGCTCAAAATTAATTTAATATAAATTTATTTTTTTTCTTGGATTGTGTAGTCTTTAAATGTGAAAAAATTTATACTTTCTTCTTTACTGATTTTATCTATAAGTAGTTCAGCTTTTTCATCCACTTATGATTACTCCAATATATCTGATGAACATGAACAAGTTCCTATACCTGCAATTGTGATAGAGGAGGAAGTAGAGGTCCAAGAAGATCCTCAATGGACATATAAGTTTCTAATACCAACAAGTGTTGCAATTGCAACTTTGGTCATAATTGGAAATATTGTCCAATACTTTAGACAGGTCACAAAAAAGAGATATAAAGTTATAAAGAAATAGAGCAAAATTTATGAGCTCAAACATTCAAAAAATTATTGAAAATATCGATTTGTCTAAAAATTATGTTCTTGCATTAAGCGGCGGAGTAGATAGTTCTGTATTAGCTCATATATTGGCAAAACAATCTGTAAAAATAAGGCTTGTTTTTGTTCAACACAACCAACAAGATTCTAAAAAGTTAGAAATAATCGCTGAAAAAATTGCAGATTCATTAAATTTAAAATTTAAAATACTCCCAACTTTATTAAATCCAAAATCTTCTGAAACTAAGATGAGAGATGAAAGGTACAAGGCTTTACTCTCTGATCTTAAAAAAGAAGAAATATTAATAACAGGTCACAACCTTTCTGATAAGGCAGAAACTTTATTAATAAATTTATTTAGAGGAACACGACTTGAGGGTTTGAAATCGATAAAGTCTATTAATAAAAAAATTCAAAGACCAATGATTGAAATTTCAAAAACAGAAATTTATGATTATGCAAACAAACATAATTTAATTTATTTTGATGATCCATCAAACATGGATAATAAGATTGTAAGAAACTGGATTAGAAACATTTTAATTCCTGAAATTAATGAAAAATTTCCTGGCTCATTTGAAGAAAAAGTTGAACTTTTGACAAATGAAGTAGAACTTAGAACAAATTATAAAACAGACTATTTAAAGTACATAAAATTTTCGAGAGGCTATTTAGAGATACCAATATCATTAATAAGCCATAACAGCAATGAAAGGCAACTCTATTTAAATGAAATAGCAAACTTTCTAGGAATGAAAAGCATAGAAAAAAACGATATAGAAAAGATATCTTCATCAATCAAAGAGAAGAAGAAATTTGATTTTTTTAAAGAATGGATTTGTTTCAACTCAGGCGGTTCAATTATATTCTTAGAAAATAATCAATGGAGAAAAGTTGCTAAAGATGGGGACAGTTCTTTTATTGGATTTTTCGAATTTAAAAAAATTAATAAAATTGAGATATTTAACAATTGGAATTGTGCTCATCCAGAAAATCGGGATATTGATATTAGATTTTTAAAAAATGGTGAAAAAATAATTAGTGATGGTATTTCGATTAAAGCCTCAGAAGTTCTTCGTAATTATGGAGTAGATAATGCATTCAGAAAGAATTGGCCAATAGTTTATGTAGACAATGATCTTTACTGGATTGTCGGACTTAGAAAATCAGATCTAGCAAAAGAAAATGAAAAAAAATTAAAAAAGGATTTTTTACAAGCTTCACTACAAAAAGATAATTTATATAACCTAAATAATTCTTAGTTTTATCATAACTTTCACTATTTATTTATTCAGACATATATTAAATTTAAAATGTGGAAGATAATAAAGAACAAGATAACAAAAAAAGAAATAGGTCACTGTTTATATATATATCTTTAGGACTTTTAATTTTTTTTGGAGTCCAAAGGTACAACCAGACCATTAATTCTCCTGAAAGTTCAACATTTTCAGAACTTCAATCTCAAATTAATGAAGGATTAGTTCTAGAAGCAACAATAAAGGAACAATCTAATACTGTCGAATACATACTGGCTAATGATGATACTGTTTATAAAACAGAATACCCCGAAGGCTTTGAAGGTGAAATATTTAAGCTTTTAATTGATCAGAGTATAGTTTTAAACACAGACACAGAGCCGGCAGGCATTCAAGATTATTTAATTGCGTTTTTACCTTGGATATTTCTTGCAGGTTTTATGTTTTTTATGTTTTCTCAAGTTAGATCAAATGGAAATCAAATTATGCAGTTTGGTAAATCAAAAGCCAAAGAACTAGATGAAGAATCTCCAAAAATAACATTTAATGATGTAGCTGGGGCTGAAGAAGCCAAAGAAGAATTAGAAGAGATTAAAGAATTTCTTAAATCACCAGAAAAATTCAATAAATTAGGAGCAAAAATACCTAAGGGAGTACTCTTGGTTGGTCCTCCTGGCACAGGTAAAACATTACTTGCTAAAGCAGTTGCAGGCGAATCGAAAGTTCCTTTTTTCAGCATTTCAGGTTCAGATTTTGTTGAAATGTTTGTTGGTGTAGGAGCAAGTAGAGTAAGAGACTTGTTTAAAAAAGCTAAAGATTCCTCACCAGCCATAATATTTATCGACGAAATAGATGCTGTTGGTCGAATGAGAGGAGCTGGTCTTGGTGGAGGTCATGACGAAAGAGAACAAACTTTAAACCAATTACTGGTTGAGATGGACGGTTTTGAAGCTAACCAAGGTGTTATATTGATGGCTGCAACAAATAGACCTGATGTTTTAGATCCTGCTCTTTTAAGACCGGGCCGTTTTGATAGACAAATTATTGTAGATAGACCAGATCTGAAGGGAAGAACTCAGATTCTTAAAGTTCACTCTAAAGAAAAGCCAATTGCAAAGAATGTTAATTTAGAGATAATTGCTAAACAAACCCCGGGATTTACTGGTGCAGATCTTGCAAACTTATTAAATGAAGCCGCACTTCTTGCTGCAAGAAAAAGCAAGAAGATAATATCTAAAGTAGATATTGAAAACTCGATCGATAGAGTTTTAGCTGGTCCAGAAAAGAAAAGTCAAATTTTAACAAAAGAAGAAAAATTAATAATTGCTTATCATGAAACTGGTCACGCTTTAGTGGGATGGGCACTTCCAAATGCTGATCCAATACATAAGGTGACAATCATTCCAAGAGGAAGAGCGTTAGGATATACTCAAGCGCTTCCAGACAGTGAAAAATATCTCACTTCAAAGGCAGAATTGAAAGATCGTTTAGCGATGCTTATGGGTGGAAGGGTAGCAGAGGAATTGATATTTGCTGATCCAACTACAGGGGCTTCTAACGATATAGAAAAAGCAACAGAAATAGCAAGAAGGATGGTTATGGAATTTGGAATGAGCGAAAAACTAGGTCCAATGTTATACGGCAAAGGCACAAATGAAGTATTTTTAGGACGAGATTATGGAAGACAGCAGGATTATTCTGATGAAGTAGCTTCATCGATAGATGAAGAGGTAAAAAGCCTATTAAGTGATGCCCATATTGTTGCAGGAAAAATACTTGCAAAATTTAAAAAACAGATGGAAGAAATGGTCAAAGTTTTAATGGAAAAAGAAACAATAGATCGAGAAGAAGTAGCAAGAATTTTTAATAAAATAAAAAAAGTACAAATTTCAGGTTCAGGAAAAAATCTTAAATTGGCATGAGTAAAGATATCAACAAAACAAATACCTACTTGGAGGAAGCTTTATCAGATTTTATTTCAAAAATATCGGAAGATCCAAATAAAAATACTGATTTAATAGCAAAAAAGTTCTTAACTCAGTTAGAAAAAAAATTTAATTTTCCAAAAAAAGATATTGCTTCTATTTTTTCCCACTTAGAGGGTGTCAACCACAATCATCCTATTTACATAAACAAAATTCCATTCATTAGCTTTTGTGAACATCACATGTTTCCATTTTTTGGGGAAGTAAGTATTGCAGTTTTGCCAGAAAAAAATATTCTAGGTGTATCTAAATTTAGTGACTTGGTAAATAATTTATCTAGTAAATTAACTCTTCAGGAAAAACTCACTGAAGAGATAGGTGAAAAAATTCTTCAAAATTTAGAACCTCAAGGTACGTACATAAAAGTTAAAGCAAAACATTTATGTTCTGACCTTTTAAGCCCAGAAAACTCTATTGGAGATATAACTACAACTTATGCAAATGGGATTTATGAGCTGGATTCTTCATTAAGAGCAGAAGCTGCTTTAAACATGAGTTAACTTGTTCAACTGGGATAACTATCTAGATTCAATAAAAACAAAAAAAATTGGAATAATTAACGTTACGAATGACTCTTTTTCTGGTGATGGAACTTATGTTTCTCAAGAAAAACTTCTAAGCAAATTTGAAATTGCAAAAAAAAGGGATATTAAATTATTAGATGTTGGATGTATGTCAACTAAACCAAAATTTCAAACAATAGATACTAATGAGGAGTCAAAAAGACTTAATTTTTTCTTGCAAAATATTTCTGAATATCATGATTATTCAATTGATTCATTTAATCCATCAGTAATCAGAAAAGCTATTGATAATGGATTCTTAATTATAAATGATGTAACTGGATTTAAAGAAGATAGGTTGATAAAGATAGCAAAAGAAGAGAAATGTGGAATGATCGTAATGCATAAAAATCCAAATTCTAATTATCTTCATGAAAAAATGAATTATAAAAATATAGTGGAAGAAGTAAATTCTCATCTCCAAATGCAAGTTGATAATCTAGTTGACAAAGGAATCAATGAAAAACAAATTGCAATTGACCCTGGTTTTGGTTTTGGAAAAACAATTGAAGATTCTGCAGAATTATTCCTAGGGTTGGAAAATCTGATTGATACCTACCCTGTAATCGTTGGTTATTCTAAAAAAAAATTTACAGAGTTATTAAAAATGACTAGTAATGAAATGGAAGATTTCTGTTTTAAATCAGGTGTTTCGATGTTGAGATTACACCTAGATAATTAAATAATTTGTGTATCGTAATATGTTAGGCTGATTAAAGGAAATTATGGCAGGATTAAAACCAAACGATTTTTTTTGGATCATTGAAGGAAAACTTGCTGTATCAGAGTGCATAGGTGGCGGTGGTCTTACAGCCAGAAAAATCAGACGCGAAGAAGAGATTCAATGGCTCAAGAGCCAAGGAATAAATTCTATTTTTTCTTTACTTGATTCGGATTTCAATTTAAAAAATTATCAAGAAGTTGGTTTCCGTACTTATCATTTTCCACTTGGTGAAAATGTAGGGGTTGATTCAATTAGTTTAATTTTTGAAGCTATTAAAGAAGCATTGTCTGATAAAGAGAGAAAGCTTCTAATCCACCGAGAATATCTCGATGAAGAAGTTCCGGGAATTTTGGCTGGCTATTTAATTTATTCAAAACTTCTTGATGACCCAATATTTTCTCGTACAATTCTTGAGAGGATACTTGGAAAACCTCTATCCCCTAAAGCAATTGCTTTAATACCAACTAGTTAATATGTCGCTGACTATCAATATTGATGGGATATCTGTTTTCGCAAAACATGGAGTTTACGATGAGGAAAAAATAAACAATCAAAAATTTTTAATCGACTTGAATGTTGAACTTAAGGAAGAAATTATTAATTTGAGCAACTACAAACTAGACAGTCTTGATGAAACTATAAATTACGAAACTTTTGTGAATGAAGTAATTGCAATTTGTAAAAAAAATTCATTTAATTTATTAGAAACCCTAGCTTATACCATTCTGAATTCTTTCAAAAAACACGAAAAAATTTCATCCATGACTGTAACAATCCATAAACCAAACTCTCCATTACAAGATAATGTTGATGATGTTAGCGTGACAGTAAGTGAAAAATTTTAACAAAATTATCTTATCTCTTGGGTCAAATATAGACGATAGAAAATTAAATTTAGAAAATGCTGTCAGAGAAATATCAAAAATAGCAAAGCTGAATAAAGTTTCATCAATTTATGAATCTGATCCGATTTTATATGAAGATCAAAATAAATTTCTAAATATTATTTTAGAAATAGAGTTTGGAAGCTCTTCGATCAAATTGTTAAAGAAAATTAAAGAAATAGAAAAAGGGCTTGGCAGAAAAGAAAATTTTAGATTTGGCCCAAGAGTTATAGACATAGATATTATTTTTTTTAATAACGAAATCTCAAAAAAAGAGAAGTTGACTATCCCACATTATGATTGGAAAAATAGGAGTTTTGTAATAATTCCTCTTTCCGAACTTTATGATGAATTTGTTTATGATGATTACAAAATAGATAGTCAAAAAATAATCAAATTTGGTAACATTAATACTAAATAATTACGGGCACCTTAAAGGGCACGATAAGAATGAAAATTTTAAAAACAACTGATTTACTTAAGAATCATAATGATATTTGTTTAGTCCCAACAATGGGTGCCCTTCATGATGGCCACATCTCATTAATTCATAAAGCAAAAGAGACTGGATTAAAAACTGTAGTATCAATATTTGTAAATAAACTTCAATTTAATGACGAACAAGATTTTGTTAATTACCCCCGAGATATTGAAAAGGATGTAAAGATTTTAAATGATTTAGACGTTGATTTTGCTTTTATACCTGATGAAGAGACCATATATCCAAAATCTGGATTTGAGAATTTATACGCAGGAAACATTGGCAATAAATATGAAGGTTTGTCACGTCCAGGTCATTTTGACGGTGTACTAACTGTAGTAAATAGGCTTTTTCAATTAATTCGTCCACACACTGTGATTTTCGGTTCAAAAGACATACAGCAATTATTTTTAATTAAAAAATTAATTTTGAATAAAAAATACGATATAAGAATTATTGAGCAAAAAACTGAGAGAACCAAAACAGGTTTAGCTCTAAGTAGTCGAAATAAACTATTGACTAAAGAAGGCATGAAACAAGCTGAAAATATTTTTAAAGCTTTACTTTTAGTTCAAAATGAACTTGAAAAATCTAAAGATTTAATTGAAATCGATAACAAAGCAAAATCATTACTTGTTTCAGAAAACATTCAGTTAGACTATTTAGAAATTTTAGATATGAATACATTTTCACCACCAAAAGGAGATTCGATAGATTTTGTTATTATTATTGCTGTTTTAATTGAAGGGGTAAGGTTAATTGATAATATTCGATTCAAATATGAGGAAATTAAATGAAGAATATCATTGCTATTGATGTTGGCAATACTGAAACAACTGTTGGTGTAGGTAATAGTTCAGAATGGAAAAGTTATAGGTACACCACAAGGAAAGCTATTACATCTGATGAATTATTTATGATGTTTAAAACTACTATTGACCCTGAAAGTGTAAATAGTGAAAATTTGGATGGTTCCATTATTTGTTCGGTTGTACCTCAAATTACAGATAGTGTTACAGAGGCAACAAAAAAATTTACATCTAAGTTGGTTCATATTGTAGGACCAGGAATAAAAACAGGACTAAAAGTCAATATTGATAATCCAAAAGAGCTCGGTCCTGATAGGATAGCAAACTCTGTAGGAGGCTATAAAAAAGCTCAAAAGTCAGTAATAATTGTTGATTTAGGAACTGCTACAACTTTTGATGTCGTTAATGAAAACAAGGAATATTTAGGTGGATCAATTGCTCCAGGTATCAAAATATCTCTTGAAGCATTGACATCAAAGACCTCATCGCTTAAGTCAGTAGAGCTAGTACACCCAAAATCAGTAGTAGGAAAGAATACATATGAAGCTGTACAAAGCGGCCTAATTTTTGGACATGCTTCGATGATTGACTCAATGTTAGAAAAAATTATATTAGAACTTGGTATAAGCCCAAAAATAATTATAACTGGCGGACTAGGAGAGATTATTCAGCCAATACTTAATGTTGGTACAGAGTACTCAAAAGATTTAACATTAAATGGACTTGAAGAAATATATTTTTTGAATAATTAGGCTGTACTAAATGGATAACTTTTCAAAATCAGAAAAAGAAATTTATGACTTGAGAAAGCAAAAAATTAGCTTTCTGAATGAGCTGACGTCCAATTCTTTTCCTACAAGATTTAATGAATCTGTAAAAGTAGCAGATGTAATCAAAGAACATTCTGAAATTGATGATGGTGAACATACAGGAGTCAATGTCTCCATTCGAGGAAGAATATTAAATGCGAGATCATTTGGAAAATTATTATTTTATGACTTACTAGATCAATCTGGAAAGATCCAGCTGTTAATAAATTCAGGAGAAATTGATGAGCTCTATTTAAAGCTTTTTGAGAATTTTGATATCGGCGACATCATTGCTGTCAATGGCGAGATAATTAAAACTAAAAAAGGTGAGCTTTCAATTAAAGTAAACGAAACAACGATTTTGTCAAAAAGCTTAAGAACGCTTCCCGAAAAATGGCATGGCCTTAAAGATAAAGAAACTAGATTTCGACAAAGATATCTTGACTTAATAGTCAATCCCGAATCCAAAAAAATTCTTCAAACCAGATCAAATGTTGTCAGACTATTAAGAGAATATCTTCATACAAATGAATTCATTGAGGTAGAGACTCCAATCCTGCAATCAAAAGCCGGTGGGGCTATAGCAAAGCCTTTTCTCACACACCATAATGCTCTTAACTTAGATATGTATTTAAGAATTGCACCAGAGTTGTACCTAAAAAGGTTAGTAATTGGGGGATTTGAAAAAGTTTTTGAAATAGGAAAAATATTTAGAAATGAGGGAATTGATCAAACCCATCAACCTGAATTCACAATGTTAGAAAGCTATCAAGCTTATGCGGATATGAACATTGTTATGGATATGGTTGAAGATATGTGTGAATATGTGTTTGATAATCTAGAAATTAATAAAGAGTTAGAATTTAATGGCGAAAAAGGATCTTTTTCCAGACCATGGAAAAGAGTAAGTATGTATGATCTTGTTTCAGAAAAATTTGATATAGAAATAAAATTTAATTCAGAATTCGAAGATTTAAGCTCTAAATTAATTGATCAAAATATTGATTTTGAAGCTAAGACGGTTGGACTTCTAGTGTTTGAACTATTTGAAAATTTTATTGAAAAAGAAATTAAAGATCCAACTTTTGTTATAGATTATCCAGTTGAAGTCTCTCCCTTTGCAAGAGAGAAGACAGATCAACAAGGTGTAACCGATAGATTTGAGTTATTTGCTTTTGGAAGCGAACTTGCCAATGGATTTTCTGAATTAATTGATCCGGAAGATCAGTCTTTGAGACTTAAAGAACAAGCTATTAAAAAAAGTGCTGGAGACGAAGAGGCTCACGTAGAGGATAAAGACTATGTAGAGGCTTTACAGTATGGTCTTCCCCCAACTGGGGGCTTAGGCTTTGGGATAGATAGATTTATTATGATGCTGGTTGGCAACCCCTCAATAAGGGAAGTCATAACCTTCACTCATTTAAAACCAGAAAATTAATTACTTCTTTCA
Source organism: uncultured Candidatus Actinomarina sp. (assembly GCA_902533795.1). Taxonomy (GTDB): domain Bacteria; phylum Actinomycetota; class Acidimicrobiia; order Actinomarinales; family Actinomarinaceae; genus Actinomarina. Next base: position 15,653 of record CACAND010000004.1, on the reverse strand, counting down.
ATTAGATAATTGTTTATGTCTAGAAGAATGTTTTTAATTATTTTATTATCAATTTCCATCGCCGCACTTTCACTTTTTTCTAAGTGAGTTTTTAAAAATAATTTAGATTCAGAAATTATTTCATCATTATTAAATTCATTAATTACTTCATTAACTTCTACTCTATTTTCAGAAACATCTAACAATATTTTATTTATTTTTTTAGGGTATTTTTCTAGTGCAATTAAAACAGGTAATGTATAAGTTCCCTCAATTATGTCATTACCAGAAGGTTTGCCTAGAGTTTTTTCATCAGAACTTAAATCTAAAATATCATCAGTAATTTGGAAAATAATACCACTATGCCATGCCCATTTACTAATTGAATTTATTGTCTCTTCTTTGCAGCCTGAGGCCATTGCTCCTAATTTTGCGCTAGTTCTTATTAGACTTGCTGTTTTTCCTTCAATAATTTTTAAATAATCATCTGTTCCATGATTTGTATCAAATGAAAACTGGACTTCTTTTGTTTGTCCCTCTACAAGCTGCGCATAAGTTGAAGCAAGTAACTTTACAGATTCGAGACCCAGTGATTCCGCAGCTAATTCTGAAGATCTTGCTAACAGATAGTCTCCGGCCAATATAGATAAAGTAGAATTCCATTTTTTATTTGTGCTTTCAACACCTCTTCTAGTAGATGCATCATCAATTACATCATCATGGTATAAGCTACCTAAATGTATTAACTCGACAGAAACACCAGCATCAATTACTTTTTCTTTACTTCCATCACCCAATTCACCAGCCAGTAAGGAAATTAATGGTCTAAACCTTTTGCCTCCAGCTGAAATTAAATACTGTGAAATTTCAGTCAGATAAGCATCAGAAGAACTACTGACTTGAATCAATCTTTTTTCAAGTTCTTTCAAGTTCTCCCATATGCTCGGTATGGGAATTATATTTTCAAGTTCTTTTGAGTCCATAACTAGAGAATAAGATGGTTTTACAAATAGTTGTAATTTTCATTTAGATGTATAAACAGAGACTTATTAATATATAACTATGTTTGAAAGATTTACAGATAGAGCTCGTAGAGTTGTTGTTCTTGCCCAGGAAGAAGCAAGAAGACTAAATCACAACTATATTGGTACGGAACATATATTGCTTGGTCTAATTCAAGAAGGCGAAGGGCATGCAGCAAAAGCTATTGAAGAGTTAAACATCAATATTGATAGCGTTAGGTCTGAGGTCGTAGAAATAATTGGTGAAGGCCAACAATCACCTAGTGGTCACATTCCATTCACACCAAGAGCAAAAAAAGTTTTAGAACTATCTTTAAGAGAAGCACTTCAGCTAGGACACAATTACATTGGAACAGAACATATTCTCCTTGGCCTAATAAGAGAAGGAGAAGGTGTTGCAGCTCAAGTTCTAAAAAAATTAGGAGCTGAATTATCACAGGTTCGACAAACAGTCATAAAGCTCATTTCTAATTCTGGCGAAGGCAAAAAAGCACAGGCAGCATCAACCGGAGGAAGAGAAAGGCCAGGATCAGGTACAGGATCAGCAATACTTGACCAATTTGGAAGAAATTTAACAAGGATGGCTAAAGAAGGAAAGCTTGACCCAGTTATTGGTAGAACAACAGAAATTGAAAGAGTAATGCAAATTTTATCAAGAAGAACAAAGAACAACCCTGTTCTTATTGGTGAACCGGGAGTAGGTAAAACAGCAATTGTAGAAGGCTTAGCCCAAAAAATTATTTCTGGAGATGTTCCATCAACGCTTCAGGGAAAACAAATTTATACTCTAGATCTTTCAGCACTTGTTGCGGGTTCAAGATATCGTGGAGACTTCGAAGAGCGACTTAAAAAAGTTCTTAAAGAAATAAAAACAAGAGGGGACATAGTTCTTTTTATTGACGAAATTCATACATTAGTAGGAGCAGGTGCTGCTGAAGGAGCAATTGACGCTGCTTCGATACTTAAACCAATGCTCGCAAGAGGAGAATTACAAACAGTTGGTGCAACAACACTTGAAGAATTTAGAAAACACTTTGAGAAAGATGCTGCTCTTGAAAGAAGGTTCCAATCTGTAAAAGTTGATGAACCAAATCTATCTGATGCTATTGAGATACTCGATGGTCTTAAAGACAGATATGAGATTCATCACGGAGTACGATTTACTGACCAAGCAATTGCTTCGGCTGTAAATATGGCAGATAGATATATTTCAGATAGATTTCTTCCAGATAAGGCAATCGATCTAATTGATGAAGCTGGAAGCCGAATGAGAGTTTACAAAAAGCCATTAGATGCTGAAAAACAAGAGATTTCTGACAAATTAAAAAATCTGAGAGAGCAAAAAATAGATGCAGTTCAATCACAATTGTTCGAAAAAGCAGGTCAAATCAGAGATCAAGAAAAAATGTTGCTTGATGAAATTGACTCTATTGAAGGTTCTAGCTCATCAGATATCGAGTTAGTTATTGACGAAGAAGAAATTGCAGAAGTATTAGCTCAATGGACTGGCATTCCGGTACACAGATTAACTCAAGAAGAGACAGCAAGACTTCTTGAAATGGAAAATGAACTTCATAAGAGAATTGTTGGTCAACATGAAGCTATAACAGCAGTTTCAAAAGCTATAAGAAGAACGAGATCTGGACTAAAAGATCCAAAAAGACCATCGGGATCATTTATATTCTTAGGCCCATCAGGAGTTGGGAAAACAGAAACAGCAAAGTCTTTAGCTGAGTTTTTATTTGGAGATGAAGATTCATTAATCCAAATTGATATGTCTGAATATATGGAAAAACATACAGTTAGTAGATTGATTGGTTCACCCCCAGGATATGTTGGATACGATGAAGGCGGGCAATTGACTGAAGCTGTAAGAAGAAAGCCATTTAGTGTCGTCTTGCTTGATGAAGTTGAAAAAGCTCATCCAGATGTTTTTAATACATTACTACAAATTTTGGAAGATGGAAGATTGACAGACGCACAAGGCAGAACCGTTGATTTCAAAAATACTGTGATAATTATGACAAGCAACCTGGGAACAAAAGATCTTTCTAAAAATATCGGATTTAGTAATTTATCTGATACTGGTTCATATGAAAAAATGAAATCAAAAGTGAACGAAGAACTAAAAAGATATTTTAAACCAGAGTTTCTAAATAGAATTGATGAAACAATTGTTTTCCATGAATTAACACTTGATGAAGTTAAAGAAATTGTTGACTTGATGCTTGATAGAGTACATAAGCAATTAAAAAATTCTGATTTAGAGATTGTTTTATCTGATGAATCAAAAGAATATCTTGCAACAGAAGGATATAACAAAGAATTTGGAGCAAGACCACTTAGAAGATCGATTCAAAGACTACTAGAAGATCCATTATCTGAAGAACTTTTAAAAGGAAAATACAAGGCTGGTTCAACAATAATTGTCTCCTTAAACGAAAAAGAAGGCAAGCTAGATTTTGAATCAGTAGAAGCTCCCAATGAGCCTGAAGTTGACTTTGCTGACTCTGACTCTTAAATAAATCTGTCAACTCGTAATAAAAATTTAACGTTTATCAAAAGATAATATATTTAAAATTGCTACTATAAATTCCAACAGGGATTTTTAAGGTATTTTTATACCTACAACTAGTTGAACAAGGAGTAAACGTGACTCGAATGAAGTCAAAATGGCTAGTACTTTTTATAGTATTTGGCCTTATATTAACTGCTTGTGGAGGATCCGATACTGCAGAAGAAACAGTTGAAGAAGCAGAAGAAGCGCCGCAAGAATCTCTTGATTCGCCAGCAACTACTGCTGCGCCAGCTGAACCTGCTCCCCCTACCGCAAGTGTAGGTGTTGTTTATGACATTGGAGGACGAGGAGACTTATCTTTTAATGACATGGCATACGCCGGATTAGAAAAAGCAATAGCTGATCTTGGAGTTGATGGAATTGATCTCGAACCGAATGAGGGTGGAGAAAATAGACCTGAACTCTTAACATTATTAGCTGATGAAGGAAAAGATCTAATAATTGGAGTTGGTTTCTTATTTGCTGATGCAATGACAGAAGTAGCAACTGCTTATCCAGATACATCTTTTGGAATTATTGACTCTGCTGTTGAACCAGCAAACGTCTCAGGTATGGTTTTTGCTGAAGAGCAGGGATCATTTCTTGTAGGTGTAGCTGCTGGACTTAAAACTACAACTAACAAAATTGGTTTTATCGGCGGTGTTGAATTTCCATTAATTCAAAAATTTGAAGCCGGTTTTGCTGCTGGTGTTGCTGCTGCATGTCCTACATGTACAGTAGATGTAAAATACGTTACTTATCCACCTGACTTTGGAGGATTTAACGATGCTGCAAAAGCTAAAGAAATTGCTCTGGCACAATATGAAGAAGGCGCAGATATAATTTATCATGCTGCTGGAGGTGCTGGTAATGGTCTATTTGAAGCTGCAAAAGAAGTTTCAGATTCTACCGGAACAAAAGTTTGGGCAATTGGTGTTGACGCAGATCAAGCTAATACTGTCTCATCAGAATTAGCACCATACATCCTTACATCAATGATTAAGAGAGTTGATGTGGCTGTTTACAATACAATTAAAGCAGTTGTCGATGGCACATTTGCCGGAGGCGTAACAGTCTTTGACTTATCTGTAGACGGTGTTGGATACTCAACCACAGGCGGTTGGATAGACGATATTGTTTCAGATATTGAGGGCTATAAAGCTCAAATTATCAGTGGAGAAATTACAGTACCTGCTGCTCCGTAATAGGAATTAAAGTAAAAGTCCCAGGACATAATTTCTTGGGACTTTACTTTTAAAAACTTATAAAAATTATGACCCTAGCCATAGAATTATCCAATATATCTAAATCTTTTCCTGGCGTTAAAGCTAACGATAAAATTAATTTGAAAATTCAAGAAGGCACAATTCATGCGATTGTTGGTGAAAATGGTGCTGGAAAATCTACATTAATGAAAATACTCTACGGCATGTTAAAACAAGATCTTGGGTCTATAAAAATATTTGATAAAGAAGTAAATTTTGCATCCCCAAAAGATGCGATTTCCAAGGGAATTGGCATGGTACATCAGCATTTTATGCTTGCTGACAATCTATCAGTTCTCGAAAGTATAATATTGGGAATGGACAGGGCATCTTTGAAAGTCCTTAATAAATCAAAGTATTCAGATGAAATAAACCAAATTACAGAAAAATTTTCAATGCCTTTAAACGTCAATTCAATGATTGACGAACTTGGAGTTGGTGAAAAACAAAGAGTTGAGATCATAAAAGTATTGTTTAGAGGTGCAAAAATTTTGATTTTAGATGAGCCGACAGCTGTTTTAGTTCCCCAAGAAGTAAAAGAATTATTTAACAATCTAAAAAATTTAAAGGACAGCGGAGTAACAATTATTTTTATTTCTCATAAATTAGACGAAGTTCTTGACATAGCAGATGAAATATCTGTAATGCGAGGTGGGAAGCACATAGATACAGTAAGTTCAAACTCAGTTTCCAAAATCGAATTAGCTGAAATGATGATTGGACAAAACCTTCCAAGCCCCCCAAAACGTGAAAAACAATCAAAAGAAAAAATTATTTTATCAATTAATAATTTATCTGCCGAAGAAGTAAATGGGAAAAAAGCTTTCTCAAGTATCAATTTTTCAATTAAGGAGGGAGAAGTAGTTGGAATTGCAGGAGTAGAAGGTAACGGTCAAAGGGAATTAGCTGAATCAATCTTGGGCATTCATAAAATTGAATCTGGAGAAATAATTTTAGGTCAAGAAAACATCAATGATCTTAATACAAGAGATCGAAGAGAATCGGGAATCAGCTTTATACCTGAGGATAGACAATCTCAAGGTTTGTTAATGGATGTTTCTTTATCTGAAAATGTAATCCTTGGAAAACAATCTTCAAGCAAGTATAAATCTAGATATTCAAATATTAAATTTGGAGAAGCTGACAAAAATTCAAATACTGTAATTGAAAATTTTGATGTAAGAACTCCAGGAAACGAAACACTTGCCCTCGCTCTCTCAGGGGGCAACCAACAAAAATTTGTTGTGGGAAGAGAAATAGAAAACAAGCCCCAGCTGCTTATTGCTTCTCAGCCTACAAGGGGTATTGATATTGGGGCACAATCTTTAATTTGGAATAAACTTAGGCTTGCTAGAGATCACGGTCTAGGTGTTCTTTTAATTTCAGCTGATCTTGATGAATTGATCGGATTATCAGATAGACTATATGTTATTTATGAGGGTAATCTTGTGAAAGAATTAGATCCTGAAAACGCCACTCCAGAGATTCTTGGTAGCTATATGACCGGGATCAAGTCATGAAATTTTCATTAAAACTTACTTCTTTACTGGCTCCTGTTTTTGCAATAATTGTTGCATTTGGTTTGTCTACATTAATGTTGTATCTAATAGGTGAAGATCCTTTAGAAACTTTTAGAATAATGTATGACTACGGAAAAACAGGTAAGTCCCTTGTTTCAATATTAAATAGATCAGTACCACTATACATATCTGCAGTTGCAGTTGCTGTTGGTTTCAAAATGGGTTTATTTAATATAGGTGTTGAATCTCAATATTTGATGGGATCATTATTGTCTGCAGCTTTAGGAGCCACATTAGCTTTACCATCATTTTTACATATTTCGTTAATTATTTTTGTAGCAGTTATCACCTCAGCTTTTTGGGCTGCAATAGCTGGATATCTTAAAGTAAAAAAAGGTGTTCATGAAGTAATATCAACCATAATGCTTAATTACATTGGTACTGGCATTATTGCTTATCTTTTAGCAAATATATTTTTTGAAAAAGTAGAACTATCAACTACAGCACCTCAAACAGACTTGCTTCCTGAAAGCGCAAGAATCCCTTCTCTTAATGCACTTTTAGGCATTGAAGAATTACCAAACCTTCACGGATTTATTATTGGTGCTGTATTTATAGGCATAATTTATTATTGGATAGTTTGGAAAACTTCTTTAGGTTTTGATTTACGTGCAACAGGGTCCAGCCCCTTGGCAGCAAAATTTAGCGGTGCAAATCCTGCGAGATTGACAATTTTAGCAATGATGATTTCTGGTGGATTTGCAGGCTTGGTAGGAATAGCTCCACTAACAGGTTACTTTTTCAAATATACAACTGATTTTCCTTCAGGTTTAGGTTTTGCAGGCATTACTGTTGCTTTACTTGGTAGAAATCATCCGATTGGCATGGCATTAGGTGCAATATTACTTTCATTTTTAGAGAGGTCTGCACAAATTCTTGATCTTAAAGATGTGCCTAAAGAAATTGAAAAAATTATGCAAGCTGTAATCGTTTTGACTGTTGTTGTTGCTTATGAGGTTGTAAAAAGATATGTAACTAATAAGCAAATTAAAGATGCCTCAAAAGTAGGGTCATATGATTAGTTTTATTAGAAAAAATTATCTTATCATTTTCCCAATAATTGTTATTGTTTTGATCGCACAAATTGAAAAATATGATCAACTTACTACAAGTGGTACTTTTGGAGCTGCAATCCGACTTGCAATTCCTATTTGTCTTGCTGGTTTAGGAGGGATGTTCTCTGAAAGGACTGGAATAGTAAACATAGGACTTGAGGGAATGATGATAATGGGTACTTGGTTTGGAGCTTGGGCTGCTTGGCTGTATGGGCCATGGTATGGTATCTTAGCTGGCATATTTGGAGGAGCACTATTTGGATTAATTCATGCTGTGGGAACGGTAACCTTTCAAGTTGATCACATAGTGTCAGGTGTTGCAATTAATATTCTTGCTGCAGGTGTTGCAAGGTTTCTAAATGTAGTTGCATATGCAGATCAACCAACTCAAAGCTCTACACAATCACCAAGAATTGATGGGGAAGTTGGAGATTTTACAATGCCATATTTATCGGGCGGATATGACACTCCAAGTCTTTTTGGATACCTTCAAGATTTAAACTATCCCTTTATTTCTGATTTTGCAGGATTGTTACTTGGAGCAAGTTCAAATTTATCGTATATTTCTCTATTTGCTTTAACTCTGATACCGATAGCTGCCTGGATTTTATGGTCTACACCTTTTGGTTTACAGATGAGAAGTGTTGGAGAACTGCCAACTGGAAGCGAATCTTTAGGAGTAAATGTTTATCTTATGAAATATATTGGTGTAATTATTTCTGGTGGTTTTGCTGGTTTAGCGGGGGCTTACCTAGTTCTTGAAAGTTCAGGTATTTACAGGGAAGGCCAAACTGCTGGAAGAGGATTTATAGGGTTAGCTTCAATGATTTTTGGCAACTATAGACCATTCGGGATATTTATGGGATCCGGTTTATTTGGCTTTGCTGATGCTCTCCAGTTGAGATCTGATGATGCAGTACATGGACTATTAGTACTTATTTCGGTGATACTGCTGATACTTGCAATAAAACAATTAATAGAGAAAAAATATATTAATGCATCTGCATCTATTGTTATGAGTATTGGTTTTTTAATTTGGTTTTTAAATTCAGAGACTGTTCCAAGTGAATTTGTTTACTTTACACCACATTTAACAACCTTAATAGTCCTCTCATCTGCCAGTCAGAAATTGAGGATGCCTCAAAAAGTTGGTCAACCATATCGAAAAGGCGAATTGAATTAAACTATCTACCTAAAAATGATATTTCTTGTATAGCACATTCTTCGAAAGGCTTTTGACCATTTAACTCTTCACCTGGATATGCGCTTATTACTTCAATACGAATTTTTGAGGATACAGTATCAAATGAAACCCATTGTTGAGACTGATTATTTTGTAATTCTTTTTCAATAATAAAATCTGGATCTTCAGTTGTGATGTTTATATCTCTAATTTTAAAATTTTTGATAAATGTTGTACTTTTTTCTGGATTTTGGATAATTATAGTATCCCATGATATTGGTCTATCAAATTCAAACTCTAAAAAAGCGTCTGCACAACTTTGCTGAGCGTCTTGCCATGTTGATGGTGAATCATCATATAAATTATTACACAAAAAATCATCACTAAAATTACTTGATGATGAGCAAGATATAGGTTTAAAAAATTTCAGCTTCCCTTCAATTGTTGTACTTGTTGATGTGATAGTGGTCTGTTCAATAATTGCTATTTCTTCAATTACCTCATCGGCAACACGACTGTTATAGAAAAAACTTGCCCCAGCTATCAAAGGAACAATTAAAGCAAGAAAAAAAACTGCTCTTATACCAGGGACTTCTTTTCTATTGGGCAAATTAGTTGCTCCATAATTACTTAGAGGTTTAACGGGAAGGTCTAGTAATTTTTCAATTCTCATTCGTTTAGCTTCAGATGTATTTTCTACCGAAACATCATCAACAACTTCATCTAATTTTAAACCAAGCCACTCACCACAACTTGAGCAAAATTCTAAGTTAACATCTACAGTTGCTTGGCAACCTTTACAAGTAGTATTTTCCAATTTTTTCCTTGGTATCGATTAATAATAAAATAATACAGTAACATTCAAATAATTAAAATACTCAAATAATAAAACGAGGTTTTATGAAAAATAATCAATTAATACCTGGAGAGCCACTTCGTGAAGGGGTCGACTTAATTGCTGATAAAAAGACAGGAGCTTTAATTGTTGTAGGGAATTCTTCAAAATTAGAAAAAATTTCCTCTGGTGGTATTAATTTAACAAATTGTAATTTTACTCCTGAAATGTTGGGAGAGCTTGCAAAAATGGACGGAGCAATAATTGTTGATGAAAACGTTAATCAAATTTTAAAAGCAAACGTCCATCTAAATCCTTCAGATGACATTCAAACAACTCAAACAGGGACAAGACACAGAACTGCTCATCGTGTTTCAGTTGAAACAGCACTTGATGTGATTGCAGTCTCGGACGAATCTGGAATAATCAAAGTTTTTTCAGGAGATGAAGTTAATGAGTTAGAAGAATCATCAATGATCCTAGGTAGGGTAAATGAGTCACTTCAATCTATCGACAGAACAAGACGAAGATTTGATGATTCTGTTTTTGAACTTGGTGAATTAGAAATAGAAAACTCAATAACAAATCAACAAGTTTTAGAAGTAATTCAAAGAGGAGAATTACTTGGTCGCTTATCAAAACAAGTTAAAAACGAAGCTGAAAATCTTGGAGATGATTCAGGTTTGGTTATGATACAAATTGATTCATTGGAGTCTGGTGTTAGGCAAACATTAGATCTGGTTTTAAAAGATCATCTTCCAACTAAAAAATTTAGGAATATAAATAAAGCTGTTGATGAGATTTCAAATTTGACTTATGAAGAATTAAATTCAGTTCAAATCTTAGGAAATATTCTTTTTATGCAGCCTTTAGATGAAATTTCAATAGCAAAGGGATACAGGGTCCTTGCAAGATTTCCAGGATTACCTGACAATTTACATGATTCCCTTGTTTCAAAATTTAAATCACTTCCAAATCTACTTTCAGCCACAACTACAAAACTTTTTGAAGTTGACGGTATTGGTCAAAATAGAGCGCGACAGTTAAGAGAATATTTCGATACTTTACTTAAGAATGTAGGATTCAGTTATATTAATGGTAATTAACTAGTTTTAAATCTATACTAATCTTCTAATTTATGGCAACAAAATCTAAAAAATCTCAAGATAAATATAAACCAGATCAATTTGTAGTTCACCCACATCATGGAGCAGCAAAAGTAGTGAGAAAGGTAAATAAAAATGTTGAAGTTTTTGTTGAAGGGGAGCCAAAATCAAAACGGATCCAATATTTTGAAATTCAAGTTTTGATGGATGGTTTAACGGTCATGGTTCCAGTTGAATCTGTTGATGAAGTAATAAGACCAATAGTTTCAAAAAATGCTATTTCGAGAAAAGTATTTCCAATATTTAAAGAAAAACCTGAAGAAGCAGGATCAAATTGGAGCAGATGGTATAAAGTTTTGACAGAAAAAATGACTTCTGGTGACATAATTCAAGTTGCAGAAGTAGTTAGAGACCTCTCTCATGCTCAAATGAATAAGGGAATATCCCCGGCGCTTAAAAGAATGCTTGCTAAGGCAAGAGTGACTTTGGCTAGTGAAGTTGCATGTGCTCTTGAAATAGATGAAGAAGCGGCTGTTGAAAAAATAAATCAATATCTTCCAGAAGAAGAACCTGACGACGGTTTGTAAATAAAAATAAAATATTAAATATGTTAATTGGTCATGGTTGGGATTTACACCAACATTCAAAAGATGAAAAACTTATTCTTGGGGGAGTAAAGTTTGATGAAGATGGATTTACTGGTCACTCTGACGGAGATATTTTACTCCATGCTCTTTGTGACGGACTACTAGGTGCTACTGGAAAAAAAGATCTTGGTTATTATTTTCCTTCAAACGACTCAACGCCAAAAAATATACCGAGCACGGAGATTTTATCTGAAGTTCTAAATATTATTGAGTATCAAAACCTAAAACTTATTAATTTAGATATAACTATTGTCACTCAAAAATTTAATGTTCAAGAAAAAGCTGACAAAATTCAAGAAAACCTATCAAATCTTCTTAATATCTCAAAAGACTTATTAAATATAAAAGGAAAATCTTCTGATGATTATGGATTAATTGGAGATGAAAAAGCTTCTTTAGCAATAGTAAGCTTATTAATTGAAGATGCTTAATTTATACAATTCTTACACAAAACAACAAGAAGTAGTCAACTTAAATCAAGAAGACGTAAAGATATATTTGTGCGGCCCTACAGTACAATCATCACCCCACCTTGGACATGGAAGGTCAGCAGTTGTTTTTGATTTCTTTATCAGGTACTTAAAACATTTAAATTATTCTGTTTTGTACGTTAGAAATATTACTGATATTGATGATAAGATAATCCAAAAGTCACTAGAAAAAAATATTAATTATAAAGAACTCGCTGAAAGTGTTTGGGAAGAGTTTGTTCAAGCTCATGAAAAATTAAATTGTTTAGTTCCAGATATTGAACCAAGAGCAACTTCTTATGTACCAGAAATCGTTCAATATATTGATCAATTAATCAACAATGGATATGGTTACATTACAAAGTCAGGTGTTTATTATGATGTTTCAAAATTTGATGATTATCTTAAATTATCTGGAAGAAGCACTGAGGAAGTAAAAACAGGAACACGAATAGAGACTGAAGAAGATAAAAAAAGTCCTGAAGATTTTGCATTATGGAAATTCTCAAAAGTTGGAGAACCTTCATGGGATTCGCCATGGGGAGTTGGACGTCCTGGATGGCATATAGAGTGCTCAACTATGATTAATCAAACACTTGGAAAGACTATTGATTTCCACTGTGGTGGAATAGATTTAATTTTTCCTCATCATGAAAACGAAATTGCTCAGTCGAAAGGGGTTGAAAAGAATGAAAATTTTGTAAATTATTGGCTTCATAATGGGATGTTGAATCTATCTGGTAAGAAAATGTCTAAATCTGATGGAAACGTAAAGCTACTCAACGAATATATTGACCAATATGGAGGAGAGGCAGTACGCTTTTTCTTTTTAAGGGCTCACTACAGAAGCCCACAAGAATTTAGTCAGGATTTATTAGAAGAATCTAAAAAAACACTAAATAATATTCGAGAATATACGAAAGGTACCGATTCAGATCCAGTTGATCCAAAAGTTTTAGAGATTTTTGAAGCTTGTATGAATGATGATATGAATACACCAAAACTTTTAGGTGAAATTTTCCAAATGATAAAGGAATCGAATAACCTTAAAGATTTTGAAGAAAATCAAAGAAAACAAACTATTAAATATATTTTTGAAATATTGGGCTTTCAGCTTAAGTTGGCAGATCAAAGCATTAAAGATGAAAAATTATTATCTGAATTTTTTTCGATGTATGATATTAAATTTACTGAAATCGACACGGCAATGAATGATTTTATTTCAATTAGAAATAAATTGAGGAATGAAAAAAAATATGGAGAAGCAGACGAAATGAGAGATTCTATTTTGAAAATAGGAATAGTTATTAATGATGGTGAAAATGTTGGATGGTATTGGAAAAATAGTTGAAGGTTACAATTCAGTAAATGCTGCCCTAGAGAACCATAGAGTTGAAGAAATTCACATTAAAGAAAAAAATTTACAATCAAAAAAAATAAATGATTTAATTGAACTTGCTGATCATAAAAAGATAAATATTAAAGTAGTAAAAGATAATAAAAATTGGAAATTTAAATCAACTGAATATATTGCAGCACTTTGTAACCCAAAAAAAATATTTAAAGATTCAGATTTAGGAAGATTTTCCAAAACAAATTTCATAGTTTGTGATCATATTCAAGATACAAACAATTTAGGAGCAATTGCTCGTTCAGCTGCATCTTTTGATTTTAATGTCATGTGTATCCCAGAAAGAAGATCGGCAAGACTTAATGAGAGAACCTTTAAAATATCTTCTGGAGGTTTGGAGACAATAGATATTGTTGAATACAAATCAATTTTTACTTTAATAAAAAAATTTCAATCAATGGATATTTGGACTATTGGATTAGATATGAACGGCGTTGAATCAATACAGAATTTTGATGTTGGAAATCAGTTCTTAGCTTTTTTTATTGGTTCTGAAGAAAACGGTCTTAGTAATGAGATTCAAAATAAATTAGACGAAGTATTAAATATTTCTACTACAGATAAAATTGAATCTCTGAATGTATCTGTTGCAGCTGGCATAGCAATGCAACATATATTTATAAAAAATTAATTTGTTCAGATTCCATTCTTGCTAATATTTAGATATTCGCCGGAGTAGCTCAGTGGTAGAGCAGCCGCCTTGTAAGCGGCAGGTCAGGGGTTCAACTCCCCTCTCCGGCTCAAAGTGAATAATTACCAAAATACAATTAGAGTCACATTATTTACTCTTATACTTTTACAAATCTCTTTATATTTCATGGGTTATTTGAGACCATCAATTATTTACGATTATCTAGATTATTGGCCGCTAACAATTCTTCCAATATCATTAATCGTGATTTTTCGAAATTCAGAATTTAAAGAAACTTTAGGTAATTTTTTAAATATTATATTGATAATAATTGTCACAATATTTTCTTTTGCTCACATGTTTGATTCAAGATTTTTATCGACATATCAAGATGAATCTTTTTTTGAAAACTCAGATCTTAGTGATGATTTTCAATATAATCTTTCGATAGATATTGATGGTACATTAGATCTCAGTTCTTTTAATGGTTTGGGATATTCTGTAGATATTATTGACCGACCTGGCAAAGTTGGTTATCCAGAATCTATTGAAACATTAGTAGGCAATCCTAGAGCGGTAATCTTTAGAGAAATTGAGACAAGTAGCCTATTTAAAGTCAAGGGTTGGGATATTAGATTAGGAGATAGAAACTTATGGGAACTTGATATTTTTTCAATTGATTCTACGATATATCTAGACAATCTATCATTATTCCCTTCAAAACTATCAGGTACAGGGCAAATATTTCTTGGAGATAATCTAAAAATGGAAAATTTAATTATCAGTGGAAATTATGAGATAACAGTCTCTGACAATCTATCAATTTTAATAATAGGACAAGCTGAAACACCTAGTAGTTGGCTAGAGGCAACGGTAGGAATACTTAACTCACCAGAGAAAACCTATAGTTTAGTAATTGATATTATTGATGGTTCACAAGTAATATTTAAGGATGGATAAAACACTGTGATAGAACAATTTGGGAATGGCCTTTTGCTTGGTATCATAATTTCTGTTGCTTCAGTGGCTTTATCTTTGCTTTATGGTGTAACAAGGATAGTAAATTTTGCACATGGTGAGATTATTGCTTTAGGTGCAATAATGACACTATTTTTTTCAAACCCAATTGATTCAAAAATTTTGTTCCTAGATAGATTTGCACCTTTAGGTATGAACTTTTCAATTTCGATTGTAATAGCAATCCTTATATGTGGAATCTTTGGTGGGTTACTTGAAATTCTTCTATTCAGACCTTTGCGAAAGTCTGAAGTTGGAAATATTGCAGTGTTAGTTGTAACAATTGGCCTATCAATATTTTTTAGACACTTATATCTTCTTTTTGCCACTGGCAGAGTTCAAAATTTTCCGTTAGAACTTGAGAGGAGACAAACATATTTATTTTTTGATATGACACCGAGAAATTTTCAAGTTTTGATTGCTGGACTTATTGTAATGATTTTTATTGGACTATTTCTTTCTTATACAAAGATTGGAAAAGCAATGAGAGCTGTAAGAGACTCCAATGAGTTAGCTAATGTATCTGGAATAAATTCAGATAACATCATTCTGTTTACATGGATTGCATCAAGCATGCTTGCTGGATTAGCAGGGATTTTTCAAGCAATTATTAATGATGTCCGATACAATATGGGTTTTTTAATTCTTTTATTAATTTTTGCAGGAACGGTATTAGGGGGAATAGGAACTTCGTTTGGAGCAATGGTTGGAGGATTGCTGATTGGAATTTTTGTTCAGGTATCTGTAGCTTTGCCCTTTATGGAGGGTCATACAGAAGCAAAAAATGCTGTCGCATTAGCAATAATGATTTTAATTTTACTATTTCGCCCCCAAGGAATTTTTGGACAAAAAGAGAGAATATCTTGAGAATATCTACAAAGTTTTTGATGACAAT
>CACAND010000003.1 GCA_902533795.1 uncultured Candidatus Actinomarina sp. | reverse complement strand
GCAAATAATGTAGCAAGCCAAGGACAACCAGATTTTTACGTCAAAGGCGTACCAGCGAACACAAGTGTCCCTGAACTTGAAGTTGATCAACCAAGAATATACTTTGGTGAGTCAGCCGAATCAGATGACTATGTTGTAGTTAATTCTCTTCAAGATGAGGTTGATTATCCACTCTCTACAGAAGGCCAATCTGTAGCTTATACAAATTATTCAGGAGATGGTGGTGTTGGAATTGGTTCATTCTTTAAAAGACTTGGGTTTGCACTTCGTTACAGTGAATTAAACCTCTTAATTTCTAATCAGCTAGGAGATGGCTCGAAACTAATTATGGAAAGAAACATCATAAGTAGAGTTAAAAAAGCAGCTCCATTTTTATATTCGGATAATGACCCCTATTTAGCATTAGTTGATGGCAATCTTTTTTGGATAATTGATCTGTACACATTGAGTGACAGATATCCCTATGCTCAACCAGCTGATACAACAAGAATTAATGATAGATCAGGGCTACCTGGTAATTTCAATTATATTAGGAATTCAGTCAAGGCTGTAGTCAATGCATATGACGGGACTATGAAATTTTATATATTTGATGAAGAAGACCCTTTGATTAGATCCTACTCATCAATATTTCCATCACTTTTTGATAAAAAATCAGATATGTCTGAAGATCTGCTCAATCATATTAGATATCCTGAAGATCTTTTCACTATACAGTCTGATATGTACAGAGACTACCACATGAAAGATCCAAGAGTATTTTATGCAGATGAAGACCCATGGGAGATTCCTACTGATTCATCTACCACTCCAAGGCTTGCTACTTTAAGAGGTGAGTTTAGTGAGATTGGATTTAAACCAATGCTTCCTTATTATTTACTGATGTCTCTACCTGGAGAGAGTGATTTAAGCTATTTAATTTTTCAACCATTTAATCCAGAAAACAGACCGAATATGCAATCTTTCTTAGTTGCTGATGCGGACCCAGAAAATTATGGTCAAATCATTGATTTTAAATTACCAAAAGGTGAGTTTGTTGATGGACCATCACAGGTCTCAACGAGAATAAATCAAGACCCAGATATATCTCAGATTTTTACTTTGTTAGATCAACAAGGATCAAGTGTTATAAAAGGTAATCTTTTTGTAGTACCAATTAACCAATCAGTTCTTTATTATCAACCAATCTATCTACAAGGTGAACAAAACCCACTCCCAGAATTCAAATTTGTTGTTGTTGTCTTCCAAGACAGAATTATTATGGCTGAATCTCTAAGTCTTGCTCTAGAGGGAGTATTTGGAGATCTTGATATAGATATAGATTTAGGTACAGATGACTCTGAAGAGACAAGTGCTATTGATTTATTAAACAAAGCAAACCAGTTATTTGATCAAGCACAGAAAGCTTTAACTGATGGAAATCTTGGTAGATATCAAGACTTAATTATTGAAGTAGAAGAGTTGGTCAACAGAGCTATTCAAAGCTTAAATCAAAAATAAAAAAGCTTGAGTTAAATAATTTCTTAATTACTATTGATATTCAGCGCGGGGTGGAGCAGTCTGGTAGCTCGCTGGGCTCATAACCCAGAGGTCGTAGGTTCAAATCCTACCCCCGCTACCAAGCTATCTTATAAACAGATCTATTAAACGTTTTCTACCAGTTGATGCTGCAATTAATTTTAAAGTGAATAATCCCATTATCCCTAGGAAGCCAAAAAATCCTAAAAGTAATATAATTCGCCAAATAATTATTACATCCATAAATTAATTATACGCAGAAAATATTTTTGTATTAACTTACGTAATCAAGAATCATTTTGTATGTCACGGGACCATTAAATGTATGCAATACTTCAAAATTTTGATCTAACAAAAGGGTGGTCGGTATGCCGCTCCAAAAAAATTGAGTAATAAATGCTTCAATTTTATCCTGTGATAACACATTCTCATAAGTTAGATTTTGTTCAAGGATAAATTCTTCAGCATTACTTTCTGAATCATCAACTAGTAAACCTATCACATAGAAATTCCCAGTATCGTGTAATTCTTGGAGGTAGCCTACTTCCTCTATACACGGAGTACACCACGTAGCCCAGAGATTAATTATCACATACGACTCTTCGGTAATTTGAAAATTAGTATCTAAAACTTCATTAATATTCGATAAATCGATGTTTTGATTGCTTGGGAGAATCTCCTCATCGACAGTTTCATTATCAAAAAATACTGAAACAACTCCAACCAGGACTATCAATGCAATTAAGATAAAATTTCTTTTCAACATAATTTCAATTTAATAAAGAATTGAACATAAAATACATAAGTATGAAATTTGAAAATGTTATTTATCCAGGATTCAATAAAACCTTTGAGGAACTTGGATGTTTCAACTTAAACAAAAATAACGAGTTAGAGGTTTTTGATTATTTCAATATTGATTGGGTCCAATCTGCTGTTACTGAAATGATTAAAGAGATAGATAGCTCTGTTCCTTTGAAATTTATAGAGCCAACAACTGATGATATGGCTTCAGCAAGCAAGTTGGTTAATGCAGATCTATCTATCGAAGATGTAAAGAAAAACTTCAATGTAGGAAAACGAATAATTGGTATTTCCTCTGGAAAAGGTGGAGTAGGGAAGTCAACAATCTCATCATTGATTGGCATGGGTTTCGCAAAGCAAGGAAAGAAAGTAGGCATATTAGATGCTGATATTTGGGGCTATTCAATACCCAAAATGCTTGGTGCTAAATTTCCACCAATTCCCTTTAACAATAGAATTTTTCCATCAAAAATAAATGGCTTAAATGTAATTTCAATGGAATATTTTGTTAAACAGGATGAAGCTGTAATTTGGAGAGGACCAATGCTTCATAAAGCAATAGAACAGTTTTTGTATGAAGTCCTATGGCAAGACATTGATATATTATTAATTGATATGCCACCTGGAACAGGGGATGTTTCAATATCATTATCTCAATTTTTAAATTTCTATGAAACAATTATTGTTACTACACCTCAAAGTAATGCAACTGCAGTAGCTGAGAGGGCTGGAATAATGTCACAAAAAGTTAATTCAAGCATTATTGGAGTTATTGAAAATATGTCATTTTTAGAAAATGGCAAAGAAAAATTATTTCCTTTTGGACAAGGCGGGGGAGAAGAGCTTTCCAAAAGACTAAATGTAGATTTTATAGGATCTCTTCCTCTCTACAACAACGTATCTGAATATTCGGAAAGTGGCAATTTGGCTGAATTTGCATCTGATGAAAATTTTTCAGTCATTGAAAATATGGTGAATGCAATTAACAATATAGCTCCTAAGAAAAAACCTATAAATTTAAAAATTAATTAATTACTAAACAAATAATTCCGAGTAAAAGACAGTAGTATCCAAAATATTGAAGTTTAGAATTTGTTGTGAAATCCACAAGGAGTTTTATTGCAACTAGTCCAGTTATCATTGCAATCATCGTTGGAAAAATAATTCCTGAATTAAGTTCATAAGACTGAGTCACAAACGTTAGGCCCCATGCACCAAAAATTGTTGGAATGCCAAGAAGTAAAGAAAAGTAAATCGCATCTGCTTTTTTCATCCCAAGATACATCGCAGTAATTAATGTGACTCCTGAACGGGATACTCCTGGTAGCAAAGCAAAGGATTGAGCCAATCCAATTAGAAATGCATTATTTACGGTCAACTCTGTGATTGAAAACGATTCTTTGTTATTAATTTTTTCTGAGAATATTAAAAGTATTGAGAATAGGAGGTATGAGATTCCCGTTACTAAAAGAATCTGGGGACTCTCATCTATGGTGTTCTGGATCGGAGTAAAGAAACCAACTAAAGCAGCTGGTATCACGCCGACAACTACCACTTTTAGAAAAAATAAAAAAGTTTCAGTGCTTTCAAATATTTTTCTTATTCTTTGTCTATAAAATATCAAAATTGAAAATAGTGTTCCAATATGTAGAAAAGCAATATCATTTGTATTTAAATTTATATCTTGGCTTAAAGACGACAATATTACTAAATGACCGCTTGAAGAAATTGGTAAGAATTCTGTTATCCCCTGTAATACGCCAGTAAAAAATTCAAGCATCTATTTTATACTAGCTAAATGCCAGTCGTTGCAATCACTACATTTATAAATATTGAATCGTTGATTATATTCTGATTCAGCCCACCCACGTTCTTTTCTGGCCTCGTTTTCAGACTTAAATCTCTTTTTGTTACAGTTATCAATGATCATTTATCTCAAATACCACAATAAATTAAAAATACCTTAATGGAATAAAAACTTAATTTAATTTAAATCGGTAGAATCTAATCATGAATATTGTTGCAGTGATTGTTTGTTATTTGATTGGTTCAATCAATTTTGCATACCTTGTTGCAAAATACAAAAAAATCAATATTCAGGAAATAGGTAGTGGTAATCCTGGCTCATCCAATGTTTTACGCGCACTTGGTAGAAATTATGCCATTGTTGTTTTATTAGGAGATTTATTTAAGGGAGTAATGCCATTTCTCCTTTTTGGAATACAAACAGAGAGTATTATTTATGGCGTTATGGCTGTGGTAGGCCATTGTTTTCCAATTTTTTATAAATTTAAAGGTGGAAAAGGAGTTGCTACTTATTTAGGGACTGTTGTAGGTTATATAATTTTTCTTGCACCAGATTTAGATATCGTATTTTGGCAGTTTTTCTTTATTCTCGGATTTGTTGTACTTTATTTCGGAATATTCTATATTTTTAGAATTTCTGCAATATCTAGTCTGATTACATGTACAGTTGGTGCAATTTATATCATTTTTCAAGAAAGTACAGTGTTAATCACAGCGTCACAGATTTTAATTGTCGTTTTGATTTTCTATCAACATCGGGAAAATCTTTCAAGACTATCAAAAGGTGACGAGAATAAATTTTAGATTTTAAGAATAATAATTTATTTTGTTGTAATATATTTTTAAGAAGAGTTGAGGCAGGGCTATGAGTTCAACATTAGTTTTAATAGGATTATTATTATCGCTTTCGATGGCGGTAATCCTTCCTGAAGTACAAATTTCAAAAAATCAAAGCAACTACTCGTTTATGATCTCTCGTGAATATGATTTTATGGTCAACAAACAGAGAAGAGGTTATTTGGTGCTTGGTTTGATAGCAATTTCAACTTTTTTCATATCAATTCAAACCATGTCTGTTCCAATTTTTATAGCTCACCTCGTATTTGATGTTATCTTTGGCGTTTATGCATTTCTCTCGTTTCAAATAAGAAGATCTATGCAAATGCAAAACAACTTAAGTCTTGGAAATCAACAAGAAATGAAAAAGGTAGAGGAAGAAAGCTACTTCAAAGAAGCTGTTTAAAACTTGAAATCACCTGAGCAGATTACAAATAGTCTCGTTAAAGAATTTGATAAATTAAACGAGATACGAGAACAGTCCTTAAAACTCTCTAGAGAAATTATAAAATCTTGTTCTAAATCTATACGAAATGTTCATAGAAATGATTTAGTTGAGGCTAAAACGCATTTAGATGAAGCAAATAATAACTATAAAAAATTACAAGCTTCACTTAAAGATATTCCTGAGTTACGTTTTGCAGGATATGTAAATGATTCTGAGCGGGAACTAATTGAAGCATTTTTAGTCTACGAGTTTGAAAAAAATAATATACTTCTCGAATTTTCTACAATGAATGTTTCAGCTTCAAATTATATACAAGGACTTGGCGATGCCATTGGAGAGTGGAGAAGAAAAGTACTTGATAAATTAAGAAAACTTGAAATTGAAGAAGGGGAAAAGTATTTGGATGTAATGGAGTCCTCAATGGAGATATTTAATGAACTTGACTATCCAGATGCCCTTACAGGAGGTTTAAGACGCTACGCTGATACAGCAAGAGCGATTATTGAGCGAACTCGCTCAGATCTCACAAATGCTATAGTAAGTGAATCATTACGTAAGGAATTAAAAAATAACGAATGAACTACAAATACATTACCGGGGACAATTTAGAAATTACAAGTTCGGGGTGGTCTGAAGGCACAGTCTTGCAAGACATATATCCAGACTCTTCTTTTGTAAGTGGTGTGGAAAATCCACAGAGCATGAAGATGGTTCCGATCATCAGAGATCAAAAAATATATGCTAAATATACATTTGAGAAAAGATTCGAGGGAGGACCAGGTCTTGTTCATGGAGGTATATTATCAACTGTCCTAGATGAGATGATGGGGTACGCTACCGTTACCCATAATCTATGGTGTGTGACTGCCAATCTTGAAGTTAACTACAGATCACCATGTCCAGTGCAAGAAGAGTTTGAGTTGAGTGCTTGGGTTACGAGGATCGAAGACAAAAAGATTTATACCGAGTCAACAATATTTTCTGGAGAAAACGTACATGTTGAATCTTCTGGATTATTTATAAATTTAGGTCAAGACCGCGCACAGACATTCTTTATAGCTGATAAGAACTATCCGTAATTTATATCTTCGAAGTCAAAAAATGGCTTGTTGATTGAATAGTTATCATTGGATTCACTCCAGAACATCTTGGAAATACCGACGAATCTACAATATAGACATTATCTAATCCATGAACTTTTCCATTTAAGTCTGTGACACCTAAATTTGGATCAGGGTTCATTCTTGCCGTACCCATTTGATGTGCTGATCCAAGTAGCATTCGGAAAGGTTGATTTTTAATAGCTTTCACCTTATTCAAGAATTCTTCAATATCTTCATTTGATGATTTTTTCCAATGCATTGTTGGTGAAGTTGCAACCATAATCTCTTCTGCACCAGCTAAATAATTTGCTCTAACAAGGCTTTCCATTCCATGCATCAAATTGTCATGATCGAAATCGTTTAAATTGTAATCCCATAAGTGTTGAGGGTTTTTATTAATTATTGATCCAGAACTTGTGTCTGAGGTAAGAACAATTCCTCCAGACCAATACTTATAACTTTCAATAAAATCATCAAATTTATCATTATTATTTGGAAAAAACGGAAAGAAAAGACTTGGATGCATTGGTAGTCCCTCCAGAAGATAACCATAATTATCTTTCCTAAACAAATTATCGTCCGAATGAATACCCTGCATGGTTCCTGCCCATGGTTTTTGCTCTTCTGAGAACTTACCTGCAACACCTGAAACGGGATGAAGTTTTAAATTGTGACCAAGTTGTTTATTTTTATATCCACTATCAAGCAGAATTTTAGGAGTATTTAGGGAACCAGCTGCAAGTATGACTTTTTCAACCGCCACTTTATGTGATACGCCATTATTTTCAACATTAATGTGTGTTGCTTTTCCATTAGATATATCAAGACTTCTGATATTGGTATCACTGAATACATTTTCAGGTTCAAATTTATCTTCTGAGAACCAAACTTTGTTAGTGGAGTTGATACTTTCATCGTAACGACCAAAGGTACTGAATCCAGATTCTGTGCAATCTGCATTACTGGTATTCCTTGGGATAATTTTATAACTTAGATTATTGAGCTCTAAACCCTCAGCCAATTTCTCTTCTTTTTGTGGGATTCGATTATTTTCTACATCAACATTTAATTCTTTACAGACATAATCCATACTGCTTTTAAATTCACTCGAATTGAAATAGTTGTCTTGTCCAGTAAGTGAATCCCATTCATTTAATATCTTGTCAGGTGTTCGCAGAGAAGTTGTCCAATTTACACTAGTACCTCCTCCAATTCCCATTCCTGCCAAAAGTAGGACTTTGTACCCTCTAGTTTGTTGTATTGCGTTTGTGTCATAGAAGTTGTGATACCCAAATGTTTCATTGTTTGTCTCACCGTTGCCATAACTACCTTTTTCGAATATACCTACTTCATATTTTTCTTGGAGTATATTAGCTGCGACACCTCCACCTGAGCCACTACCAATTACTGCTACTTCTATACTTTTTGGAATAGATACGTCTTTTTTATTAATTGTTGTATTTTTATAGATTGGGTAATCAAGGTATTTATATACTGAACCCTCACCATCAAGAGATCTTGCAGTACTTAAACCAAATAATGCAGTGATTCCAGAACCTAGCTTTCTTAATATTGATAAATTAGAACTTTGTAAATTTTTTACAAATTCTGGAATATTTGAGTCCTTTATGAAAAGCTTTATTAATCCAAAAGAAAATATAAAGAAGAAGCCTTTCAATTGAATAATTTCAGATCTGTCTGGAAAATTTTCAATGATAAAATCAAAATACTTTTTTGAGTTTTTTATTTCTTCCTGGTCAAAATTTGGATACAAACTAGAAAATATTGTATTAAACGATTTATCTATTCTTTTCCCCACCTTACAATTTTACACTCTCAATTATGGATATGACACATAAACTGTACTGTTATATTTTATGAATTTGTCAAAGTTAAACTTCAAAAAAATAATTTATATGATTTTAGGAATTATAAGTTTTTCCCTGGGTGCAATTGGAATTATCATACCTGGCCTTCCTACAACACCTTTTATGATCCTCTCATCAATACTTTTTTTACGATCTTCTGACAGGATGTACAAATGGTTAATCAACCATCCAAGATTTGGTAAGTATGTACTTGATTTTAAAAAAGGTAAAGGAATAACTTTCAAAACAAAGATTTATGCACAAACAATGATGTTAGTTACCGTAACACTCTCCCTTATTCCTATCTCACCAATGTTTATAGATAATCCAGCTATTCGAATTGTATTGTTTGCTTCTGGGATTTTTAGTTTTTGGTTGGTTGGTTTTAAAATTCCAACAAATAAGTCACATGTGAATGAACCTAATAAAAAATAAAAAGATTTTCATCTTTCTTTTTGTAATCGTTTTTCTATATTTTTTTCTATCATTTTTTGTGGCTTTTTCAGCATTTAGTATTGGAGATGAAGTCTATGAATCAACACCTGAAAGTCTTGGTTTAATTTATGAGGAGAATGATATCTTGACTTCTCAAAGCTCACTTTCTACGTGGTGGATACCAAATAATTCTGATATCACAATAATTATGTTGCATGGGCTGAGAAGTCAAAAAGCTGATCAGGAAATATTGGATAAAATCGCAGAGTTTAACAATCTTGGTTATTCAATTATTGCAGTTGATTTCCGTAATCATGGAAAATCTGGGGAAGGTGATTTTACTTTTGGAGTAGACGAAGTAAATGACGTATTTAATACGATTGCATATTACAGAGATGCCAAAGATTTAACTAGGTTTGGTATTTGGGGGTTTAGTTATGGCGCAACAACTGCATTACTTACAGGATTAGATTTTGATCAGCAGAACTTAGGTGTTGAGATTGTTGGAATCTTTGCAGAAAGTCCCTATATGGACCTTTTAGCTGTTTTTACCGACCAAGTTGCTTATAGGACGCCTCTTAATACTGCAATGGCAAATCTGCTTAAACCAGGGACAGTTTTGTTAAGTAATCTCATTTATAATTTTGAATTTAATTCTGTTCAAGAAAAGTTTGATTCAAGTAGTGGAATAGGGATTCCCACAATTTTAATTTCTTGTGGTAATGACGAAATCATCCCTGAAGGACAAATACAAGATTTGAGGGATTTATTGGGTGTAAATTCTTCTATTGAAGATTTTATTGACTGTCGTAACCATGGAGATGCCCTCAAAAGTGATACTGATAAATATAGGAGTCTATTTTTAAATCTTTTTAAATCTTAACGTAATAATGACTTTTGGCAGTTTTGGCAGTCATAAAGGCCTTTTGAAGCCTTAGATTTGCAATATAAATCATAAGCCTGTAAATAAATTCATTTTGAAATACATAATCTAAAGAAAATTTGAATTATCTTTAGGAGTATGAAACAGGGTATCAAATTTTATAAAACATATGATGTAAAAAAAATATCACAGTGTCATGAATCTATTGGTCCAAAAACATTAACACCTAATTCACGATTAGATAGATGGAGTGGTATTAACAATGCAATATCTGATTGGCTAATCAATGATGCTGATGATGAGGTTGCAATTAAAGTTGCAGAAGAAAATTTTCAATTTTATGATCCACTTCAAAGAAAAATAATGTCAGATCTTTTTGAACGATTTAGGACATTAGTACCTAAGCCATTACCTCAAGTAAATATCGATTTTTTTAGACAAGAAGTTATAAAAGAAATTGATGGTGAACAAAAAGGTATGTATACGTCATTTCAATATCAGCTTCAGGACGAAGATAATTCAGAATATATAAAACTTAAAGCAGGAGTATCAGATTTAGAAGATATAGATAGAGCTATTGTTGCAGATACAAAACTTGATGGAGAAACATTTTTAACTGCTCAATTAATTAAAGATGATTTTGATGAAATAAAAGAACCATCAAATTCAAAAGAAATTATTGAAAGCTACTTTCAAATAATTAGAGAATTTGAAGAGAATAGAAAAAAAGCAACGCCTGGATTGCATTGTTATATGTGCGATAGACCATCGAGATGTGGTCAATATCCTGTGGTGGACGGTCAAGAACCAAAGTCAAACTTTAGAGGGATATTAATAAGCAAATCAAATTTGTTGAATCTTGAAACATGTGAACGTTGGACATCATGGCGGGCTCAATACGCAATTCCTAAAGATGTTGAAAATGAATCATTTGAGGCTGAACTTGGTCAAAAATTTCATTCTTACTCCCAAAAAATGCTTGAGAAAAATAAAAACATTTTTGGAGATAAAGAAATTGAGAGATTGAAAGAGATGCTGGTGGACGAAGAGGAAAAATTTTCAATACAAATTCTCAAGAAATATGAAGAATTAATAAATGCTTTGGATAATGAAGTAGAAGATCAAAAGGAATTAGAAATAAAATTATCCGAGTATGGTCTAGGTTTTTCGATTGTAAAAGATGGAATAGTTTCAAATTCAAAAATGGAATTAAGAGATGATAAAGTTGCTGTCACATTTATGGGTCAGGCAGATTTAGTTGGAAGATATAAAGGAAAAGGGTTAGTTATTGAGCTCAAAACAGGTCAGGAAAGCAATGATGATCTTACTGAAGCAGAGTTATATGCTTTAGGTGCAAAATTATTGCTGAAAGAAGACGAAGTGTATGTTTTTCATATTTATACAAATAAAGATGGTGGAAAGTTAAAAAAGAGAAAATTTGGCGAAAGTGAGTTTGATTCTATAATTAAAAAATTCGAGGACAAGGCACAAAGAGTTTCTAATTGGAATCCTAATGATTCGTTATCACCTTCTTTTAATGTTGGTGATTGGTGTGCTAATTGTGACTACCAAACAACATGTCCTGAATATAGATAAGGTTTTAGTAAGAACTATATGAGAATATAATTAAATTAATGGATTTATCAGTAACACCAGCAAGTTTAGTTTCCTCGGTTTATGAAAAGTTAACCGAGAATATAAACAGTTTGAGGGCAAGAAAAGATGTCCCTCTTACACTTGCTGAAAAACTTCTTTTTGGCCATGCAACGGACATTTCATCTGTTTCTTTGAATAAAGGTGAAGATTATGGAGATTTTGCACCAGACAGAGTTGCTATGCAAGATGCAACAGCTCAGATGGCTTTATTACAATTCATGCAAGCAGACTTACCAGAAACAGCAGTGCCAACGACTGTGCACTGTGACCATTTAATTCAAGCATATGAAGGTGCAAGTACAGATCTTCAGGTAGCAAACAAAACACATAAAGAGGTTTTTGATTTTCTAAGAACTGCTTCAGAAAAGTATGAAATAGGATTCTGGGGACCAGGGGCTGGAATTATTCACCAGGTTGTTCTTGAACAATATGCATTTCCTGGAGGAATGATGATTGGTACTGACAGCCACACACCTAATGCCGGGGGATTATCCATGATTGCGATTGGAGTTGGAGGTGCAGACGCTGTTGATGTTATGGCCGGTATGCCATTCAATACAAAGATTCCAAGTTTGATTGGTGTTAAATTAACAGGATCATTGAGTGGATGGACGTCACCAAAAGATATTATTTTAAAAGTAGCAGAAATTCTTACGGTTAAGGGAGCTACAAATGCAATAGTTGAGTACTTTGGCGAAGGAACTCAAACTATTTCAACTACTGGTAAAGCAACCATCACAAATATGGGTGCCGAAATTGGTGCTACATGTTCTATTTTTCCATACGATGAAAAAGGTAGTGATTATCTAAAAGCTACAGGTAGAGAAGAGATAGCTGAATTAGCAAACTCTAGAATGGATTTACTCACTGCTGATGAAGAAGTTTTAAAAAATCCAGAAAACTATTTCAATCAAGTTATTGAAATTAATCTTGATGAATTAGAGCCACATATTGTTGGACCACATACACCTGATCTAGCCAGACCAATCTCTGGATTAAAAGAAGATGCTAACGCAAATGACTATCCACTTAAGATTTCAAGTGCATTGATTGGATCATGTACAAACTCCTCTTATGAAGATATTGGAAGGGCTGCATTTATTGCTAGAGAAGCAGCAAAGCATGGTTTAAAAGCAAAAGTTCCTTTAATGGTTACTCCTGGATCTGAACAAACAAGAGCCACGATTGAGCGTGATGGCTACCTTAAAGATTTAGAGGCAATTGGTGCAACAGTCCTTGCCAACGCATGCGGTCCTTGTATTGGCCAATGGAAAAGAGATGACATAAAAGAAGGGGAGAGTAATTCAATTGTTTCATCCTTTAATAGAAACTTCCCTGCAAGAAATGACGGAAACGCAGAAACATTATCATTTATTGGATCTCCAGAAACAGTTATTGGATTGGCTCTTGGTGGCACGTTAGATTTTAACTTTCTTGATGATACGTTAACAAGTAAAGATGGTGAAGAGATAACCCTCAACCCACCAATTGCAGATGAATTACCTGATAAAGGATTTGAAGAGACTTTAGAGGGATTTATTCAACCTACACCAGGTGATGATGTAGAGGTGGTAATTGACCCTGAATCAAATAGATTACAAAGACTAACCCCTTTTGAAGCACCTAATGAGAGTGAATACGCATCAATGAGTGTATTAATGAAAGCAGAAGGAAAATGTACAACTGATCATATATCACCCGCAGGTAAGTGGCTGCAATTTCGAGGTCATCTAGAGAACATTTCTCAAAACTTATTTAATGGAGTGAATAATGCTTTCGCAGAAAATGCTGGTGATGGAGTAAATGTTATAACAAAAGAAGTTGATACGTTACCAAATATTGCAAAGAATTATCATGCTGAGAATGTTAGCTGGGTTGCAGTCGGCGATGAAAACTATGGAGAGGGATCTTCAAGAGAGCATGCAGCAATGGAACCAAGATTTAGAGGATGCAAAGTAGTTCTGGTAAAAAGCTTTGCAAGGATTCATGAAGCAAACTTGAAGAAACAAGGTATTTTGCCTCTAGTTTTTGATGATAAAAATGATTATGAAAAAATTGAACAATTCGACAAAATGACAATAAAAAGTCTTAGCGATATAAAAGTAGATACTCCAATCGAGATTGTCTTAGAGAAAGAAGATGGAGAGCAAGAAACCATTAAAGCCAATCACTCTTTATCTTCAGATCAAATATCCTGGTTTTTTGCTGGTTCTGCATTAAATTACATCAAATCTAAATAAATGGATAGCATCTCTGACAAAGTTAAAAAGATAAGAGTTGAGTATGAAGACAAGCCACTCAATTTAGAAGACCTCAATCAAAATCCATTAGAACAGTTCAATACATGGTTTCAAATTGCCATCGATGCTGAGGTAAATGAGGCAAACGCAATGGCAATATCAACTATAACTCAAGAAGGAACACCAAGGTCTCGCTATGTACTGTTCAAAGATATTGTTGATGATAAACTAGTTTTTTACTCCGATTATCAAAGCAGCAAGGGTAAAGAGATGGATAACAATCCAAATATTTCTGGATTATTCTTTTGGCCAGAACTTCATCGTCAAATAAGGCTTGAAGGTATTATCTCGAAGACTTCAGATGAAGTTTCAGATAATTACTTTGCTTCCAGGCCAAGAGGTGCTCAATTGAGTGCAATAGCTTCCAGTCAAAGTTCTGAAATAAAAGGAAGAGAAACAGTTGAAGAGAAAATTCATGAATTAGAAAAAGAATTCGAAGGAAAAGATATACCAAGACCTGATAACTGGGGTGGATATGCCATTGACATAAGTTTCTGGGAGTTTTGGCAGGGAAGAAGAAGCAGAACCCATGATCGCTTTATTTATGTTAAAAATGATAATTCATGGGAAATAACTAGACTATCACCTTAAGAAAAAGTTTTATGAGAGATATCAAAGTAACCAAGAATTTTATTAACTCTGAAAATACATCAGTTCTCTATGAGTCTGGAAATACAAAAGTGTTAATTACAGTCTCTATTTCAGATAGAGTCCCAAGATGGCTAGAAAACTCAGACAAGGGCTGGCTTACAGCTGAATATAACATGTTGCCGGGCTCTTCTGATCAAAGAATTTCACGAAAATCTTTTGAAGGAGGAAGGTCAAAAGAAATATCAAGACTAATTGGAAGATCACTTCGATCTGTATGTGACCTTGGGATATTAAATGGATACTTAATCACTGTCGATTGCGATGTACTTGATGCAGATGGAGGAACAAGAACAGCATCAATCAATGGCGCTTGGATTGCACTTAATGAGACTTTCAATAACCTTGTTGACCAAAAAAAGTTAGTTCAAAACCCCCTAACAAACCAAATTGCAGCATTATCAGTTGGAATAGTTGATGGGGATTTTATCGCAGATTTAGATTATGAAAAAGACTCAAGTGCTCAAGTAGATCTAAATCTTGTACTAAATGACAATTATGAGATATTAGAGATTCAAGGTACTGCTGAGCAAAAACCATTTTCCAAAGAAGACTTAGATAAGCTTTTTGAAATGACTAAAGAAGAGGTCAATAAAGTCTTTGATGTACAAAAGAACGTATGAAAATCTTATTTGCTAGTAAAAATAAGAACAAGTTCAAAGAAATAAAAGAGATTTTTAAAGATTCAAAATTTGAAATAATATTCGATGATGACCTTGAAGATGTTGTTGAAGATAAAGATACAATCTTAGGGAACGCCCAAAAAAAATCAGAAGAAATTTTTCTTAAGCATAACATTCCTGTCCTTTCTGATGATTCAGGACTATTTGTAAAAGCATTAGGAAATCTACCTGGAGTCTCAACTGCTCGATATGCAGGGGAGAATGCTTCAGACCAAGAAAACATCGAAAAGATGTTGAAAAATTTATCAAATGAAGAAAATAGAAAAGCTTTTTTTAAAACGGTCATATATTTTTTTGATGGAGAAATCAGGTTAGATACTGAAGGAACATTAAATGGTCAAATAACTACGTCTCCCCGAGGTAACAATGGTTTTGGATACGATCCTATTTTCGAATTAGACGGATCAACCCTTGCAGAGTTAAGTTTTGAAGAAAAGACTGACATAAGTCATAGAAAAATTGCTGCTAAAAAAATGCGTGATTTGTTAACAGATACTTTTACAGAATAAATATTTTTTGTGTAGACAAGCTTATAAACGAAACTATTATGAATTCATGATTAATTTCATAATTATTATTTAAGGACAACGAACTTTTCGTTGTTACCCTTGCGTTGCAGGGGTTTTTTTTTGGAAGAAGAAGAATGAAGATAGACATATTTGATACGACACTAAGGGATGGCTTTCAGCAAGAAGGGATATCACCGTCTGTTAAAGATAAATTAGCTATTGCAAAGCTAATTGATGAACTGGGTGTTGATTTTATCGAGGGTGGTTGGCCTGGAGCATCACCAAAAGAGAAAGAGTTTTTTGATACTGCAAAGAAAGATTTGAATTTAAACAATGCAAAATTAGTTAGTTTTGGATCTACACGTAAATTAAATACCAAAGTTGAAGAAGATCCACAAGTTCAAGCATTAATTGACTCACAAACTGAATATGTTTGCATTGTAGGAAAATCCTCAAATCTGCACATTACTAAAGCTTTAGAGACCGATGTAGACAATGCTATCTCAATGGCAGTAGATACTGTCAGATTCTTGAAGGAAAATAATCGAAAAGTATTTTTTGATGCAGAACATTTTTTTGATGGGTTAAAAGAGAATGCGGAAGTAACTCTAAAGATTCTTGATTCAGTTGTAAATGAAGGTGTTGAGTGCTTCATTTTTTGTGATACAAACGGAGGAACTCTTCCACATGAAGTTACCGAACTTTTATATCCAATAATTGAAAATTATCCAGATCAAGAATTTGGTGTCCATTTTCAAAATGACAATGGCTGTGCTGTCACCAATTCTTTGGCAGCAGTAAATTTAGGTGTAAAGCACGTACAAGGAACAATGAACGGTTACGGGGAGAGAACAGGAAATGCTGATTTATGTACTTTGTTACCAAACCTATCACTTAAGATGAACTTAGAAACAGTTCCTGAAAAGTCTCTAGAAAAATTAACTCCTATTGCTAATCACATTGCAGAACTTGTAAATATTGCAATAGATTCAAGACATCCATATGTTGGGTCATCTGCATTTACTCATAAGGCTGGATTGCACGCATCAGGTATGTCAAAAGACAATACATTATATGAGCATATCAATGCAAGCCAGGTAGGAAACTACACAAGAACTACAGTTTCTGAATTAGCAGGAAGAGCAAGCGTCATTACAAAAGCAAAAGAATTTAATATTGAGTTTTCAAACGATGAAGCAAAAAATTTGATTGAACAAGTACAAAACTTAGAATATGAAGGTTTTCAATATGAGGCTGCAGATGCATCTTTATATTTATTGATGAAAAAAATAAAAGGTGAAGAACCAGAATTTTTTTCTTTTGAGAGTTTTCGAGTTTATTCCGAAAGAAGAAATTCACAGAATGTAGTTTCTGAAGCAGTTTGCAAGATTACTGTTGAAGAAAATAGATTTGTAACAACTGGTGAGGGAGTAGGACCTGTTGATGCATTGAATAAAGCATTGAAATCTGCCTTAAAAAATAATTATCCCGATGTAGATAAAATTAAATTAACTGATTATAAAGTAAGAATTATTGATTCATCAGATGGTACGGAAGCAAAAACAAGAGTACTAGTTGAGTTTACGGATGGTGAGATGATTTGGAGCACAATCGGTGTGCATGAAAATATTATCAACGCATCTTGGAATGCCTTGTGTGATGGTTTTAATTATTATTTTATGGAAAGTTCATCGTAAAATTTTTATAATTACTTTAGGTAATTAAAAATGTCAGAAAAAATTGAAAATCTACTTGGGGAAAATAGAACTTTTGATCCACCTTCAAGTATTGTTGAAAACGCAAACGCTACTAAAGAATGGTTTGATTTAGCTGAGCAAGACAGATTAGCCTATTGGCAAAAACAGGCTCTTGAGAGAATTACTTGGTATAAAGAGCCAACCGAAATTTTAGATGATTCCAATGCACCTTTTTATCAATGGTTTAAAGATGGAGAATTAAATCTTTCTTACAACTGTCTGGATCGTCATTTAGAAACAGACGGAGACAGAGTTGCATTTTACTGGGAGGGAGAACCTGGAGACACTCAAGAGATTACCTATCAAGATCTTTATGAGAGAGTTTGTAAATTATCAAATGGCTTAAAAGAATTAGGAGTCAAAAAAGGGGACAGAATAGCAATTTATCTCGGCATGACTCCAGAGATCGTAATTTCAATGTTGGCATGCGCAAGAATAGGCGCTGTTCATTCAGTTGTTTTTGGTGGTTTCTCTGCTGAAGCATTAGCTGATCGAATAAATGATGCAGAAGCAAAGGTAGTTATTACCGCTGATGGTGCTTGGAGAAGGGGAGATATCGTCCCTTTAAAAAAGAATGTAGACGATTCATTGAAACTAACAGACCATATTGAAAGTGTTGTAGTTGTAAAAAGAACTAATAATGACGTAAATATGGTTGAGGGTTTAGATTATTGGTATCACGATTTAGTAGATAAACAAGATGCTACATGTGAGCCAGAGGTGATGAATGCAGAAGATATGCTTTACATACTCTACACATCTGGCACTACCGCAAAACCAAAGGGAATAGTCCACACACAGGCCGGATACCTTACCGGAGTAACCACTACACATTCAGCAGTTTTTG
Organism: uncultured Candidatus Actinomarina sp.; assembly: GCA_902533795.1. Classification (GTDB taxonomy): domain Bacteria; phylum Actinomycetota; class Acidimicrobiia; order Actinomarinales; family Actinomarinaceae; genus Actinomarina. Next base: position 70,514 of record CACAND010000003.1, on the reverse strand, counting down.
ATGTAAAAGAGGATGATATTTACTGGTGTGCTGCTGATTGTGGATGGGTAACTGGTCATAGCTATATTGTCTATGGTCCTCTTGCTAATAAGACAACGAGTGTTATGTATGAGGGAGCACCAAACGCTCCAGATGAAAAAAGATTGTGGAGTATTGTTGAAAAATATAAAGTAAATATTTTTTACACAGCTCCAACTGCAATAAGAGCATTTATGAAGTGGGGAGTAGAACATCCTCAAGCACATGATTTATCTTCTCTAAGGTTATTAGGAACAGTTGGAGAGCCAATTAATCCAGAAGCTTGGATGTGGTACCACGAAAATATTGGAAGCGAATCTTGTGCGATTGTTGATACATGGTGGCAAACTGAAACAGGATCAATCATGATCACTCCACTTCCAGGTATCACCAGTACAAAACCAGGATCTGCTTGTGGACCGATGCCAGGAATTGATGCAATTGTTGTAGACGAAAAAGGAAACGAAGTTTCAAAAGGAGAAGGTGGATACCTTGCAATAAAAACACCATGGCCTTCAATGTTAAGAACAGTTTTTGGAGATGAAAAAAGATATATCGATACCTACTGGTCAAAATATGATGGAATGTACTTTGCAGGAGATGGTGCAAAATATGATGATGACGGATATTTCTGGTTACTTGGAAGAGTGGATGATGTAATGAATATATCAGGTCATAGGATATCAACAGCTGAGGTCGAAAGCGCCCTTGTTGCACATGAGTCCGTGGCAGAAGCTGCAGTAATTGGAAGAGCAGATGAAATTTCTGGAGAGGCAATTGCAGCTTTCGTAACCTTGATTGGTGGCTTTGAAGGAAATGATGAACTGATCACCACTTTACGACAACATGTAAGTGATAAGATAGGACCTATCGCAAAACCAAAAAGTATTGTGATAACAAATGACCTTCCAAAAACAAGAAGTGGAAAAATAATGAGAAGACTACTTAAAGATATTTCAGAGGAAAGAAAACTCGGAGACGTTACAACGCTTGCAAACGCAGACATCGTTTCAGAATTACAAACTAGATCGTCAGAGTCAGCTGATGAATGAAAGAACTCACTCATGGGAAACACCAAAGGATGTTGCTGAAACATTATTAAATTTAGATAAGGAAGACCGTCGAAAATTCTTGAGAGAGTACCCGCCTGGTTCAACTGGTATCGGCTCATTAATGGGATTTACAAAAATTGAAATAGATGATGATGGTCACACTTCTTTTTATTGCAAGGCTGAGGAATTTCACTATAACCCAATTGGTAGTGTGCATGGTGGTCTTGCAGCAACGCTTTTAGATTCCTGCAATAGCATCTCAGCACAATGCAATTTAGATAAAGGATTCATAGCTTTAACAACAGATATCAAAGTAAATTATTTGAGCCAGATCACAGTTGATACCGGTGAGATAGTAGCTACTGGAAAGATTGATAAATTAGGTAGAAAAGTCATTTTTGTATCTGGAGAACTTAAAGATATGAACGGTAAACTTTTGGCTACAGCATCCTCTACTGAACTCGTTGTTCAAATTTTCTAATTTATAGTGCGGATGAGAGGACTCGAACCTCCACGAGCAAAGCTCACTAGATCCTAAATCTAGCGCGTCTACCAGTTCCGCCACATCCGCTAAATGTCGCGTGGGTCGCCGGGGACTTGAACCCCGAACCTGCGGATTAAGAGTCCGTTGCTCTGCCAATTGAGCTAGCGACCCTTTTTACAGATTAACTTAACTAATAATACTTAACTATAAATTTTTTGATTTATTGTTTCCATAAAAGCGTTATCATGGAACAATAATTAGACGTGCGGGCTGTGGCTCAGCTTGGCTAGAGCGCCTGCTTTGGGAGCAGGAGGTCGTGAGTTCGAATCTCACCAGCCCGACTAGCGCGGGTGTAGCTTAATGGCAAAGCTCCAGCCTTCCAAGCTGGCTATGAGGGTTCGATTCCCTTCACCCGCTCGAGAGGCTCTCGTAGCTCAAATGGATAGAGCAACAGACTTCTAATCTGTAGGTTATAGGTTCGAGTCCTATCGAGAGCGCCGAGGTGATCGTAGCTCAGTTTGGTTAGAGCGCCTGGTTGTGGTCCAGGAGGTCGCGGGTTCAAATCCCGTCGGTCACCCCACCTTATTTAGGAGAAAAGTTGAAATATAAAGTAAAGAATGCAGGTGATTTTGAAAAGCAGCTCGATTTAAAAGTTGACTTTCAAGATCTTGATCAATATAAGAATGAAGCTATAAATAAAATATCTAAAAATTTGAATATAAAGGGTTTTAGGCCTGGAAAAATACCAGCAAACATAGTTACAAGGGAAGTCGGAGAAGATGCAATAAATGAAGAAGCAATTGAAATGTATCTTCCAGAAAATCTTTTCACAATTCTAAAAGATGAGGAATTAAATCCTGCCACTAGACCAGTCATAAAGAAGATTGAGAAGAAAGATAAAAATTATGATATTGAGGTTTTAATTACTTTATGGCCTACGTTATCAAAACTTCCAAAGCTAGAGCAAGAAGTTGAAGTTGAATCAATCAAGCCAACCGATGAAGAAATGGATGATCAAATAGATAGAGTAAGAACTCAATTTGCTGAAGTCTCAAAAGTAGAAAGATCACTTGATAGTGGAGATTATGCTTTGATTAATGTTTCTGCAAAGAAAAATAATGAAGAGCTTAAAGATTTTGCTTACAGTGATTATTTATATGAGGTAGGAACAAATATGTTAACACCCCAACTTGATTCTAAATTGATAGGAGTTTCGCCTGGTGCAATCGTAAAACTAAACGATACTATTCCACAATTACAGATAGAGGATGCTGAGATAACTGTTTTGGTAAAAGAAGTTAGAGAAAAAATACTTCCAGACTTTACAGACGAGTGGGTATCAGACACAACAGAATTTGATGATATAAAAAACTTAAGAGAGGAACTCGAAAAAAATATTGAGATGGTTAAAAAAAGACAAGTAGCTTCTCAATACCAGGGTGAACTAACAAATAAATTAATTGAAGAGGCAAAGATTGAACTACCAGAGCAATTAGTTATTGCTGAGATGGACAGTATTCTTCAAAATTTTATAAATGAATTGGCTCAAAATAATATAAAAATGGAGGACTACTTTCAAGTTACTGGATTAACTGAAGAAGCTTTAAGAGATGACTTAAATAAGCAGGCTACAAGAAATTTAACCATGGTAGTAATTCTGGATAAAGTAATTGAAGAACTAGATATCAAACTAGAAGAAGAAGATACTGCACTTATTGATGAACATATAAAGACATTAGATAGCCTTGACGAGGTTGAAATCACTACTCGTAGATTAAATCTTGAAGCGGAATCACTCAGAAATAAAGCTATGTTGCATGTTTTAAAGTCAGGTAGCTCAGTAGACAAAAATGGTGAAAAAGTATATCTTCAAGATGTGTACAATCAAGATACAGATACAAGAGAGGAAGAATAACATGAAAAAAGAGCCTTCAAATTATGTTGTACCTACAGTTATTGAGAATACAAATAGAGGCGAGAGAGCTTTTGATATATATTCAAGGCTTTTAAAAGATAGAATTATATTTCTTGGCACACCAATTGATGATGGTGTAGCAAACCTTATAATGGCACAATTATTACATTTAGAATCTGAAGATCCAGAAAAAGATATTTATATTTATATCAATTCACCTGGTGGCTCAATTACATCATTATTTGCAATCTATGACACAATGAAATACATCAAACCAGATGTTGCAACAGTGTGTATGGGACTTGCAGCCTCAGCTGGTGCAGTAATACTAGCTGGTGGAACACCTGGAAAAAGATACTCTCTTCCACATGCAAGAATAATGTTACATCAACCAGCAGGTGGCGCAGAAGGTACTTCAAAAGACATTGAAATTCAAGCAAAATTGATTACAGATATGAGAAATCAAATAAATGGTCTTTTGGCTGATTTTACTGATAAAGACGTAGAACAAATAGCTGTTGATACTGACAGAGATTTTTGGATGACCGCGCAAGAAGCGTTGGAATACGGTATAGTGGATGAAGTACTAACTCAAAGGGAGTTAGCAGACAAAAAATAACGACAGGGTAGGTTTTATGGCTAATAAAGAATCGTCTACTGATCCGTTAAAATGTAGTTTTTGTGGTAAATCACAGAAACAAGTAATTAAGCTCATCGCTGGTCCTGGCGTTTACATTTGTGACGAGTGTATTGAACTTTGTGTTGAGATCGTCGAAGAAGAAAAAATTGAGACGCTCGAATCAACCAGTGAGACACATTTACCACTACCAAAAGAAATTAACCATTCTTTGAATGAGTTTGTAATTGGACAATCTGAAGCAAAGAAAACACTTTCGGTCGCAGTTTACAATCACTACAAAAGAATATATAAAGACGATGCAAAAAGTGATGAACTTGAAATTCAAAAATCTAATGTCTTAATTCTTGGTCCTACAGGAAGTGGAAAAACTCTACTGGCTCAAACTTTAGCAAAAATTTTACAAGTACCCTTTGCAATAGCTGATGCAACAACTTTAACCGAAGCAGGTTATGTTGGAGAAGATGTAGAAAACATTTTACTCACGCTTATACAAGCTGCTGATTTTGATATTGGGAAGGCTGAAAAAGGAATTATCTATATCGATGAAATCGATAAAATTACTAGGAAATCTGACAACCCATCAATCACTAGAGACGTGTCAGGAGAAGGTGTACAGCAAGCTTTATTAAAAATCTTAGAGGGCACGACTGCGCAAGTTCCTCCACAGGGTGGTAGAAAGCACCCTCAACAAGAATATTTACAAATTGATACCTCAAACATTTTGTTTATTGTTGGTGGAGCTTTTGATGGCCTAGATCAAATTATTGGTAAAAGACTTGGAGACAACTCAATTGGTTTTAACACTAGTTTGAGCACTAAAGATGATGTAAATTTAAGTACAATTTACGACAATGTCGAGCCAAAAGACTTAAGACGATATGGCTTAATTCCAGAGTTTATTGGAAGATTACCTGTTGTCACTAGTGTTAATGAATTAGATAAAGATGCTTTAATAAAGATTCTTGTTGAACCAAAGAACGCAATAACAAAGCAATTTAAAAAAATCTTCGAGTTAGATGATGTTGAGCTTAGCTTTACCGATGGAGCTTTAGATGCAATGGCAGAATTAGCCCTCGAAAGAAAAACTGGTGCAAGAGGTCTTAGATCAATAATCGAAAAATTACTTCTTGATGAAATGTTCGAAGCTCCCTCAAGAAAAGACATTGAAAAAATTATTATTGATAAAGAAAATGTGGTTGACGATATTCAACCTAAGATGGTTTTAAGACAGAGCAAAGATAAAAAAGACTCTAAACCAGCCTGAATCTATGCTTGATGATTCATACGAACCACTAAGTATTGAAAAGAAATGGCAATCAGAGTGGGAATTAAAAAATCAATTTAAACCAGTTGAGTCCGATAAGCAATTCTCAATCGTAATACCACCGCCCAATGTAACTGGTTCATTACATATGGGTCATGCCTTAGAACATTCAATCATTGACGTAATAGTTAGAATCAAACGATTGCAAGGCTTTGAAACATTATGGGTCCCTGGTACAGATCATGCAGGCATCATTACTCAATTACTTGTTGAAAATGAATTATCTGAAAAAGGTCTTACAAAAGAAGACGTTGGTCGTGAAAATTTTATATCAAAAGTATGGGAATGGAAAGAAGCATCGGGAGAAAATATTTCAAGCCAAATGAAAAAACTTGGTATGAGTTGTGATTGGTCTCGTGAAAGATTCACAATGGATGAAGGACTATCTAATGCTGTACGAGAAGTTTTTGTAGGACTTTATGATTCTGGTCTTATTTATAAAGGTTCCCGAATGGTTAATTGGGATACAAAATTAATGTCAGCAGTATCTGATTTGGAAGTAAATCTTCATGAAGAAATGGGTAAGTTGTGGAGTGTTAAATATCAGTGTGGGGATGACTTCATTACAATAGCGACAACAAGACCTGAAACAATACTTGCTGATACCGCAGTTGCTGTAAATCCAGATGATGAGAGATATAAAAAATTTATAGGTAAAAGTGCAATAATTCCAATTGTTAATAGAGAAGTCCCAATAATTGCAGATGACTATGTAGATCAAGATTTTGGTTCCGGGTGTGTAAAAATTACCCCTGCCCATGATTTCAACGATTATGAAATAGGCGTAAACCATGATCTAGAAATAATTTCTTGTATGAAATTAGATGGAACAATGTCAGATGACGAATTCATGCCAGAGTCCTACAGAAGTTTAGATAGGTTTGCTGCAAGGGAAAAAATAGTTCAAGAATTAGAAGAACTAGGGCAATTAGTAGCGATTGACGAACACACTATTCAACTTCCTAAAGGGGATAGGTCAAAAAGTATTCTAGAGCCAATGATTACTGATCAATGGTTTGTAAAGACTAAAGAACTTGCTGATAGAGGAATAGCAGAAGTTGAAAATGACAATATGAAGTTTATTCCTAAGAACTGGGAGAAAACTTACTTTGAATGGATGTACAACATTCAAGATTGGTGCATATCAAGACAGATTTGGTGGGGGCATCAAATTCCTGCTTGGTATGATGATGAAGGTAAAATTTATGTTGCCTTAACAGAAGAAGAGGTAAGAACAAAATATAATCTTTCAGAAACAATACAACTTACTCAAGATAAAGATGTCTTGGACACTTGGTTTTCATCTGCTCTCTGGCCATTTTCAACTCTTGGATGGCCTGAAGATAGTAATGATATGACCAAATATTATCCAACATCACTTCTAGTAACAGGATTCGATATTATCTTTTTCTGGGTAGCAAGGATGATCATGATGGGACTTAATTTTAATGATGATGTGCCCTTTAAAGATATATTGATTCATGGATTGGTCAGGGACTCAAAAGGAAGAAAAATGTCAAAAAGTCTCAAAAACACAATTGACCCTCTTGAGCTTTCTGAAAAACATGGAGCAGATGCTCTAAGATTTTCTTTAATAGAAAAAGCAGCACCAGGACAGGATGTTCCTTTTGATGAAGAGTGGACAATTGCCGCAAAGAAATTTGCAAACAAGCTTTGGAACGGTGCAAAGTTTGTACATATGTACTCTCCAAATGATTTACAAGACAAAGAATTAGAAGAGATTAATTGTCCAGAAAATAAATGGATAATCAATAAATTTAACGCAGTTTTAATTGAATTCAATGAACTCTTTGAAAAATATAAAATTTCTGATGCTTATAAATTGATTTATAACTTTATTTGGTCGGATTTATTTGATTGGTATTTTGAATTTTCTAAAAATTTAATTAATGACGATGAAACAAAAAACGAAACAATGTTTGTATTGAGATCTGTATTTCTTAAAAGTATAAAGATACTAAATCCTGCCATGCCTCATGTGACTGAAGAAATTTGGTCAACATTCGATAATAGTTTGTTAATCAACAATTCATGGCCTGAAACCTACAAAGAAAGTAATGATGTAAAAAGCGATATTGTTGAAAATTTAAAAGAGATTATTTCTCAAATCAGAAATTTTAAAGCAACTTATCAATTTAAAAATAAAGACATTTTAAAAATCAATGCTAAAAAAGAAGTTGAAGATTGGTTCTGTAAGCAACTCGAAAAAATTGGAAATATTGAATTCAGTCAGGCTGATGATGATGGAAATCAAAAACAAATAATATTTCAATCGGGTGATTTAGAATTTTTCCTTTTTGCCGATGACTATATTGATATTGATATTGAGATTAAAAAACTAAATAAAAAAATTGATAATCTAGAAAAAACACTCTCCGTCTCAAAATCTCGTTTAGAAAATGAGAAGTTTGTTCAGAACGCTAAAGAAGAGCTTATTCAAAAAGAAAAGCAAAATATTTTAGATGTAGAAAACGAAATTAAACTTTTGAAAGAGACACGGGATCAATTCAGTGTCTGATGAATTTGATAAATATTTAAACTCAAAAATAGGTAAAAAAAATAAAAATTTAGATATTCTTCATAATTTTTTTGAAAAAAATCAATTAAAAACACTCCGAGAAAGATCAGTTTCCATCGTTGGTACTAATGGAAAAACATCATGTGCCTTTTTTTTGAATGAACTATTAAGAAAAAATAATGTCGCAACATGTATGTTTACTTCACCACATTTGGTAAAAGTCAACGAGCGAATAAAAATTAATAATAATGACATTCTGGATAAAGAACTATCTTTTTATTTAGATCAGTTAATTAAATTTGAAGAAGAAAACAACATTGATTTCGCATATTTTGAAGTAATTTTTCTCATTGCTTGTCTTCATTTTATTCAATTAGATCTTGATATTTTTATTGTTGAGGCTGGTATTGGAGGTATGTACGATACAACATCATTTATTAATTCTGATACCGTTTGTATAACAAATGTTGGTCTTGACCATACAGAATTGCTTGGAAATACATTAGATGAAATTTTTATTCAAAAAATTAACATATCAGAAAATCCAAAACAAATAATTTTTGGAGAATATGATTTATACAAAAGACACGAAGAATATGTTTACAATAATTTTGGAATAGATGAAGCAGCAATTTTTTTTAATGATCACCAAGCTTTAAGCACCTCATCAATTGACTATGAAATGATTAATTTTTCTACATCACTACAAGTATTAGGTGCTATTTCATATCTTTTAGATGCAAAAAATGAAACAAATAATTACTCATTAGATGATTTCAAAAAGGTACCGGGAAGATTTGAAATAGTATCAACAGCACCATTAAAAATTATTGATGGTGCTCATAATGTTGAAAGCTTAAATGCTTTACTTAGTTTTTGCAGTTCTAATTCTGAAATAAAAGGGTTCGATATTTACATTGGTATGAAAAAGGATAAAAATACTATTGAATTTATAAAAAGGATTGCAAAAGAAAAATTTTTAAATATTTTTCTTATTGAAGATAACTCATTTTTTGCACAAGAAAACAAAAAAGTTTTTGAAGATTTTTTGAATTCAAACGATATTTCATTCAGTACTCGAACAATTAAAGATTATAATCTTTCAAAGAATCCATCTATATTAACGGGTAGTTTATATTTAGTTGGAGAATATAAAAAGGAATACACATGAAAACTTTTTTTATGGTTAAGCCAGATGGAGTAAAAAGAAATATTGTAGGTCAAGTTATTAATAGAGTTGAACAAGAAGGTTTCAAAATCTCGAAGATGAAAATGATGACTATAAGTAGTGAATTAGCTAAAGAACATTACGGAGAGCATAAAGAAAAACCTTTCTTTCAAGATTTAGTTTCATTTATTACCAGTGGTCCCGTTGTAGCCATGGAGGTTGAAGGGGAAGATGTAGTTAGCGAAGTAAGAAGGATTATGGGTGCAACAAATCCTTCAGATGCAGACCCTGGAACAATTAGAGCAGATTTTGCTACTAAATTAGAAGAAAATGTTGTCCATGGTTCAGATTCAGAAGAAAGCGCTCAAAGAGAATTAGGCCTTTTCTTCAACAATTAAATTTTTATTTTACTTGATTATTGAGTCTATTAGTCTAGATATACATGGCTGGTTTTAATTTAAGACGTTCACTTTTTGGCGGTAATGATATTGCTATCGATTTAGGTACCGCAAATACTCTCATTTACGTAAAAGGTGTTGGAGTAATGGTTGACGAGCCTACTCTTATTGCAGTGAATAAAGAAGATGGATCTATCCTGACAGTTGGTGAGGAAGCAAAAAATCTCGTAGGAAGAGTCCCTGACTCAATCCAACTTATCAAACCTCTAAGAGATGGAGTTATTTCTGAAATCGAGATGGCAGAAGAGTTAGTAAAGACATTATTAACTCGTGCAATAGGGAGATCTTACACTAGTCCAAGAATTGTTATGTGTGTACCAAATGGTGTTACTAGCGTTGAACAAAGATCAATTGAAACAGCTGCTCATGCGACTGGTGCCTCTGAAGTTTTTACAGTAGAAGAACCTATGGCTGCAGCCATAGGGGCTGGATTACAAATATATGAACCTTTTGGAAATATGGTGATTGATATAGGTGGAGGAACTACTGAAATTGCTGTTATCTCCATGGGCGATATTGTAAACGCCAATTCAGTACGAGTAGGTGGAGAAGATATGACTGATCGACTAATTGAATGGTTAAGAGCAGAACATTCTATGTTAGTTGATGAAGGGATTGCAGAGTCCTTAAAACATGCAGTAGGTTCTGCCTATCAATTCGATAAAGAACCTCAAGTAACTGTTACTGGCCGTGATATAGTCAAAGGTGTACCTAAGCAAGTGCTTTTAGAAGCTTCTGATGTCAGACAAGCTTTAAGTCCTGTTGTTCAAGAAATAATTGAAGCTGTGAGAGTTTCTTTATCTCAAACACCACCAGCTTTAGTCTCTGATATCGATAAATATGGAGCATGGCTTACAGGTGGTGGATCATTACTTAAACAAATAGATAGAAAAATTGCTGAGGACCTTGGTATACCTATAAACATGACAGAGGATCCGTTAAGTACTGTGGTCGTAGGTTCAGGAATTTGTCTTGAGAGATTCGCTGATTATAAGTCAGTATTAAAATCATCTCCAAAACCTAACTAAAGATGAGGGATGCTAATTTAACAGTTAGAAATTACATAATTTATATTATTTTTGTATTTTTTTCTTTTTCATTAATGGTTTTAGATTTTTTTTCAAATCAAGAAATTTCTACAACAATTTCGAAAAGAATAAACTTCTTAGTTCCTTCTGATATAAATTTTAATGAATATTTTGAATTTATTAATTCCGATTTATTTCAAACGAGAAATAATTTAATTAATGAAAATGTCCGTTTAAAAAATGAAATTTTAGAACTAAGAGAATTAAGAGTTGAAAATGATTTGTTAAAAGAAGAATTAGAATCAAACCAAAATCTGATTGAGTCAGTTGATGTTTTTAATTACTTTTACATCAAAACATCACCATTTATGAGAAATCAAGAAAACCATTACCTTGTTTCAGGTGGCTATGATAAAAATTTTGTTAAAAATGATATCGTTGTTAATGAAGAGGGATTTGTTATTGGATTCGTCGATAAAATTTTTCAAAATCATTCAGAAGTTATTTTTATATATGATAGTGAATTTTCGATGCCCGCAATTGATAAGTTTGGAAATGAGTATCTAGTAGAAAATAATGGAGAGGAGTTGTTGATCTACACAACATCTGTAAATGAATTAACCTCAAATATTGACTTTATATTTACAGATTCCAAATTTGGCCAACCATCGAGGTTTCCAATACTTTCATTAAACGAGATAAATGTGACCGTTGATGAAAACAAAATATCAACATCTCTTGAAATAGAAGATGTTAACTTTTCCTTTACTGATATCTATGTAGTTAAAGCAAATGATTTACCTTAGAAATATATTAAATATCTTATTTTTTGTTCTTTTACTTTTTTCTGAACTATTAATTAATACGATATTTGTGTTTGAATATATTCTTTTTCTGCCCTTTTACATTGGACTTTTCTATGTATCAACAAGACGGTTTTCAAATTTTTATATATCGATTTTTTTGGTTGCAGGAATTTATTATGATTCATTATTTTCATCAAATATTTTAGGTTTCACTAGTGCAAAATTTTTGATAACGTGTGTCATATTAAATTTTCTAACAAACAACCAAAGCAAAAATACTTTTCAGGACTTAGCAGCTTTTGTAGCAGGAGTATTCTTGTATAGCTTCACTTACTCTTTTGATTTCCTTCAACCCCAGTTTTTGTACCTTCTTTTAGTATCATCATTAGTCAATTACTTTTTATTTAGAATTTTGAACATTACCATAGAGAAAAATGTTCTTAAACAAAAGATATAATGTATATGCTTTATTTTTAGTCGGATTATTTATATACATAATTTCATTTCTATTTGATTTACAAGTTCTATCAAGAGATACGGCTTTAAGTGATATTGATAACCAAACACTGGATACTTTTTATATAACTCCGCCCAGGGGAGACATACTTGATATCAACAGTGAACGGCTCGCTACTTCCACTATGGAACCACATTTATTTTTGAACCTAAGAAAAATAAATGATGAAAATTTAGAATTTTATGAACAATTTATTAAATACAATTTTCCCGAACTTGATGAAGATGATCTAGTAAATCTCTTTCTAGATAGAAGAAAAATTCAAATAATTGAAAATATTAGTGATTTTTCTGCAACAGAAAGGCAGAAACTTCTTGAACTAGATGCATTTGAAATATTTGACTTTCCAATAAGAATATATAATTATGACAACCTCACTTCTCATGTCATTGGATACGTTGGTAGGCCAACTTCTGATGATTTTCAGGAATTTCCACATACAAAACAAACATTGCAAGTAGGCAAGAATGGACTTGAAAAATATTATGAAGATACTCTAACTGGAACACCTGGAGAAATAACATTTAGAGGAAGTGACATTATTGAATATATCCCTCCTACAAAAGGTAAAAACATTAATATTTCTCTAAATATAGATACACAACGGGTTGTTAAAGAATCGTTATTGCAAGGCATTGAACTAGCAAACGAAAACGAAGACACACTGGATGAAGTAATAAGGAGTGCTTCTATCGTTTTAGATGTAAATACTGGTGAAATTGTTTCAATGGTTTCGATTCCTGACTTTGATCCCAATCAATTTATAGATGGAATATCTAATCAAGAATATGAAAAATTAAACAGGATACAAGCGTTTAATAACTTTGCAATACAAGGACTTTACCCTCCCGGCTCAGTATTTAAGGTTGTTTCATATTGGCTCGCAGAAAATGAAGGTCTTTTTCCAGAAGGTTTAAATTCTAGGAGAGGTCGTATAGATTGTGAAGGAAGTTTGTCATTTGGTTTCGATGATGGATCTCAACAAGTTTATCAAGATTGGAAAGAAGATGGACATGGAAGGGTAAATCTAAGCTCTGCAATGCAACAATCATGCAATGTATATTTTTGGGATATAGCTCTAAAAATTTGGAGAACGTATGAGGGAACTGAAAATGAGTCAATACTTCAAGACTATGCCCGAAATTTAGGTTTTGGTGAATTAACAAATATAGATTTACCATTTGAAAGAAATGGAATTATTCCTGACAGAGAAGTTTTTGAAGAATGGACGATAACCCGACCAGATTTAGTCAGACCTGAAGGATGGTTAGGCGGAGATTTAATGAATTTAATTATAGGACAAGGTGCAATTACAGTAACACCAATACAAGTGGCAAATGCATATAAAACTCTTTTGACATCAACTTCTTCAAGTCCTTATTTGAATATTGCTGTGTCTGATAACCTCAAACTAAAAAAATATAATATCTCAAATGAGTTGGTTACCTTTCTAAAAGATGATTTAAATCTTGTGACAAACAAAAATGGTACAGCATATGCAGCTTTTGAAGTTATGGGTAGAAAAGCAAACGATATAGGAGGAAAGACAGGAACTGCCCAAAACCCTGGTGAAAAAAATAACACATCTTGGTTCGTAGGAATTGACTCCGTTAAAAATCCAAATCATGTAATAGTAACTGTTGTCGAAGAAGGCGGATCAGGTAGTGCAATCTCAGCACCTATTAGTAGGAGAATTATTCAACATCTAATAGGCTCTGATTTAACTCCTGTAAAGTATGGAGAGATTACAGAATGAACAATAGGCAAATTACTCTTTTAGGACCCCAAGGAACCAATTTATTTATTTTTCTTATATTTCTTATTTTTATTTTTATTTCTTGGTTTACTCTTTATACTCTTACAGAATTTGAGGGATTAGAGTTTGATGTCAACAACATACTAACCCGCCAGGTTGTATTTTCTGTAGCATCGGTAATAGTGTTTTTCTTACTTACATATTTATCTATTGATAATCTCCAAAATTATTCAAATATTCTATTTTTTCTTGCCTTTTCATCTTTGACTGTATTACTTACTACCCAGCCTAGATTGGGAGTTAGAAGATGGTTTGATCTGGGTCCAATCGATATACAGCCTTCAGAGTTTGCAAAAGTAATTATTGTTATATTTATCGCAAATTATCTTTCAAAAAACTTTAATAAAGTTTTATTAATTTTTCTAATTTTAGGGATTGTACTTACAATATTATTTCAACCAGATTTAGGAACAGCTTTAATAATTTCATTTGTGTTTTTATCAATGTTGCTACTCTCAGATTTGAAGATACGCTATTTTTTGTTGATTATTCTTATCAGTTTATTCTTGTTTTTTCTATTTCTCGAATTAGGGTCACGATTTGATAATGTAAATATTGTTACTCAATATCAAATTGATAGGATAAATGAGTTCTTTTCAACTGATTTAGATTTTTCTCAAGCGCAAAGTAGATTGCTAATTTCTAGTGGGGGTTTATTTGGACAATATTTCTCGACAGAAAACATTCAAAAAGTTTTTGTACCCGTTGAGACAACAGATTTCATTTTTGCTGCGTTTGCATATAACTTCGGTTTTTTTGGAATCTTATTTTTACTCGGTTTGTGGGGCCTTTTAATAAGCAGGCTGAGGAGGATTCTAATAGTTTCAAATTCTGATTTTGATAAATTTGTAATAGCTGGCTTCATTTCATTACTTTTATTTCAAATATTTGTAAATATATCTACGGTTGTTGGAATAATACCTGTTACTGGTCTGCCTTTTCCACTTTTAAGTTTAGGAGGTTCTTCAATGGTGTCCATAGCAATAATTTTTGGGATAACCAATAGAATATTTATAGAAAATAACATCACGATTTAATATTTAAAGCCTATTAACCTGGAAATATGAAGTTTTTAAATATATATTCACATCATAAATATGGAGGTTTTAATGTTTGGTATTTTCAAAAAGTCGAAAGTAGTAAGAAAAAGCGAAGATAAGTACAGTAGTACTGAGACTAAGCGGTATAACGGGCAAAAAGTAAAAATAAAGTCAGGCACTTCTAGATCAAGAACTAGAAAAGAAGACTACAAAAAAGCCAACCGCCAGACATGGTTCAGAGAAACTCCATTACCAGTTCCTTTTGTTGATAGAAAACAGATGTTAATTAGCTTCAAGGGAGGATCATCTAAAATTGCAATATTAGAAGGAGCAACTTTAGTTGAATATTACACCGCAGAAGCTAAATCTAAATCTCTTGTAGGAAATATATATCTTGGAAAAGTAAAAAATATTTTACCTGGAATGGAAGCAGCATTTGTCTCTATAGGTGAAGAAAAGAATGGTGTCTTATATGTTGCAGATGTTTCAAATTCTAAACGTAATTCAAAAATTGAAAATCTACTTAAACAAGAGCAGGAAATTTTGGTTCAGGTTGTTAAAGATGCAATGGGAGAAAAAGGTGCAAGACTTACAGGCCAAATTTCATTCCCTGGAAGGTATCTTGTATTAATTCCAAATTCAAGCACAAAAGGAATTTCACGTAGGCTACCTGATGAAGAGAGGAGCCGTCTTGATAAAATCATTAGAAAAATTAAGCCAGATGGATTTGGAGTTATTGTTAGAACAGCTGCAGAAGGTGTAAGTGAGGAGTCACTCAAAAATGATATTGATAAGCTAATTAGCGAGTGGGAAGCTACCTCAAGTAAAGATTCTGGAAGCGCCCCTGTTCTTATTCACGAAGAACCAGATATCTCAATTAAAGTCATAAGAGAACATTTAAATTCAGGCTTTAAAAAATTATTAATCGAAAATAATAAACAATTTGATAATGTCAAGCAGTATATATCTGATACTTCACCTGAACTAAGTGGGATTGTTGAAAAGTATGAAGATAGCTTAGATTTATTTGAGAGATATCACATTGAAGATCAAATTAAAAAAGCTTTAGATAGAAAAGTATGGTTACCATCTGGTGGACATTTAATTATTGATAGAACAGAAGCTTTGACAGTTATTGATGTAAATACTGGAAAGTTTGTTGGTAAAGACAGTCTTGAACAGACTGTATTTGAAAATAATCTTGAAGCTGCTGAAGAAATTGCAAGACAATTACGTTTAAGAGACATTGGTGGAATAATTGTTATTGATTTTATTGATATGGAAACTCAAAGAAGACAACAAGAATTATTAAATAAATTTAAACAAGAATTAGCAAAGGACAAAACACGAACGCAAGTTTTTGAAATTTCAAGATTAGGACTTGTTGAAATGACAAGAAAAAATGTTTCTGCTGGACTTATTGAAAGTTTTTCAGATGAATGTGAAGAATGTAATGGTAGAGGCTTAATCATTGGTGATATTTTTTCTAATAATTCAGTTGATACTGATTTACTTGAAACAGATGTCGTAGTAGAGTAGTTGAGTTATGAGTAAATACGCTGTTATAAAAGTCGGTGCTTCCCAGGAAAAAGTAAGTGTAGGTGATATTTTATCTGTTCCTGCAAATTTCGTTATTGAATCAAAGACTCCAATCTTAATGAGTGCAAGAAAAGGCTCAATGATAACTGATGAAAAAAAATTATCAGGTTACTCAGTAGATTTTGAACTAGTAGACGAAAAAAAATCAAAAAAACTTAATATTTTTACTTACAAAAACAAATCAGGTATTAGAAGAAAATTAGGTTATCGAGAAGATATCAAAATTGTTAAAGTAAAATCTATTTCATCAGGAAAATCGGGAGAAGAAGAATAAATGTCAAAAACTAAAGCCGGCGGCTCAACTCGTAATGGTAGAGATTCAGAGTCTAAACGGCTCGGGACTAAAGTTTTTGATGGTCAAAAAATCTCAGCAGGCTCCATCGTTGTAAGACAAAGAGGAACAAAAATTCATCCTGGAAACAATGTTCAAAAGGGTGGAGATGATACTCTTTATGCCAAAGTGAATGGAACTGTGAAATATTCAACTAGAAATGGAAGAAAACTAGTAAACATAATCCCTTAATGTCATGTTTGTTGACAATATTGAAATCGATCTTTTATCAGGTGCTGGCGGTTCTGGTTCTGTAAGTTTTAACTCTAAAAGTTCTCAAACTTCCCCTAATGGCGCAAATGGGGGAAACGGGGGTTCTATAACATTTAAAACTGATTCTAAACTTTTCGACTTTTCAAACTTAAAATCTAAAGGCTCATTTAAAGCTGATAATGGAGAAGATGCTCAAAAAAATCTTCAAAATGGTAAAAATGGAGAAGATTTAGAGTTGAAAATACCTTTAGGGACTTCAATATTTTATGAAGGTGAACTGATAGCAGAACTAATTGAAGAAAATGTAGAATATCTTATTTGCAAAGGAGGACAGGGAGGTAGAGGGAATAAGGATATGCTGTCTAAACGAAATCCTAATCCAGAAATATGTGAGTCGGGTGAAAAAAGAAAAAAAATGAAAATTAATCTGCAATTAAGTTTGATTACTGACTTAGCTTTAGTTGGATTGCCAAATGCAGGAAAAAGTTCATTGATCCAAACAATTACAAACTCAAATTCAAAAATTGACAGTTACCCTTTCACAACAATAAGCCCAAGCTTGGGAGCCTATACAAACGATTATGGGATGGTAACAATATGCGATTTGCCAGGACTCATAAGCGGAGCAGCAGAAGGAACTGGACTTGGTAAATCGGTACTTAGACATCTCAAGAATACAAAATATATTATCTATCTACTCGATCCGGACAACTCAGAATATGATATAAACCAACAAATTGATTTACTTGAAAAAGAGGTTAAAAAATTCGATCCAAGATACAAAGATATACAGGTTCTGAAAGTTGTTAATAAATCAGACCTAAACAAAAAAGTTTCAGACTTCATAAATATTTCAACCCTAACAAACGAAGGTATTGATGAACTCGTAAAAGAGTTAAATAGAATTAACTTTAAGGAATTAAAAAGAGTAAATAAAAGTTTTGAAAAAATATTTATTGAATCAGATAATTTCATTATTGATCAATATGAAGATAAATGGATTGTATCAGGAAGAAAAGTAGATAAAATCACTAACCTAAAGGGCAATTCCCATGAAGTCTTAAACGAAATCTCTTATAGATTTGAAAAATCATCAATTTCTAATGAGTTAAAAAATAGAGGAATTGAAAAGGGTGATATAGTAGATTTAAACGGACACGAGTTTTCATATGAGTAACAAATTAATTGTTTTAAAAATTGGAACAAATACATTGTTCGATAATGCTGAAATTAATTTTGATATGTTGGATACTCTTGCGAGCTCAATTAAAAAGTATAGAAAAAAAAATATTAACTTTGTGATTGTTACGTCAGGTGCTGTTCAATCTGGTGCTAATGAATTGAACTTATCAGAAAGACCAAAAAATTTAAAAGAATTACAAGTTGCATCAGCAGTAGGACAAGTAAGTCTAATAAATACTTATAAAGAGATATTTAATAAACACGATATAAACATTGCTCAAATACTTATATCAAAAAATGTTTTGGAAGATAGGAGTCAATTTATAAACACCACGGAAGCACTTAATGGCTTAATTTCTAAAAATATATTGCCGATAATTAATGAAAATGATGTCGTTGCAACTGAAGAATTAAAGTTTGGTGACAACGATAGGCTCTCAGCAATAGTTTCTATCATATTAAAAGCAGATAAGTTAGTTTTAATTACAGATAAAGAGGGTTTATATGATTCGGATCCAGAAATAAGTGAAGAAGCTCAGAAAATAGAAAATATTGAGTATAACTCTGAAGAACTTAATGAATTGATCCCTAAATCTGTTTCAGGAAAAGGCATAGGAGGATTTTCCACAAAAATTATGGCTGCACAAATGGCTGGATTTTCAGGAATTGAAACCCAAATAATTTCCTGGTCTCCAAATTGTGTAGATGATGTAATTGATGATGTAAAAATTGGAACAATTATTAAACCTTCAAATAAGAATATTAAACTTAAAAAAATCTGGATTGGATTTGGAATGACAATTGATGGTGAAATTATTATTGATGAAGGCGCAGAGGATGCAATAGTAAAAGACGCTTCCCTCCTTTCAAAAGGCGTATTAAAGGTTAATCAAACTTTTGAAGAAAATACCGGTGTAGAGATAAAAAACACAAAAAACACTCTAATTGGTAGGGGAGTTGTAAAATTATCAAGTAAAGAAATTGAAGATTCAAAAAATAGTGAAAACACTGTTGTAATTCATAAAGACAACTTATTAATTCTTTAAAAAATTTTACTTTCTAACAAATCAAATTATTCTTGGTATGTGCTTAAAGAAATCGGTAAAAATGCTGTTAAGGCTGCAGAACAGCTTAAAACAGTAAATACAGAAACAAAGAATCAAATTTTAGACCATATGGCATCTGAACTAGTAAAAGATGCGGATGAGATTATTGATGCTAATAAAGTTGATTTAAAAAACGCAAAACAACTTGAATTAACAGCTGCACTCACAGACAGATTGACTCTAAACAAAGAAAGAATTCAAGGTATGTCCGATGGACTTAAAAAAATTATTCCATTAGATGATCCAGTAGGACAAGTTACACAATCTTGGAAATCAGAAGATGGACTTGATATAAGTAAAATTCGTTCACCTTTTGGTGTTATTGGAATAATTTATGAAGCACGGCCAAATGTTACTAGTGATGTTTCTGGTTTATGTCTCAAGTCAGGAAATGCATCTATTCTCCGTGGCTCCAGTTATTGTTTAGATTCAAATTTAATGATTTTAAAAACTTTACAAAAATCCCTAGAACAAAATGATTTACCAAAAGAATGCATTCAGATTATTGAAAGTAAGGATAGAGAAGACACTATTGAATTTATGAATATGACAGAATATATTGATTTAATTGTACCTCGAGGTGGAAAGGGATTAATTCAAACTCTTGTTGATAATTCGAAAGTCCCTTTTATTTTGGATGGTGATGGCAATGTTCATCTCTATATTCATAGTGATGCAAAAGAAGAATATATAATTCCAATTGTGATCAACTCAAAAGTACAACGGCCAGGTGTATGTAATGCATTAGAAACTCTTATTCTTCACAAAGATACATACGATAAATATGGGTCAAAAATTATTGATGCATTAAAAGAAAATGATGTAGAAATAGTTATTGATGAACAAATAAAAGTAGACTTTCCTGAGTTAGAGGTGGCTAATGATGAGCATTATGCAACAGAATTCTTAGATTTGAAAATTGCAATTAAAATTGTTGATAGTGAAAGTGAAGCAATTCAGCATATAAATCTTTTTTCTTCCGGACACACTGAAGGAATACTTACAGAGTCAGATAAAGTTGCAGAAACATTTTCAAATTCAATTGATTCTTCAGTAATTTTTATTAATGCTTCAACACGATTTACTGATGGAGAAAAGTTTGGTTTCGGTGCAGAGATCGGTATTAGTACTCAAAAACTTCACGTCAGAGGCCCTATGGGGTTAGAAGCATTAACGACAGAACGATATGTAATTAGCGGTAAAGGAACTGTAAGAGGATGAATAAAGAATTATCTGTAAAAGATTTAGAATCGGTAAATTATTTTTCAAATGAAAATTTAGTTGATGTTATAAACGCAGCAATTTTTTTAAAAAAACCATTACTCATCGAGGGTCCTGCCGGAACTGGTAAAACTTTTTTGGCAAAGGCTATTTCATCTTTTTTTAATCTTGAACTTATTAGGCTTCAGTGTCACGAGGGCATTGATGAAGATAAGGCAGTTTACGAATGGAATTATAAAAAACAACTATTAAGCATTCAGCAAGATAAGAATGCTGAAAATCTCTTTGATGAAAGTTACCTTATCAAAAGACCAATACTTAATGCATTAACCTCTGAAAAAGAAAGCTTATTTTTAATTGATGAAATTGATCGTTCTGATGAAGAATTTGAAGCTTTGCTTCTTGAGATTCTTGCTGAAAATCAAGTTACAATTCCTGAATTCGGAACAATAAATGGAAGTGATAATAGAATTACTATCCTCACATCTAATGGTACTAGAGAACTTTCAGACGCTCTAAAAAGAAGATGCCTTTATTTTTATTTAGATTTTCCTTCATTAGAAATTGAATCAAAAGTATTGATGAATAGTATTTCTGAAATTTCAGAAGAACAAGCAAGGACATACGCATCTTTTATTTCATATGTTAGAAATTTAAACCTTAATAAGATACCCTCTCTAATCGAATCTGTAGAGTGGGTTAAATATAATTTGATTAATAAAAATAAATCTAATACCGACAATCTTGGAATACTTTTGAAAGACAAATCAGATCAAGAAAAATATAAAGAACAAATTGAAAATACCAATGAGCTCATTCAAGAATGACATAATTGATTTTTCACAATTTTGTAAAGAAAATCAGTTTTTTATATCAATAGATAAACTTGAAACTTATTTCAAATATATTGAATCAAAACAAATTGAATCTAAAGAAGATAAATTAAAATATCTGTTTTTGCTAATACCTAAAGATAAAGACGAGAAAGATCAACTTCAGTACCTTATTAAAGAATTTTTTAATTTTAGTACTGCAGAAACACCAGATTTTAATTTTAATTATCTTGATGAATATAAATTAAACGATAACTTTGAAGATATATTTATTGATCAAAATAATATCAATATAGATTTTTCTTCAATCGCTATTGATATAATTCAAGAATTTGAGAATTTAGATTTTTCCCGCCCAGTATCTAATGCATATTGGTTAAATCAATTAAAAAAAACGAAAGCTTACAAAGAGATAATGAGTTTATTCGATATTCAATTTGAAGATTCCTTCGAAAACATTATGAACGAGTTAAATATGGAGAATTTTTCAAATTACCTAGATATGAAATTATTGGAATTATTAAAAGATGAAAGAAATAAAACAAGAGATGCATATCAACCATCGGAATTAAATAATAAAGATCAATTAAACGAACTAGATTATCTTTATACAAACAAAGATGAAAGAAAAAAGCTTCTTGAACAAACTTATGCGTTGGGGAATAAACTTGCTTTAAAGTTTAAAAAACAAATTAAATACTCAAATAAAGGGAATCTAAATTTAAGAAAAACAATCAGAAAATCTATACAGTCTGGTGGAGTGCTTCAAAATATCATTTTTAAACCAAAAAACAAGAAAAAACCTAAATTAGTAATTCTATGTGATATCAGTGGTTCAATGGCTTTATATTCTCTTTTTGGTCTTACATTATTGTATGGCATGGTAAGTAGGTTTAATTCAATCAAGTCTTATGTATTTATTGATGGAATAACAGAAGTTACAAAAGACATTAAAAAGCTTAAAAAAAATGAAATTGAATCCTTTCTAAAAAACTGGAATAACTACGTAAAACATGATGGTCATTCAGATTATTCAAGAACTTTTGAAGAACTAGTGGAAGAAATTAAAAAAAGTAATTCTAACTATAAATGTTTGATAGTAATTGGAGACGCTAGAAATAACTATAGGGATATAGATGATCGACTAGTCAATGAGGTTGGAAGATTATTCAAGAACATATATTGGCTTAATCCCGAAAGATTAAAGTATTGGAATACTGGTGATAGTTTGATAAGAAAATTTGATAAAGTAACTAACAATACATCAGAAGTTAGAAACTACACACAAATGAAAAATTTTGTAAATTCAATTGATTTTAAACGAGATCTCAAGTGAAAAATATTGGTGTACTGGGTGGAACCTTTGACCCTCCTCATGAAGCTCATCTTAAAATTGCAGAAAGATCTTTAAATCAATTTAAACTAGATAAAATTATTTTTATTCCATCTGGTAATCCATGGCAAAAAAAAGATTCGACGCCTTATAATCACAGATTTGAAATGACAAAAATCTTAATTAAAAATTCTGATTCATTGCAAATAAGCGACCTTGAAAGTTCAGAAAAAAATCCTTCATATACATATGAAACACTTGAAAAGCTACAGCACCCAAAAGAAAATTTGTACTTCATACTTGGCTCAGATACTGCAATGAATATAAAAACATGGAAAAACTATGATCAATTATCAAATTTGACGCAATTCTTAATTGCTCTTAGAAGACAAGATAATTCTGAGACACTTTCTAAAAATTTTCCGTTTGATTATGAATTAATAGAAGGTGAAAAATTAGATTTAAGTTCAACTGGATTACGAGAAAAATTGGAGAAAAATAGAATGAATAATAATGATTTACCTTCAGAAATTTTTAAATATATAAAGGAAAATAAAATTTATTGAATTTTTTTGTTGAGTTGATCAACTTCTTCTTCTAATTCTTTAAGCTTGCCTAAAACATTATCTTCTAATTCTTCAATTTTTTCTATTTCTGTTTCCAATTCTTGGAGCTTTTCTAAAACATCATCGTTTGTATGACCATCCACATAATTTTGAATAAATTTTGCGGAAACAATCGCTGTAATAGTAGCTATCAATCCAAGTCCTAATAACATCAACAAACCAGCTACAACCCTACCAAGAGTGGTTAAGGGTGTGATATCTCCATACCCTACAGTTGTGATAGTTACCAAGGCCCACCAGATGCCGTCACCAAAAGTTTTAACTTGTGGCTCTGAAGCATAAAATAAGTAGCCGAAAATTCCTATAAAAAATATTAACGCTAAAAGAATAGTTCTTAAGCGCCTACTGTTGAAAATTGTTTCTAATAAAGAAAAAAAGTTTTTAACTCTACTCAAATCTCTCCTCAATATAAGAATAGTGTCTTTATTTTTTACATGGTAACATATTTAATAATGGCAGAAGAAAAAATAAAAAATTTACATAACTTTTTCTTTGATAGCGTAATCGATATACTTCTGGTTCAAAAATGTACCAACATTAAAGCATTTGAAATTGAAAACAATAGCTACTTTGACGTAATTATTATGTGCAATGTTAATTCAAATACCCAAATGGTCTCTTCTATAAAAAAGCTTAAGAAGTTAGTTAAATCTAAAAATAAAAACTTCTTTTCTGAGGGTTTAGATTCTTCGTGGGCACTAGTTGAGTTTGAAGGTGTAGGCATCCATTTCTTCACGGAGGAAGCAAGAGAATACTATAACTTAGATGATTTATTTTTTGATAGCAATCTAATGCTTCAGTACGGGTAATCTTAATTGTATTGGGGCTGTAGCTCAGTTGGCAGAGCACGTGCATGGCATGCACGGGGTCAGGGGTTCAAATCCCCTCAGCTCCACAAACAAATATGAACTTAAAATATATTAAAGAGATATTTAGTCAAACAAAAGATTTGATAGGTTCTCAATCGGGAATTGCGGTCATTTCAATTATTCAAGTTTCATTTGTGGTAAATCAACTAGGTCCAGAAAAATATGGTGCTGTTGTCTTGTTAATTGCTATCCCAAGTCTTATATTTAGAGCAACACATGCACGAAATAGTGATGTAAACCTCCTTGCTCTTAAGGAGGGAAAAAGCTTTTATTTTGAATCTATATTTTTTAACTTACTGACTGGTATGGGTGCCTTTATTGTATGTCTCATAATTTTCACAAATCCTTTTGTCATTGATTCATCTTTAGGTAATTACTTTGGTATCGAAACCTTATCAAATGTTCTAGTTGTTTATTTAATTACAAGAATTATTCAGACTTTTTCAGAAACAAGTAAATCTATAC
Organism: uncultured Candidatus Actinomarina sp.; assembly: GCA_902533795.1. GTDB lineage: Bacteria > Actinomycetota > Acidimicrobiia > Actinomarinales > Actinomarinaceae > Actinomarina. Next base: position 45,931 of record CACAND010000003.1, on the reverse strand, counting down.
TAATTTTTCATAATGATTTGAGGAAGTATTCAATACTTGAAATTACTAGTGTCATAATTAGATTTATTGCATTAATAATTTTACTTCTGAACGATCCAAGCATTGAAAATTATTTGATTGCACAATCAATATATGGAACTACTTTTGGATTATTTGGTTTATATCTTTCAAATAAATATCGCGATTCATCCGGTTTAAAGATACAACTTTTTAAATCATATATAAAAGCCATCAAATCTTCTTATGGAAAAGTTAGATATGATCAAATTATTGGTCTTATACCTCAACATTTTGATGTCATATTATTGGCTGTTATAGTTGATATTCAAACTGTTGGGATCTACCAATTTGCTAAAAGATTAGTAGAACCAATAAATTATTTTGTAGTTACATTTAATCCATGGCTTCAAAACAAATTAAAATCAGATGGTACAGAATTCAAAATAACATCTTTCTTTCGTCAGGTGTTACTTCCTATTTCAATATTCTTACTTGCAGTATATTTTATTTTTGGGCGAAATTTAATTGTATTTATTGGTAATGAAGAATTTCTGAACTCATTTGAACCAATGATGGTTTTACTAATAGGATTTGTGACTTATTTATTAAGTTTTTGGATAAGACAATATCTGTTATTTAATGATTTAATCCAATTTCATGCTTATGGGCGAATTATATATTCGATTACTTTTATTGTATTAGCTGTTTTATTATCAGCATCATATTCTTCATTAGGAATTGCTTTTTCACTAAGTGCAGCAATGGTCATTCAAAAACTATTCGAATTTATAATTTTTAAAACAAAAATATCTAAATTGTCTAACTAAATGAAAAATTATATCCTTTTAATAGAAATTTCATGATTAACATTGAGAGCATGAAAATAGATAAAAATAATATCTATGTAAACATAATTTTTATTTCTATTTTTCTAATTTTTTTGGATGCTTATGAAGTTTTTTCAATTCCTATATCTTGGATAGGGCTCTTATTACTAGTAATTCCTGCTTTGCTAGAAGGAAAAGACATATCAAATAGTGGCAACATTAATATTATTTACATTTTTTCAATTTTAATTTCTATTCCACAAATAGTTTTTATAGTAAATAATGAAATTAATTCTTCTTATAATTTGTATATTTTTTTAAGGTACTTAAATATATTTTCATTTATTTTCCTTTTTTATTTTTCACTCTATTTTTTTAATGCTAAAAATGTAAATTTAGCCATGCTCGGACTCAACAGATTTATTATATTTTTTTCTGCAATAACTATTTATATATTTATCGCTCAGATTTATGACTTGTATGAGCCATTTAGGAATCGAGCAAATACTGATATTGCTGAAATGACACAAGCTACTTTTTGGTTATCTCAACCGCATCGTGCCATGAGTACATTTAGAGAACCTGTAATCTTTGTAACATTTTTCTTTCCATTGGTTTTAATTTATTTGAAATATAACGATAATAAGAATTATTTGATTGCTGTGATTTCGGGTTTTGCACTAGGTCTTTCAAAGAGTGACCTGTTAAGAGTCATTAGTCTCCTAATTGTTCTTTATTTAATTCTTAATTATTTGTCTACAAAAAAAATAAAAATTTCTCTTGTATTTCTCATTTTATCAATGTTTACTTCCTCTACGCTCGGCTTTTTGGAATGTAATTTAAACCCAGATAGTATTGAATGTTCAAAGTTTGAAGAGGATGTAAAAAAAATTAATGATTCAGGAGATATCAAGATAAAAATAAATTCTTCAAATCCAGTAAATTTGGATAACGATCGATTAAGCTCTATTAGGTTTTTTCTTGATACCCTTCCAAATCTCAATCCAGAAGGGATTGGAATAGTAAATATAAAATTTAATGATTATATGAATGAACGTTCTGAGGAGACTCAATTATCAATTGAAAATATGCGAAACGTTCAAAATTTAATAATTTTTTATACATTAGGTTTTGGTTTCGTGTTTCCAGTTACTGTTTTTTTGGTTTATTTAAACTTATTTATTACAAAGAAAAGAGATTTTGATCTTTTGTTTTTTTTCATCCTATCAATTTTTTTATTTATAAGCCCAATTGAAGAATTAAATGCTTATTTTGGACTAATCTTAGGCTTGTCATTTATCCTATTTACTAAGAATAAAAATGAATCAGATATATAATTTTTCCCCAGGTCCAGCAAGATTAGATCCTTCGATAATTAGTAAGTCTCAAGAGGGGATAGCTAATTTTCAAAACACAGGTTTGTCAATTTTAGAGATTGGTCATAGATCGAAAGATTTTGAAACATTGATAAACTCTCTCAACAACAATATGACAAATATTTTTAATATACCATCAGATTATTTCACTCTTCTTTTGCAGGGGGGAGCAACTTATCAGAATACTTTTATTGCTAATAACTTTGATAAAGAAAATAAACTTATGGGATGTTTAGTCACGGGAACCTGGGGTAAGTATACGGCTGATGATTTTTCAAAAATAAGAGATACAAAGATAATTGACGTACGACAAGATGAAATTGAAAATTATGTTCTAAAACCATGGGAAATTGATGATATTGATTTCTTACATCTTACATCTAATGAGACCATTAATGGAATTCAATTAAGAGAGTTTAATAAAATAAATCATGGTTCATTACTAATTGATATGTCTTCAGATATAGGTTCTTATAGTTTTGAATGGGATAACTTAGCATATATTTACGCAGGAGCTCAAAAAAACATGGGTATTCCCGGTGTATCAATATGCATTGGAGATAAACAATATTTGAATTCGGAAAATAACTCGAAATATCTTAACTTAGGACAATTGGTAGAAAAAAACTCTTTATTGAATACTCCTCCAACCTTCTCAATATATATTTTGAAGCTTGTAACCGATTGGATGATTCAAATGGGAGGAGTCAAGTATTTTGAAGAGAAATCAATCAGACAATCATCAAGATTGTACGAACAATTGAATTCTTATAAAGACTTTCTAATACTACCTATATGTGATTATTCAAAGAGTAGATCCAATATTATTTTTAAATTTGAAAACAATGAATTGGAAAAGAAATTTCTTATGGAAGCAGGAGAAAAAGGAATAATTGGTTTGAATGGACATAGAAGTGAAGGAGGAGTAAGAATTAGTCTTTACAATTCAATTACAGATGAGATGGTTGACTACTTATCAGAATTTATAGATCAATTTTTTGTTAACAATGGAAAATAGCAACTTCACAGAATATAAATTTGAAAATTATGATGTAAGAGGTCTTAAACTCGAAATTAATTTTTCAAAAAGTGATTTTATCAAAATAAAAGCTCATGAAGAGATAAATATACCAATTGAAAATGATATAAATGAATCTTTCGAGCCTCTTTTATTCGGGATTGACATGAACCTAGAAATTATTAACAATATTAATGATTTAAAAGGAAAGAAAATGATATTGCTAGATGGTCACCATCGATATGAATATTTGAAAAGAAATAATATTGATAAATCAGTTGAGATAATACTAATTTCAACTGAAGATGTACAAATTCTTTCATATCCATCATATTTACTTATTGAACAAACAAAATTTGTGGAAATATTAGAAAATTACAATTTTTCAAATAAAGTCTCTTCAAAATTTTTTGTTTCTTTAGATGATATTAAATTTTTTAATAATGAAATTGAGAATATTAATGAACTTTATGCATTTAAAAACTTGTGTTTTAGGAATGAGTATATAAGTTCAGTTAATAATGACAATCAACCTAGTGATAAAATAATTATTCACTTTACACCTATACAAGTATCTGAAATTGTAGATAGTAATACATTGTTTCCTCCAAAATCTACATGGATAACTCCACGGTTATGAAAATTTGTCATATTATAAACTCCCTTAATAGGGGAGGTGCTGAATCGCATCTATTGGATTTAATCAACGCACAGTTGAATGATGATATGGATGTTCAAGTCACTGTAATTGGCGTAGATAGTGATGAAACCTATTCTATTGAAAATGAACTCCTTAAATATGGAGTATATATAACAAGACTTAAGGGTCCAAGGATGTTTAATTTATTTTCATATTTTGCCATGTATTCAAAATTCAGAAACGAAGAATTTGATATTATTCATTCACATCAACCTCGCAGCGATTTTATGGTCTATATAGTTCAAAAATATTTATCAAAAAAAAGTAAATGGATTGTTAGCGTTCACGGGAAATATGACACATACTTAGAAAAAGGTACTGTAAGCAACAATTTAAGAAAATTTTTTATGAAGAGACTCTCAAAACAATGGAAATCTGCCTCTTCAATAATCGCAATTTCTGAGGAAGTAAAAAGTTGGATAAAAGGATTAAATAAGGAATTAAATGTTGTTGTCATACCTTATTGGATAGATATTAAAAGTTTCAATAGTGTAGAAAAAAAAGAATTTGCAACTCTCGGGTTTCTTGGAAGATTAAATGTTAACAAAGGAATAGAAGATCTTATAAACGCATTAAATTCAGACACACTTAAATCACTTAATTTTAAATTAATGATTGGTGGCAGTGGAACGAAAGAATATACAGAAAAATTAAGACATATGATTGAACAAGAAAATATCAAAAAAATAACTTTTCTTGGATACATAGAAAATAGAGAAGAATTCTTTAAGAATATTGATATTTTTGTATTCCCTTCATTTTCAGAAGGTTTAGGTTTAGTACTTTTGGAAGCTATGAGTTTTTCAAAAATCTGTATAACAAGAAATATTTTGCCAATGACTAACTATATTGATGAAAACTCAGGATATTTGTTTGATAATGTTAATGAGTTATCAAATTCAATAGAATTAGCTATTAAAGATTTAAAAGACAATACTGAATCAATACAAGAAAAATTAATTAATATTGAAAAGAAATTGGAAAAATCTAGTGTCGAAAACATATTTCCAGAAATAGTAAAAGTATATGAACAGTCAATTTGAATATAAAAAAATAGAAAAGAAATGGCAAGATCACTGGGAAAATAGTGAAACTGTTAAGTGTGACTTAAAATCTGACAAACCAAAATTTTATAATTTATGCATGTACCCTTATCCATCTGGTGATCTTCATATGGGGCATATTAGAAATTACACCATTGGAGATGTTATCACTAGATTTAAACAAATGAATGGCTTCAATGTTTTATCTCCTATGGGCTGGGATTCATTTGGTCTTCCCGCCGAAAATGCAGCAATTAAAACTGGTATTCATCCAAGAGAATTTACAGAAGAAAGAATTGCAAATATGAAATCTCAAATTATCAGATTAGGTTCTTTATATGATTGGGATAGGGAAGTTGCAGCCCACTCTGTTGATTATTACAAATGGACTCAATATCTATTTATAAAGTTGTTTGAAAATGATTTAGCTTACAAGGAGGACGCACCAGTAAATTGGTGTAATTCATGCAGAACAGTTTTAGCTAATGAACAAGTTATAGAAGGCTCTTGTGAGAGATGTGATACAGCTGTTGAGCCAAAAAATTTAAACCAATGGTTTCTAAAGATATCCGAATATTCTGAAGAATTATTACAAGGCCTTGATGAGATTGGTGATTGGCCAGAAAATGTGAAAACAATGCAAAGAAACTGGATTGGAAAATCTGAAGGCTCTCAGTTTGAATTAAACATAATTGGAACAGACCTTACTTTTGATGTTTTCACAACAAGACCTGATACATTGTTTGGGATGACTTTTGCTGTTATATCTCCTGAGCACGAATTAATCAATCAGATTAAAGAACAATCTGATAAAAAAGATGAGATACAAAATTATTTAGACTCAATTGTAAATAAGTCAGAATTCGAGAGAATGTCTATTACAAAAGAAAAAACTGGAGTGGATACCACTTTGAAAGTTTTAAATCCAATCACAAATGAGGAAGTGCCTTTATGGATAGCAGACTATGTTCTTGTGAACTATGGAACCGGTGCCATTATGGCGGTTCCAGCTCACGATGAAAGAGATTATGAATTCGCAAAAAAATACGATATTGAAATTAGACAGGTAATTATAGATAAAGAAAAAACAATAAATGTAGACAAGGAAGCCTTTACTGGTAATGGAGTCCTTATTAATTCTGGAGAGTTCAATGATTTGAGCTCTCATGAAGAAGCAAGTAAAAAGATAAATAAATTTTTAATAAAAAATAAGATTGGCGATGAGAAAACAACATATCGTTTGAGAGATTGGTTAATCAGTAGACAGAGGTATTGGGGCTGTCCAATTCCATTAATCAATTGTGAAGATTGTGGATTATTACCAGAAAAATATGAAAATTTACCAGTATTACTTCCAGAAATTAAAGATTATATAAATACAGATGGATCTCCATTGTCCAAGAGCAAAGAATTTGTTGAAACTGATTGTCCAAAATGTTCTAAAAAAGCTCTTCGTGAAACTGACACCATGGATACTTTTGTAGATTCTTCCTGGTATTACATGAGGTTTTTAGATCCTAAGAATGAAAAAGAACCTTTTAATTCTAACTTTATTAATGAGTGGTTACCGGTTGATCAGTATATTGGTGGAGTAGAGCATGCAATTCTACATTTATTGTATTCTCGATTTTTTGTCAAAGCCCTTCGCGATCTTGGCCTAATGACTATTGATGAACCTTTTCACAATTTATTTTCTCAAGGCATGATAAATTTTGGAGGGGCAAAAATGTCAAAATCTAAAGGTAATATTGTAGACCCCGAAGAATATTTTGCAACACATGGAGCTGACGCGCTAAGATTATATATTTTGTTTATGGCACCTCCAAGCGATGGCGTTGAATGGAATGATGGAGGCATCGAGGGTACTAAAAGATTTTTAAATAAACTATGGGACAACTTATTAAAAATCATAAATCAAGAAGATATAGAAAAAGAATTAAGTGAGGATGATAAGTCCTTAGAAAGAAAAATAAATCAGACTATTAAATCTGTTACCCAACATTTTGAAAAGTTTGAATTTAATACTGCTGTATCTGATTTAATGAAATTTAATAATGACCTTAGTGAATATTTAAAACATGACTCTATTTTGCCAAAAGAACTAAAAGATGTACTCATAAAAAATATACTTATACTTTTATATCCTATGTCTCCGCATATGGCATCTGAAATTTATGAAAGTTATTTTGACAGTGATATAAGTATTGAGAAATGGGCAAATTTTGATGATTCAAAATTAGAGAACCCTATGTATGAATTAGTTGTACAAATAAATGGTAAAAAAAAGCATGCAATTATGGTTGAAACAGGAATTGAAGAAGATGATGCAATTACACTGTGTGAAAGTAATTTCGATATAAACTTTAAAGAAGCAAAAAAAATAATTTTTATTAAAGACAAAATAATTAATGTAGTGCAATAAGTGACAAAATTAATAATAGCCGAAGCCTTGATTTCAGATATAAATGAAATTAAGTCAGAGATAGATAGTGATGAAAATATTATTTCAATATCCAAGAATGAATTTATTGAGAGTAATAATGCAGCTCTTTTTAAAAATGAAAGCTATCAATTTGTCGATGATGAATTTCTTACTTATAACGAGTTAAAAAAATTAAATTACAACTTTGATGATAAATACATATTTCAAGTTAAAAAATCAAATTTAAAATCATTCTCTGAAGTTTCAAGTCTTATTCAAACATTTTTTCCAGACAAAAAGAAAAATGTAGATATTTATCCATGGGATCTTGTAAATATTATTTTTTCTAAACAAAAAAAAATTACAAATGAAATTTTGGACAAATTTTGTATTAGTGAAATGGTTTTTAGACAGTTCCTGTCCTATTTCAATAAAGAATTACAAAGGATTTCATTACTAAGCAAATACGAGCAAGACGAAGCATCAGGGCTTTTGTCCGAAAAAATTGATTATAAATATGAACTTGCGGAAAAAAGAAAAAATAAATTATCTTCAAACGATATTAGTAAATCTTTAGCAATGATATATAAAATAGAAAAACTGAATTCTGATTCTAAATACAGTGAAGAAAATGCAAAAAGATTTATCGTATCTATAAAAAATATTCTACAATTTTGAAATTTTTGATTTATTTCTATCTCTAAAGTTTTTAGTGACTATTCCATTTGTATAGGCTCTGTCAAGATTTCTGATAACAGTATCTTTCATATCTTTTTCAACTGTACCTTCAGAATTTAAAATTGCTTTTATAGACGAACGAAGAGCTGTCTTTTTGTCCTTATTTCTAAGGTTTTTCTTTTCGTCTTGTCTTATTCTTTTTTTTTGAGAACTAATATTTGCCATCTAAAACCTCTTGGTATATAAGATAATAACTTATTAAAGATGTTAACAAATAAAAATATAAGAAATATTTCTATTATTGCTCATGTAGATCATGGTAAATCTACTTTAGCTGACAGATTAATAGAATTATCTGGATTAATCACCCGAGGAGATCATAATGACCAAATTTTGGACAATATGGATCTTGAAAGAGAGCGTGGAATTACCATCAAATCTCAACCGATAAGATTAATCTTTGACGATTTGATTATAAACCTAATCGACACTCCTGGTCATGTTGACTTTTCTTATGAGGTATCAAGAGCATTAATTGCTTGCGATGGAGCTATCTTATTGGTAGATGGAACAAAAGGAGTTCAAGCTCAAACTTTTGCGCATTCTTACGCAGCGATTGAAGCTGGACTTGATATTATTCCTGTGATCAACAAAATAGACTCTGTAGATGCAGATATTCATAATGTCTCACAACAAATACATAATCTTATAGGTTCAAATGATGAAGAAATATTTAATATTTCAGCTAAAACAGGAAAAGGAGTGGAGGACCTTATCAATGAAATTCCAAACTTAATTACCCCACCTGAAGAAAAATCTGAGAAAGTGAATGCATTAATTTTTGACTCATATTTCGATTCTTATAAAGGAGTTGTAGCTTCAGTAAGAGTATTTGGTGGTGAAATAAAAAAGGAAATGAATTTAAAACTTGTAAATTCAGGTTTTAAATTTGATACAAATGAGTTGGGGTATTTTGACCTTAATCCAAAAAAATCAGATAATTTAAAATTTGGAGAAGTTGGCTATATTGTGACAGGAGCAAAAGATTTATCTCAAATCAGAGTTGGAGATACTTTAGTTGCAGGAGACGATGAAAAACCAATTATATTATCAGAATATGAGGAGTCTCAACCAACTGTATTTTCAAGTATTTTTCCTTCAGATTCTGACGAATTTACCAAATTAAGAGAATCATTAGATAAATATGTCCTCAACGATGCAAGTTTTGTTTTTGAACCAGAGACTTCCTCAGCATTTGGATTTGGATTTAGATGTGGTTTCTTGGGATTGTTGCATCTCGAGATAGTTATTGAAAGATTAGAAAGAGAATTTGATTTATCTTTGATTGTTACCCCGCCTTCCGTTGAGTTTAAGATGATTAGAAACAATGATGAAGAAAGAGTAATAAGGAATCCTTCAATACTTGATGAATACACTGATATCAAAAAACTTCAAGAAAGAGTTTGCGAAGTAGATTTATTGTTTCCTAAAGAATATCTTGGATCAATTATGACTTTGCTAAATGATAAGAGGGGAGTTCAAGAAGATTTAAGTTACTTAAGCACAACAATGGTAAAACTTAAATATAAAATTCCTTTACTTGAACTTGTCTCTGGATTTTACGATACCCTGAAATCAATTTCTCAAGGTTTTGCTTCTATTGATTACAAGATTCTTGATTTTGAAGATGGAAATTTAGTTAAACTTGATATCTTAGTCAATGGAATGGTTGTAGATTCTTTTAGCTCAATTCTATCAAAAGAAAGTGCAGATTTTATTGGAAGAAATAGAGTAAAAAAGTTGGCTGAATTAATACCTCGTCAACAATTTGACATTCCAATTCAAGCAGCAATTGGATCAAGAATATTATCCAGAGAAACTGTTAAAGCCCTAAGAAAAGATGTTACCGCCAAACTTTATGGTGGAGACGTTACCAGAAAAAGGAAATTGCTTGAAAAACAAAAAGAAGGAAAAAAGAAGATGCGAAATATTGGAAGTGTAGAAGTTCCAAAAGAAGCATTTAAAGAATTCTTGAAACAATAGTATGCATATTCCTACAATTTACAATGCAAAGATTTCTGATAATGATACTATCTTTGCTCTTGACACTGAAAAGCATCATCATTTAAAAAATGTTTTAAGAATTAAGGATGACACTAAGGTTAAAATTTCAAATGGAAAAGGAAAGATTTATACAGGTAATTTATCTAATAAAAATATTTCAGTCGAATCCAATGAAATATTTTTAAGAAAGAGTGATTTAAATATTTTTATTTCAATTATTCAAGATAAAGAAAGATTACGTTTTATTATCGAAAAACTTACCGAACTTTCTGTTAATTCAATTTCCATAGGTCCAACCGAACGTTCCCAGAAATTAAAAATAAATAGCGAAAAATTAGAAAAATGGTCTATTTCTGCTGTAGAGCAATCTGGAAATGCTTTTAAACCGAAAATATATTTAGTTGATAAATTGGATTTCAAGAAATTTAAACATGCTTTTGACATATCTGGTGAGAATATAAAAAACAATTTAGATCAAAAAGATATTGCTATTGGTCCTGAAGGAGGGTGGTCGGATAAAGAAATTGAAAAATTTGATTATATTTCAAAAATTGCTGATTTTACCCTTAGAACGGAAACCGCATCAATACTTGGTGTATCCTTATTGATGTAAAATAAATTATGGAAGAAAAATCAATATTTGAGATGATTCTTGATAAAGAATTAGAATCGGAAATAATTTATGAAGATGAAGATATATTTTCAATTAAAGATATTAACCCAATTGCACCTGTTCATTTATTGATAATCCCAAAAAAGAGAATTAATACTATAAATGATGTTTCCGATGAAGACACATTATTAATTGGAAAGATGTTCCAAGTAGCAAAGAAATTAGCTAAAGAATATGAGATAAATGAAAGTGGATATAGATTAATATTTAATACAAATGATGATGGAGGTCAGACTGTTTATCATATACATCTTCATCTAATTGGTGGAGAAAAACTAAAATGGTAGTAGAAAAAGTTATTCCTACAGATGTTGAGTTACTGAATTTATTCGGCATAAACGATAGTAATTTAAAATACTTAAAAAAAATATTCCCAAATGTAAAGATAAATGCGAGAGGAAATATTCTCTACTTAGATGGAAATCAAAATAATATAGATAAACTCTTAAGTTTGATTGATGAAATGATCACCTTAAACCAAAATAAACAATCAATTGAGATTCCAGACATAGAACTATTAATGAATATGAACGGTTCATTAAATGGCGATAATAAAAAATTAAGCACAATTAATATCACAAATAATAAATCTATAAAAGTTAAAAATGTAAGTCAATATAAGTACATAGAGACAATCATGAATTCTACAGTAACCTTTGGAGTTGGTCCTGCAGGAACGGGTAAGACTTTTTTGGCAGTAGCAAGTGCAGTAAAACTGTATTCAGAAGATGTAATCAAAAAGATTGTTTTGACAAGACCTGCAGTTGAAGCTGGTGAAAAATTAGGATTTCTACCAGGTGATTTATCACAAAAAATTGATCCTTACTTAGTACCTTTATTTGATTCACTTGAATACTTTTTTGGAAATGAAAACTTAGAGTATCTCATTGAAAAAAGAAATATAGAAATAGTTCCTCTTGCATATATGAGAGGTAGAACATTGAATAATGCTTGCATTATTCTTGATGAAGCCCAAAATGCAACATCAGGTCAAATTAAAATGTTTTTAACAAGGCTAGGAGAGAACTCAAAAGTTATTATCACTGGTGATGAATCTCAAATAGATCTTTATAATACAGACAACTCTGGACTTAAAAGAACAAGAAAAGCTCTTTCAAATATTGATGAAATATCAGTAATGGAATTTGAAAATTCTGATATTGTGAGGAACCCTATAGTGTCAAAAATATTAGAAGTTTTTCCAAAAAAATAATGAGAGAGTATATTTCTTTTGGTAAAAAACTCATTTATATAATTTTATTTGGGGGCCTAGTTTGGTTTATTTCATTCTCAATCTTTCCTGAGAATCAAGTTATTAAAATTAGTGTTGGAGAAGAATCTCCTACAACATTTTTAGCACCTAAATATATTGAAATTATTGATGAAGACCAAACAAATATAAACATTCAACAAGCTGTTGATTCTGTTAATCCAATATATTCCATTAATACTGATTTAAATCAAACAGTTTTAAACGGAATAACGAATATGTTTTTAACTGTAATTGAATCAAGAACAGACGAAGTTTTAATTGCAAGCGATCAAGAAGCTGTAGGAGAAAATACCGAACCGACTGTGGAAATTGTGAATTTAAATAAAATTCAACAAATAGAAAGAATCGCTAGCTCACTTTTATTCTCCACCATATCAACAGCAAATATCGAAGTCTTAGTTGAAATTTCAAATTACGACTTACAAAATAAATCCAGTTATCTTTCACAGTTAGAGCTCGAGGCTAAAAGTCTTGCAAACGAAATTCTTTTAATTGGTATAAATAATGACAATTTAAACCAGACAAGGCAGAATCTTGTTTCAAATCCACCATATCTTGATTTATCAAGTGATTTATTTGCATTAATACCAGAAAGTAGATTGAGGTCTTCTGTTGCGGAACTTATTGCAGAAAATCTGATTGTTAATCAAAAATTAGAACAAGAACTATGGGATGAGCAAAAAGACAAGGTAGCAAGTTCAGTTGAGCCAGTAATTATAAAATATTTCGAAGAAGACATCGTTGTCAGTGAAGGTGAGAAAATAAACATAGTCCAATACAATGCATTAGATAATTTTGGCTATTTATCGGGCGAATCAAGAAGTATACAAACAGCTGCAATCCCAATCATTTTTTCAGTATTTGTTTTGATTTATTTTCTTCTTTGGCGCTTCAAAGACTCAATGTGGAACAACGATAATGAGTTTCTCTTGCTGCTTTCGTTGATCCTTGTTTCTTCAATTTTTCTAAGAGGTATTTCTTATTTTTCTCAGAGTTTTGACTTGAATTACTTAAAATATGCTGTTCCAATCTCGTTTGTTGGTGTAGTCTCTGCAGTTCTACTTAACTTACGAGCAACCCTGATTTTGTCACTTTCTAGTTCTTTGTTAGCACTGGCAGGTGGTGGAAATATAGGTTTAGTTGCTATGGGTGCTGTATTAACAGTTGTGCCTTCAATATTTTTATCAGAAGATATAGACAGGATTACTTTACGTGAAAGAATTATATACATTACGTTATCTCAACCGATCGTTGCTTTTGGAATATTCTTTTTTTTGAGAGAAAATTTTAGCTTTATTGAAATTCTAGTTTCTTCGTTAATGGGGGGATTAGTAGGTAATTTAGCTGCATTTTCACTCATAAACTATATTGAACTGGCATTTAGATTAACTACCAATTTTAGGTTGTCCGAAATAGCGGACAGAAATCATCCAGGTCTTAGGTATTTAGAGGAAAAAGCTTTGGGAACATTTAATCATTCACTAGTAGTTGGAACACTTGCGGACAGGGCAGCAAATCTCATTGGAGCAAATTCACAATTAGTAAGAGCTATGGCATATTTTCATGATTTAGGGAAAACGGAAAATCCTACAATGTTTGTTGAAAATCAATTTGGCTCAAGCAATCCACACGATAATTTAACTACCGACAATTCAGTACAAATTATAAGATCACATGTTCCAGATGGTGTTAGATTAGCTAAAAAATTTAAAATCCCTGAAGCTGTTTATAGAGGAATAATTGAACATCACGGAGATTCAGTAATGAGATATTTTTATGAGAAAGAAAAACAAATGAATCCAGATGTTTTAAAAGATGACTTCAGACATCTTGGACAAAAGCCAAGTTCAAAAGAAACTGTTATTTTAATGTTTGCAGACTCACTTGAAGCCGCATGCAGGGCTAGATTTCAGTATGAGGACGCTGACGACAATAAAATTGCGAACTTAGTAAATGAAATTTTTAATGAAAAGATTAATGACGGGCAATTATTGGATGCTCCGATTACCTTTCAGGATCTTGAAAAAATAAAACAGTCATTTCAGGCAAGCCTTGAGGGCTTGTATCATCAAAGAGTTCTATATCCAGAATTTACAGATGACGAAGAAGAATAGATATTGATAATTCTTCTTAACGGATATTTTTATAATCACGAAAAAATTAAGGTCTCAATAGCTGTTAATGAATTTTCAAAAAAATTCAATATTTCAAAAAATTTTTATTTTTCAGTTCATTCAATAAATGAAGATGAGTCTAAAAAAATAAATAAAAAAACATTCAATAAGAACTTTCCAACAGATGTTTTATCTTTTCCCTTGTACAACAACATAGACTCCATCAATAATTTAGATAAAAATATGTCAGAAGATATGGGTGATATGTTCGTTTGTCGTAATGTTATTAAAAAGAATGCCAAAATTTATAATAAAGATTTTTCTGAAGAACTACAATATATTGTAATTCATGGTCTTTTGCATTTAATAGGTTATTCACATAAAAAAAATGACAAATTGAAGATCTATGAAGAGGAACTTATGAAAAGAATTTGGAATGAATCTTAAGGATATAGATCTCAATCACATAGCCATAATAATGGATGGAAATGGCAGATGGGCTACAAACCAAGGGTTGGATAGAACAGCTGGACATGCAGCTGGTGAATTCTCTCTTTCTCGCTCAATAGATTGGTCCCTGGACAATAATCTAGAGTGGCTAACGGTGTTTGCTTTTTCAACAGAAAACTGGTCAAGGTCTAAAGAAGAGGTTGATTTTTTAATGTTTTTCAACAGAGATATATTAATCAGAAGGAGAGAGGAATTTAATGATAAAGGAGTCAAATTCCATTTTATTGGTGATTTAGCAGATGAAAGAATTCCTGATGAAAATAAAAGGTTAATGAGTGAGACTGAAGAAATAACAAAAAATAATTCGAATTTAAACCTTGTTTTTGCATTTAATTATGGATCAAGAAAAGAAATCTACGATGCTATAACAAAAGTAAGTAAAAATGATATTGATGCAATCAATGAAGAATCTTTTAGGTCTAACTTACTGCTTCCAGAAATGCCTGATCCTGATTTACTCATTCGTACCGCTGGTGAGAAGAGAGTTAGTAATTTTCTTCTCTATCAATTGAGCTACACTGAACTTATGTTTGTCGATACACTTTGGCCAGACTTTGATGAAAATCAATTAGATTTGGCTGTTAAAGAGTTTGAAAATCGAGTTAGAAAGTATGGAAATGCCTGAAGAAATATTTGATAAGGTTGTGAAAATTGCTCAAGCAAGAGGATTTGTGTTTAATGCCTCATCTATATACGGTGGATTAAGAAGTTCTTATGATTATGGGCCACTTGGGGTACTTTTAAAAAATAATATTTCAAGCATGTGGTGGAGTAGTTTAAACAGCCTTGATGTTGAAATCTATCCAATAGATACTGCAATTATACAGTCAAGTGAAGTATGGAAGGCATCTGGCCATTTAGCTGAATTCACCGATCCAATGGTTGATCATAAACCTACTGGTGAAAGATTCAGGGCAGATCAAGTTCCTAAGGATTTAAAAAAAGAAGATTTAACGGAGCCACGTCAATTTAACCTTATGTTTGAAACTAGTATTGGTCCAGTAGAAAATGAAAACTCAGCTGTTTATTTAAGACCAGAAACTGCACAAGGCATATTTGTTAACTTTGAGAATGTATTACGTACCATGAGAGCAAAAATTCCATTTGGAATTGGAAATATTGGAAAGTCTTTTCGAAACGAAATTACACCCGGACAATTTATTTTTAGGACTAGGGAATTTGAACAAATGGAGATTGAATTCTTTTGTGATGAAAGTGAAGAGGATAAATGGTTTGATTACTGGGTTGAAAATAGGCTAAATTGGTATAAAAATCTTGGTATTCCAGAGAAAAAATTAAGAATTAGAAATCATGAAAAATCTGAGCTTGCTCATTACGCAAAAAAAACATCAGATATTGAATTTGAGTACCCATGGGGATGGGGTGAACTTGAAGGAATTGCTAATAGAGGTAATTTTGATTTAAACGCACATCAAGAAAGTAGTGGTAACGATTTAAAATACTTTGATCCGGTTACAGAAAGTAAATTTACTCCATCTGTCATAGAGCCAGCAGGTGGTCTAACTAGAACGCTTTTTGCTGTTTTATTATCTTTATATGAAGAAGAAGAATTAGAAAATGAAACAAGAACGCTATTTAAATTTAATTTTGATCTTGCACCTATTCAAATCGGAATACTTCCGTTAAGCAAAAAAGAAGAATTAATCACAGTTTGTAATCAGATAAACTCTTCTCTTCGATCAAACTTTAGAACAGAAATTGATATTACCCAATCTATTGGAAAAAGATACAGAAGACAGGATGAAATAGGTACTCTTTATTGTATAACGGTAGATTTTGATACTTTAGAGGATAATTCTGTGACAGTAAGAAGCAGAGATACAATGGAGCAAGAAAGAATCAAAATCGAAGAATTAAGAGACTATTTCAATAATTTTTAATGGGAATTTCTAAACAGTCAATTGAAGAATTAAAAAATAAATCAAAGATAAGCGATTTTATTTTAAGTTCCACAACTGGAAAACTTAGAGGCAATAAAGGGATGGCACTCTGTCCTTTTCATGGTGAAAAGACAGCAAGTATGAGTTTTACAGATGAAGAAAATCTTTTTCACTGCTTTGGTTGTAGAGAAGGAGGAGATATATTTAAATATATCCAATTAATTAATAATGTTGAATTTCAAGAATCAGTTGAAATTGCTGCAGACAAATATAGCTTCAACCTTACATATACAGATTCAAAATTTGAAAGCGATCAAAAAAATTTAATTAGTTATATGAATAAGTTAAATGATTATTTTGTAAAAAATATGAATGAGGGTAAAAGTCAAGATTCAATAAATTATCTTAAATCAAGAAACCTTGAAGGGGTGGATATTAAAGAATTCAAAATAGGTTTTGCCGAAAAAAATGAAAGTGATACTTTGAAATTCATGAATACGCTAGGCATATCAAAAAATGAATTAAGAAATCTTGGATTGCTAAGCGATAAAGGAAATCTTCTTTTTAAAAATAGAATTATATTTCCCATTACAAACTTAAGAAATGACACTATAGGCTTTGGTGGAAGAGCAATTGAAGACTTTGGTCCAAAGTATATTAACTCTGCTGAATCGGGAGTTTATAAAAAGAACAGGGCTTTGTATTTTACAGACAATTTTCTATCAGTTGTAAAAAAGAAAAAATTTGTGATTCTTGTTGAAGGGTATTTTGATGTAATTGCATTTAATAAATTGGGATATGCAAATGTTGCTTCGCCGTCAGGTACATCTCTAACAGTTCAACAAATAAATCTACTTTCAAGATATACGAAAGATATTTATATATGTTTTGATAATGATACAGCTGGCGATATGGCTACAAAAAGAATCCTTGAAATCAAAAATAACCAACCTTCAGACCTCAACTTTTTTAAATTGAATTTACCCAATAATTACAAAGACATATCTGAATTTTTTGAAGACGGAGAGAAAAATATTAAAAATATATTTGATCAAAAAGAAGAGCTGGTAGAGTTTTGTATCAACTTGATAATTGACACAAATGATACAAAGAAAACTTTTCAAGAATTTAAAAACATTACAAAGTTTTTGAGTCCATTAGAAAAAGATTTAGCGATAAGTTATTTGAGTAAGAAAATAGGAATAACAAAAGAAGTTATTTTAAATGAATTAAATTACCAATTTAACAATGAATCGGATGATGCACCACAGTTTAAAAAAAGTGACATTAATCACATCAATACATTCCAAGAAATATTAATTGCTGATTTAATTAAAAGTAAATTCGAATATGATGATGAGATTGAATATCTATTAAATATTGATGAAAATTTCAAAAAATTAATATTAGACATAAAGTCGAATAAAAATCCTGAAGAAAGCGAAAAGTATCAAAATATTTCTTATACAGATGAACAACTTAGAGAAGCTATATCGAGATTATATATTTATTTCGCAGACAATAAAATTGATATATTGATTAAGGTAATGGACGAATCAAATGACATATCAATTCTCGAAGACTTAGAACATTTGAAAAAGAAAATCGAATTTTATCAGAATACTCTTTAATACATACTATTATTAATTTGCTATCCGAGGTAGCTCAATTGGCAGAGCAGCGGACTGTTAATCCGTTGGTTGTGGGTTCAAGTCCCACCCTCGGAGCAAAAATAGTCTCAGTTTCTATTTATATCTTGTCTATAATTACATTTGTAAAGGAGGAATATGTCAGAAGCATTAGATTTTGTAAATCAAAATATGGAAGGCAGAGACCTCAGTGTTTTACCTGGATCAATCAAATGGGTAGTAGATTCTCAAGTAGTTTTTATGAATCCTGAGACTGGTGAAGTAACTGAAGACGATGTTGAGGCAGATTGTACAATCACTACAGATATGGAAACATTTAAGGGTATGTACGATAAATCAGTTAGCCCTCAAGCTGCATTTATGACTGGAAAAGTAAAAATTGCTGGTGATATGGGAATTGCAATGAAATTGCAATCCGTCATAGGCTAATTTAAGGGCCTGTAGCTCAGTTGGTTAGAGCAACGGACTCATAATCCGTCGGTCGCAGGTTCGAGTCCTGCCGGGCCCACTGTGTATGGAAATATGAAATTGAGCAAAATTAATTCCGGTACCGTTGGTTCTTTTTTTGCACTAACACTGTTGATACCTCAGAATATTGGTATAGATTTTTTTGGAATAAATTTAGAGGACATTCCATTAATATTTATTTTTACAATTCTTTTAATAAAAAAACTTAAAAATTTAAATTTTCAAGCATACGATAAATTATTTATAACTTTTATTGTATTTTTCATCATTTATACAACTTTTTTTGTTCAAGAGGTAGAAATTTTTAATCAAACTAATCTTAGATTCTATTTTTATTTTATTTTGGCATATTTATGCATAAATTTACTTTTAGAAAACGATGACCAGATTCTTCATTTCTTTAGTCCTCTTGGTTTTGTTATGGTTGCTAATTTTATTGTAATTTTATTCCAAATACAGCTTCCCGGAACAATTGATGGATGGGTATCAAGCAATACAGATAGCATAAATCCATTTACGTCCGGAAGGCTTGGTGGCTTTCAAGGAGGAGGGCCAAACGTCATTGGAATAATTTGTGCAGTTTTCTCTTTGGTTTGTATTTATAAAATACTGTCTGCTGAAAGTCTTTTTAAATCAATTATTGTTGATAAACTTAATTCATTTTTACTAGTTGTCTCATTAATAAATTTATTTTTTACTTTTTCAAGAGGTTCATACATAGCGCTTTTCGTAGGCGTACTAATTTTGATATTATTTTCTGATAAATTGAATTTCAATCATAAATTATCTTTTTTCGTGGCTTCAGCATTATTAATGGGTATAACAATCTATGTTTTTCCTGGAATATTTTTGAAAGAATCCAATAGAAGTTTTTTAAATTCTTTAGGAACAAAAAACACAGAAATTTTTATTGGAACTGGTGGAGGTAATTATGTGAAGAGTGTTTACAAAGAGTACCTGATTACTTTAGAAGATGATTTATTGTTTGAAGAATTTAACATTACTTACTCGGTAGAAGATAAAGAAAAATCATTAGTACCTGAAAATGAAGATGATTTAGGACCTGTTAGTGGATTTCTTAAACTTGAATTTGACTATATGGATAATTTGTTACCCAGATCAATTGTTTCATTTTATTATTCGAACAATGGTTCAACATGGAATCAAATTGGTTCTGATCACACCAGTGGGGTAGTAATTGATTTAATTGAAAATGACTCTTTTTTTGAGGTAGGTGGATGGGGCGATGGTCAGTCTCTTGGAGACCAGTATTTGAGCGGCTTTATAAAGAGTGTGATAATTCAAACAAATGAATATGAACGTATGTATACATTTTCCAAACAAAAAAGAGATGTTGACTATTTGCTACTTACTCCAGTAAATAAAAATCAATTTGAGGAAGATGTTGTATATAAAAATAATTCTATTGGATTAGATAGACCAAGAAATTATTGGGTTGCCTTACCTAATGAAGTTAATTTATCTAAAAAAGATTTTGAAATAATTATTGAACTAAATCTTAACTCTGTACCTCAAGGCCATGAAACACTTTTTAGTCAAAGTTCAATATTAAGACTTAATGAGAATTTCAATGATCAATCATGGAAATGGTCAATTATTGATGGTAGGATGTATTTTTTTTGGATTGAAGAAGTAATCTCAGGATACTCAAATTTTGTAGGTGGACAGAGTTTGAGATCAGGAAAGCTAATTTCAAATAATGGTGATTTTGATTCTGTAATATCAGATTTTTCTTTATCCCAATATGATGAAATAACAACATCCCACAATGGTTTCTTAACTATGTCGGTTGAATATGGTTTATTTCTAATATCATTAATAATTCTTTTAATAATTTATATTGTTTTGAAAAATTTTAATAAATCCAATGAGTTAGAACTTTCTGTATTTTTAATGTTTCTTACCCAAAATTTAACAAATGATCTTGTGTACGCTCCTGATGTTGCAATCTATTTTTGGTTAATACCTATTTATTTTTTATCAAAAATATTAAGAGTCGATAATTGAATTCGATTTTAAAAAGTTATAAATTGTATCTTTAAGTACTAAAACTTGCCTTCCATCCTCGAGTGTTAAATAATCCACAGGTGTTGTAAATTTG
This sequence comes from uncultured Candidatus Actinomarina sp., assembly GCA_902533795.1. Lineage (GTDB taxonomy): Bacteria > Actinomycetota > Acidimicrobiia > Actinomarinales > Actinomarinaceae > Actinomarina. The sequence goes on along the minus strand of CACAND010000003.1, from coordinate 25,093 downwards.
CTTACATTATTAAGGTTAATATTTCTAAATGTCCAAAGTATTTCTACAGCTTTATTAATTGTTAAATTTTCGTCAATTATAAATGAGTTTTCAAGTGCAATAATGAAGGAATTGAGCTCATTTACTGAACTAAAATTTTTTAATTCTTTAATTAACTGCATTACTACATATTGCTGTCTGTCTATTCTTGTTAAATCACTAACTCCTGACATAGGTTTCCATTCTGAAATATCATTTCCATCACTGTCTAGTAATTTTTCACCTACTAATACTTCAGTAGATCTTGAAACTATCCAATTTAAGGTAGTTAACCCATTCACAGTCTGACAACCTTTTTGTAATTCAAAGCTAAATCCTTCTTTTTGTGTCCTATCAACACAAATTTCTACACCATCAACCGAATCAATAATCTCCTCAAAACCTTCAAAATCAAAGCTTGCAAAATTAGTTACTCTAATGCCTGAAATACTATAAATTGCTGCCGCAAGGTTTTCTGCTCTTCCACCACAATTATTCTTTGTATATGCTGCATTTATTCTCTCTAATTTTTCAGTACAGTTATTTTTAATCAATAAATCTCTAGGAAATGAAAGTAAGGTAATCTCTTGATTATCTTTATTAACAAGCCCAAGTATTATTACGTCTGCTCGTTTACCAGAAATTTGACCTCTAGTTAAGGCAATTTCTTCAGATCTTTCATCTGAACCAATTAACAAATATACATCAAAATCATTTATTTCTTCATCAAATGTGTTATTTATCAAAATTTCATCAATATCTAATATTTGTTTTTCAGTCAAATCTACTTCATCGACCACTTCTAAAGGTTCTGGGGTTTCATTCAGATCATCATCAATGGATGATATGATTGTTGTTGTAGTCACACCTTCAATGATGTCATTAATAACTTCTTGGTCAAATTCTTCAGTTTCAAGATTGGGAATGAAATTTAGGATCATAATTGCAGATATCAAAATTATCCCAAAAAGTAAATAAGTATATTTGTTAAATATTTTCATTCAATACCAAATTACATAATATAACTATGTATTCTTTAATTGTGGAAAATTTCAAATGTATTATCGCAGCAGGCGGTTTGGGAACAAGATTGCAAGATTTTAGGGGAAATAAGTCTACAAAAATCCTTTTGGATGTAAAAGGAACATCAATGATAAATCGACAAATTTCTCAACTATATGGATGGGGAATGAGAAAATTTATTGTTATTACTAATCCAGAATATTTAGACATGATTAAAGAAGTAACATTGAATAACTTTGATAATTTAGATATTGATTTTACTGTCCAAGAAGAACCAAAAGGAATATCACATGCTTTGTATCAAGCAAGAAAATTTGTAAATCATGATGAAACAATATTCTTTGCTTTGGGTGATAACTTTTTTGAAAATAATCCATTTAAAAATTTTGATATTAAAGAGTTTAAAGATGGTGCTTGTATATTTACGACAGAAGTAAGCAATCCTGAGGAATTTGGAGTAGCTGAGATTGACAGTGATGGAAATGTGATCTCAATCGTGGAAAAGCCAACTCGTCCAAAATCTAATGCTGCAGTTGTTGGTATATATATGTTTGATTCTTCAGTGTTTAAAAAAATTGAGACCTTAAAGCCTTCAGCTAGGGGAGAATATGAAGTTACAGATTTATGCAATATATATGTAAATGAAAATAAATGTTTGAATTTAGATGTCAAAGGATGGTGGATTGATGCAGGAACACCCGAAAGAATAATCGATCTTGAAGAAAAGTTAAGTTAATACTTTTAATCTTATTGAAATTAAATAAGTGAGAAAATATAGAATAAATAAAGATCCTATAATCAAATATGATATTTGTGTAGATGTAAAAATTGAGACATAAATTAATACAAAAGTCACAATGCTGTAACTTAAGAATATTGAAAGTACCTTCTTTTCCGAAAATCCTTTTCCAAGCAACCTATGAGAGATATGATCTGTTCCACCGATTGTAGGAGATTTTCCAATACTTATTCTGTAAGTTACTACCACAAGAAAATCAATTACAGGTACAGAAAAAATTAGCAAAATAGGACTAAGCGTAGACGTATACACAGTAATATCTTCCGGAGCCCAATTGTATAAAATACTCATAAACCCTAAACAAAAACCGATAAATAAACTACCAGAATCTCCAAAATACAATTTTGCAGGAGGAAAATTAAAAAATAAAAAACCTCCAATTGCACAAAGCAGAAGAATAGAAATATCTGTTAATTTATATTGGTTTAAATAATTTGTTAATACTGCAATCTGTATGCATATTGCTGACGATACAACTACTGCAAGCCCATCCATGTTATCAATAAAATTTATTGCGTTCATTATTAACATTATCCAAATCGTTGAAACTATGTAATTTAAAGAATTATTAACATCTATTCCAATTAACGATTCAAAATTTATAAAAATATTTAAGTTGTATAGAGGTATATAAACAATGATTATTTGGAAAATGAGTTTTAAATACCATTTAAAATTATATAAGTCATCTAATAAGCCGATAATAGAAATGATTACTGCAAAGAAACCAATATATAGGAAATTACTCTCTGCTTGTCCTAAAAGTCTTGAAGATATTAAAAATGCAATAGAACATGCAATACCACCAAATGGCGGTACATATCTTGAAGATAGTCTTTCTTCATTTTTTCTTTCCTTCGGTATAAAGTCTTTTGTTCTATGAAGTGTTATCCAATTAAAGAGTATTGACAAGAAAATTGTTACTAATGCGGCACTTGTTAGTGAGATTTGAAAGTTAGATAAATTCACTTCTATAACTCTCAATCTCTTGCCTTAAATATTGATAAATTTTATTATATGCAGCTGAAATTTTGACAGATGTATAGTTTTGATTAATTAATTCTCTGTTAAATTTAGCACCGTTTTCAAAAGAAATATTTTGATTATTTTCTAAAAAAACATCATAGTTTATTATCTCATCAAGATTTTTTTTTAATTCTTGAATGTTGTTGTCATCAATAAAAAATGAATTATTAAATTTTGAGCCTAACTCTTTTGTTCCTGGAATATTATTTGATAAACATATCAGTCCTATGTATAGAGACTCTAAAAGTATTCTTGAAGAACCTTCATACTTAGACATAACAATATTTATGTCGTAATTGTGAAGTTCTTTTTTGATATCAATATGTCCTAAATAATTTATAAAATTATTATTTTTAATTTTTACCAGGTCACGTTTACTTAATGAATCTGGATTGCCTTCATCTACATCTCCGGCTAAATAGAACTCTAAATCAGAATCTTTCATCAACTTCGCTAGGTTAAGGTATTCAAATATACCTTTATCGTTAATTAACCTTGTAGCCATAATTACTTTTAAGTTTGAGTTTCGGTAGTCTTTTTTTATTTCAATTTCCTCCAGAGCAATACCAGAAGTAGGAATTATATAATACTCACCTTGATATTTTGAATAATCATTAAAAGTTTTTTGATCTTCACCATTTTGGAAGATCAAAAACTCAAAGTTTTTATTTATAAAATGCTTAATAAAAAATCCTAATATTATTTTTAAGAACTTAGCTTTAAAATTATCGCTAAATAGATATCCTAAACCTGTGACAGTCAATATATTTTTTGTTTTATTATTTCTAAAAAGGTTTGAAAAAGCAAAAATTAAACCAGATTTTAAAGTAAATACATGAATAATATCATCAGAGTTTAGAGTTTTTATTATTTTTCGAAGATTTCTTATTCCGGAAAAATCTAAAATTTTATTTCTGTTTATTTTCCAATCTATTATTTCTTCGTAATAATTTTCAAGTTCAACTTTACTTCTATCAATAGGACAAACGGCCATAAATTTTGCGTCACTGATATTAGATACAATATCTTTTCTTGATTGAGTTAATATCCAATCCCAATGAGCTAAATAAACAATCATTAATAACATTTTAAGTGTTAAAATTGTTAACATTGCATAATATGAACATTGTCATCATTGGTACAGGGTATGTAGGTTTAGTCACTGGTGTAGGGCTTGCCAGTCTTGGTAATATCGTTAATTTTATTGATTTAGATGAAAATAAAATTAAAAATCTTTCTAATAAAAAAATTACTTTCTATGAGCCCGGACTTGAAGAATATTTTAATGATGATGAAACATTTAAAAGGATGTCTTTTTCATCAGATTATTCAAATATTGAATGGGAAAATATAGATATTGTCTTTGTGTGTGTTCAAACACCAAATAATATTGAAACAAATTCTGTAGATACAAAGTTCTTAGAATCAGCCATAAAAGAAATAAATCATGTAAATAATAATGACTTAGTAATAACGGTGAAATCGACAATTCCTCCATATGAGATAGATAAAGTATGTGAAAAGGTAGGAATGGACTCAAGTCAATTAACATTCAATCCTGAATTCTTAAGAGAGGGCACAGCTGTTCAAGACTTCTTTAAGCCCGACAGGATTGTTCTTGGCGGATCTGACAACGAAAAATTAAACAAATTAAAAAAACTTTACAGTGGATTTGACTGCAAGGTCATTACTACTGATTCGATTAGCTCTCAATTGATTAAATATTTAGCCAACACGTATCTTCCGCTCAGATTATCTTTCGTAAATGAGGCAACCAGGTTAATAGATTACTCAGGAGGAAACTTAGATGATGTCTTAACAGGTATTGGTTTAGACAATAGAATTGGACAGCATTATTTTAGACCCTCACCTTCTTGGGGTGGTTCATGTTTTCCAAAAGATCTTGTTGAGGTAAATAATTTTTATGATCATGAAAAACTGAATCTTCCACTTATTTCAAACATTATTAATACAAATGACATTCACGCAAATTGGACTTCTAAAAATATCGTAGATATGTATGAATCACAAAAATTAGAAGGAGTAATCCTTATTGGTGCGGCATTCAAAGAAGACACAGATGATTTAAGAAACTCACCTACAACCGAAGTATTTAAAAATCTTAAAAGCTCAATTGAAAATGTCATTGTTTTTGATGAAATAATTAATAATGAAGACATCGTTAAATTTGATTATCTTGAAACTCTTAATTCTCCTCATCTATTTGTTTTAATGTATCCGGTTAAAGATTCAACACTTGATAGGTTAAATAAAATTATTGAAGATTCTAACTCTTTAACATATATACCATGGTCGCTATGAACATTGTAATTACTGGTGGATCAGGTTTTGTTGGATCTTATTTATGTGAGAAACTGATAAACAATGGACATAAGATTATTGTTATAGATAATTTATTAACTGGTTCTACGGAAAATATAAATGATTTAATGAGCAACGAGAATTTTTCGTTTATTGAGCACGATGTCCAGGATCATATAGAAATAGAAAATAAGGTTGATTATGTTTTACATTTTGCCAGCGCAGCTTCACCAAAAGCATATACCGAACATCCAGTTAACACTCTCAAAGCAGGAAGCGTTGGCACTATAAATACACTGGGTTTAGCAAAAAAACATCAAGCGGAATACTTACTAGCATCAACTTCTGAAGTGTACGGAGATCCTTTAGTAAGCCCTCAGACTGAAGAATATTGGGGTAATGTTAATCCAAATGGTGAAAGAAGTATGTACGATGAAGCTAAAAGATTTGCAGAAGCAGCAGTTGCAACTTATTCAAGATCTTATGATTTAAAAACTAAAATTGTAAGAATTTTTAATACTTATGGTCCAAGAATGCAGCTAAATGATGGGAGAGTAGTAACAAATTTTATTGTACAAGCACTCAGAAATGAAAATATAACAATATATGGAGATGGATCACAAACTCGAAGTTTTTCATATGTAGAAGATACTGTTGCAGGAATAATCTCGTTGATGAATTCATCTGAATATGATGTTTTTAATATTGGCAATCCAAATGAAATGACAGTTGGCCAACTAGCTGAAACTATTATTGAATTGACAGACTCAACATCTGAAATCAAATATTTAGAACTTCCAAATGATGATCCAAAACAGCGTAAACCTGATATTACAAAAGCTAAAACAAAATTAAATTGGGAACCAAAAGTTAATCTTGAAGATGGATTAACAAAAACTATCAAATGGGTTGAATCGCAATTATCTAAATAATTGCCAAAACTCTTTCTACAAGGTTATTTACAGACTGCTTTTCTAATTTTGACTGAGAATAGTTAATAATTTCATTGATTTCATCTTGTTTTAAATTTCCAATATTTGAGATTTTATTTGAAAGGCTTTCAGAAGATCCATCAAATTTAAATTTGTCGATATATTTTTTAGGTAAAAGGTCGTCATAGTCAGAATTAGAATAAAAATTAATAAGCCCATGTGACATAGTTTCAAGTACAGATTTATCATAAAAGCCTTGTTCCGTATTATTTATATGAAAACTTAGATTGGAAATTTCATTTATCAAATTTCTATGAGGGATACTACCTAAAAAGTTTATATTTTCAATTGATTCATATTTTAATTTAAGTTTTTCACAATATGCTTCATCTTTGGATGAAAGTGGACCACCTATAATAGATAAATTATGACTTGATCCAAGTTCGCTATTGAGAAATCCTAATATAGATTCTTCAATTTTTTTTGACTCAGAAATTCTTGAAACAATTACAAAATCTTTTGAATTAAAATTTTTTATTTTTCGATAAAATTCATCAAATTTAATTGCATGACCAATTACATGTAATTTATTTTTGTTATTGAATAATTTTTTGTAGGGGAATGAATTTTCTGATGCTGTAATAATTTTATTAGAATAAATTGATGCTTTTAACAAAAATATTTTTTTCAAATAATCGTCTGGGCCTTTGTGTGTGTACCAAAAAATAGATTTAATTTTTCTCATTTTTAATATTGGAGACGAAATTATCAACATTAAAGACGACATATGAGACAAGCAAAATTCATATTTATTAGATTTTGATAACTTATTGATTATTTTGAATAGATTAATAAATTTTCTAATTCTTCCAAGTTCATTATCAATTGAAGACAATATGATATTTGTTTCTAGATCTTCGTCATCCCCTTTACTGAGACTAACTACATGTACTTCATCAAATTTTTTTGCAAATGCATTTAACCAAGATATTGCAAATCCCAAAGATGTATTTCTGGAATCTGTAGATATATTTAATATAAGAACTTTTTTCATTTGTTTTCTTCCTCAATTAGGTTTGTAAAAAGAATTTTGTAAAGATTAAAAGTATTTTTAAAATTATACTTTTGAAAAACGAACTCTTTACCTCTTTGTCCTTTAATAATTGCTTTGTCTTTTTCACTAATAATCTTGGAAATTTTAGATTTGATATTGTTTTGTGACACAGGTAAATCTAAAAAATATCCTCTATCTTCATTTCCTAGAACTTCCTTACATTCTCCAACAGGAGTACAAAGAACTGGTATTCCAAAACTCATTGCCTCAAGTAAAGAATGTGGCAATCCCTCATAGTTGGATGCTTGGATGTAAAGATCACTATTTAAGAAAATATTATCAATTTCTTTTCTATTAAGCTTCCCATGAAAAATAATGTTAACTTTATCAGATTTTAATGAAATACTTTTAAGTCGATCCATTTCTGGTCCTTCTCCGACAATATTTAATTTTATTAATGGATTATTTAAATCTGATATTGCTTCAATTACTTTTTCTATATTTTTGTGAGATACAAGCCTAGATAAAATAGTTATATTTAATTGATCCTGTTTAAATATTTGTTTACTTTCCTTAGGTATCCTTACACCATTATTTATGGATTCAATTTTATTTTTATATCCTAAATTTATAATGAATTTTTTAAGGTGTTGAGAGGGTGTAACTACAATATCAGATTTTTTAATACTGAAATTTCGTATTTTTTTTTGGAGTAATATTGATATTCCATAATTTTTTTCTTGAAAATCATCAAAGCTGTAAGATGTCTTAGATTTGTTATAAGCTCTTTCCCACACAGGATCGCCGACAATTTTTCTAATAATCTTTTTTTTCAAAAAGATATTTGCAATTGTAGTTTCAGTGCCAAGACCATTTACAAATATTAAATCTTTATCTTTCCCTAATTTATAAATTTTTAGAATTGTAATTAACCAGCGATAGGGTAATGGTAAATTTCTATCAATTTTGTTAACTGATAACTCATCTTTTATTTTCAAATTTTGATTGTCAGAAAGAGTTAAAATATCAATCTCATAATTATGTTCATTTTGTAAATAATTTACTATTTCAGGAACGAAGGTGGCAGGCCCACCTATATCTGGAGGAAATATTCCTACAGTTACTAATATCTTCATAATTTATTTAATCTTGACTTTTAAATTCCACAATTTCTTTAATCATTGTTTTGATATCATAACTTGGCTTAATTCCAGTTGCTTTAATAATTTTCTCAATATTTGGAGTTCTTCTACTAGGGTCTTCGAATTTATCACCAAATACATCTTCATGGCTCTTAAACTTGATTTCTGAATTAGAGTTTGTAGTCTCAATAACCAATTGAGCTAAATCTTTAATAGATATTTCTTCAGTTTGACCAATATTATATATTTCCCCATAGTTTTTTAATTGAGAAAGTTTTATAAAGTAATCAATAACATCTCCGACCCAAGTAAACGACCTTGATTGTGTACCATCACCGTGGATAATAATATCTTCATTCTTTAGAGCAGATTCAACAAATTTTGGGACAACCATTCCATACTCAGAAACTTGATTTGGACCTATAGTATTAAAAAGTCTGACTATTATAGGATTTAAATTTCCTGCTTCAAATTCAGACAAAGCTAAAAATTCATCAATCATTTTTGAGACAGCATATGACCATCTTAATTTTGTAGTCGGACCAATTAAACTTTTAGTTTCTTCATCCCAGCTTTGTTCTTCTGAGGTTCCATAAATTTCCGACGTTGAAGTAATCAATACCGGTAAGTTATTCTTTTTACATGCTTCAAATACAATATGAGTTCCTTGAATATTTGTTAACAGAGAATCACTCAAATTTTCCATTATATATTGAACACCAACACCTGCTGCTAGATGAAAGCAAAAATCATATCCTTCAAACATGGTATTTAAATCATTGATATCTTCAAGTTTTGATTTAACAAGATTAATTTTTGAAGATTCATTCAGATTTTCTTCCTTACCAGTTGAAAAATCATCAATTATTAACACTTCATCAACGCCATCAGTAATTAATCTTTTTACCAGATTTGAGCCAATAAAACCTGCACCACCAGTTACGATAACTTTATTCATTAATATATACCAATTCTTTTAGATAGCTCTCATTTTCTTTATACCAGGCAACTGTTTTCGCAATACCTTCTTCTATTTTAGTTGTAGGTTCCCATCCGATAGTATTTTTAATATTTTCTAGATTTGGACGAACTACATCTGGATCTTTATATGCTCTCTCTAAGTTCTCAATTTTTGCACTTTTTCCAGTAAACCCTTCTATTAGTTTGATTATATCATTTAAAGAAACTGTAATATCTGACCCTACATTAAAGGTATTTGACTTTTCTAGTCCAGACATCTTTCTAAGGGCGGTGATGACATCATCAATAAATGTAAATGATCTTTGCTGTTCTCCATTTCCAAAAACTCTTACTTTTTTTTCATTCATAATCCAATGTATAAACCTTAATATTGACATATCAGGTCTTCCATAAGGCCCATATACTGTGAAAAATCTTGAAATAATCAATTTTGTATTTGAATCTTCAAGAATTATTTTTGATAATGATTCACCCGATAATTTAGTACTTGCATAAACAGATGGTGGTTTTATTTTCTCATCTTTTTCCTCAATCATTAAGTCTTGACCGCTATCACCATATATCGATGATGTTGATGCAATGATTAATTCTGGAATTTCCATTTGTTTAGAAAAATTAGAAACGTTTGCAGTTGCAAATGTATTATCTTCAATATAGCTTTGCGGATCTAGGAAACTCTGCCTGACTCCTGCCCTTGCTGCCATGTGATAGATTGTTGAAATTTCGTAATTTTTAATTTCATTTAAACTCTCTTCTTCATTTAAATTATTATTTAAAAAAACAAAATTTCTCTTTTTTTCTAACTCTTCTAATCTTTTTTGTTTTAATTTGACGTCATATGCATTATTTAGAGAATCAATCCCAATTACATTTTTATCTTCATCTAATAGAGTATTTGATAGGTGATATCCAATAAATCCGGAACAGCCTGTAACTACTACTTTTTTATCCACTTAATACATGCTAACAAAACTAATTATTATTCTGATAAAAGAATTAAATACTATATATATGTATTAATTAGGTAATATCTTTATTAATGGGGGTTAGAAATAAATACGCTTAAAAGCCTTTCACCTTTGTACTTTCTTTTTTTCATTTCAATTATTCCACACTTTGATCTCATTCCTGGATTTATCCATACAGACGATGTTCCAGTACTACTATTTTTTGTAGGAGCACTATATCTATTTGTTAAAAGTGAGAATTTTTCGTTAAAAATTGAAAAATACATTTATTTTCTATTTTTTATTTTTTATCTGATTATTCAAAATCTTTTTGTAAAAGGTGAATTCTTACATTCTGAAATATTACGTTTTGGATTTTATCTATTAATTTTTATATTTATATCTACATTTGGACAAAAAAATTATATAGATACTTTCCCGTACTACCTATTTTTATTTTTAACTTCGTTTTCAATGATTTCATATCTATTTTCAATAAGCCTTGGTAAAGATATATACGAGACATGGAATATTGGCATTAACCAAAGTGACATAGATTATATCAAAGGTAGAACAAATGGATTTCAAGCAGGTGGTCCAAATAGCTTTGCTGACTTAATTACCATAACTGGTGTCTATTCAATGTTCAGAATGGATAAAAGGTACTTACAAGTTATTATTCCATTTTCAATTGTTGGCTGTTTTTTTACATACTCTCGTTTCTCTTTACTTATATTGGTTCTATTTATATTTTTGAGGATCAGCATTGAAAACAAAAAGTCCACTGGATTATTGCTCTTAATTGGTTCATTATTGATATGCGTCAATTTTGGATTAGTTGAAAGATTTTCTCAAGATGATAATAGTGGAGTCCAGGACAGGGTTGAGATGCAATCAGGAACACTAGAGTTTGTAGCTGATGATTCTTTTGTAAATAATATTTTTGGAAGAGGATTTGATACTTTTGTTGTGAAAGGCAATCAAGTGCTTGATTCAAAAAATTTTGATGATAATCCTTTCTCCTATGGTCCACATAATTCATACTTATTTATATTTTTAAATTATGGAATTATCGGTCTTTTATTATTTATATTGATTTTTAAAGATCTTATATTAAATCTTGTAAAATCAAGAGATTTTAAAAATTACTCACCCAACTTGATGGCAGTTATAGCATTTCTTGTTTTAAGCCTATCTAGTGATCTGTTACAAAATCATTCTGTATCTTGGTTTTTTTATTTTAGCTATTTCTTGTATCTGAATGAGAAAGAGAATTCTTGATTTTGAAATACTCTTTTATTAGAAATCTTCAACATATACTATATTTAAGATGAATATTTTAGTTGTAGGTGGTGCTGGATACGTTGGTGGAGGAATTGTTGATAAGCTTTCAAAAGATCATGAAGTTACCGTTTATGATTCTTTAATTTATGAAACTTCATACCGTAAAAAAGTAAATTTTATTCTTGGTGATATCAGAGATTCTTCAAAATTAAATAGTATTTTAAGTGACTTTGATGTTGTAGTTTGGCTAGCAGCATTAGTAGGTGATGGAGCGTGTGCTATTAACCCGGAACTAACTCATGAAATTAATACAGAAAGTGTAAAAAATCTTGTTCAAAATTTTGATAAAAGAATTGTGTTTTTGTCAACATGTTCAGTTTATGGGGCTCAAGATGGAATCTTGACTGAGGCCTCAGACACAAATCCACTATCTGAATATGCATCATCTAAATTACAAGCTGAAAAGCATCTTAAAGATTCAAATGCTCTTATTTTTAGGCTTGGAACTCTTTTTGGCATAAGCGATGAGTTTTCACGTGTTCGACTAGATTTAGTTGTCAATATTCTTACAGCCAAAGCACTTATTGATAAAAAAATAAGTGTGTTTGGTGGAGATCAATGGAGACCACTCCTACATGTAAATGATGTTTCAAATGCAATAAGTCACTGTTTAAACACGGATGTAACTGGAATATATAATCTTCACTACAAGAATTATAAAATTATAGACATAGCAAAAGAGATAGAAAAAAAAGTAAAAGATGTTGAAATAGAGGTAACGCCTATGAGCTTTGAGGATGCAAGAAACTATCAAGTATCTAGTCAAAAATTACTTGATGAGACTGGTTTTGAAGCTTCAATAGAACTTATTAATGGCGTTAATGAAATATATGATCTAATTTTTCATAATAGGATAAAAGACATTACTGATCCTAGGTATTCAAATCAAAACTTTTTGCAAAAGTTTGGGGTATCTTGAATATAAAAAGATATAAAAGAGGCTTTTCTCAAGATCACAGAGGTAGTGTTGAGTTTTTTAATGAATTAAATCTGAGTGAATATAAAAGATTTTATACAGTAACAAATCCAAAAATAGGAACTGTAAGAGCATGGCATGGGCATAAAAAAGAAAAAAAACTCATCAAGGTATTATCAGGAAACTTTTTGGTTGGTGTCATCAAAATAGACGATTGGGAAAATCCCAATAAGACATTGAAGCCAGAGATGATTGAAATGAATGTAAATTCAGATTTATTGTCAATTCCGGAGGGATATGCAAATGGTGCCATGAACCTTGAAGCAAATAGTAAAATTATGTATTTTTCTTCTTCAAGCTTAGAAGATTCTCTTAATGACGATTATCGCTTTGATTCAAAATATTGGGATCCTTGGACAAATAATGGGGGTGAATTATTTGAGTAACATCTTAATCCTTGGTTCTACTGGCATGTTAGGAAAGATGGTTTCATTAGTTTTTTCCGAATATTCCGATGACAATTTATTTTTTACATCACGTTCTAAAAATAAATTCAATAATGAATTGAATGGCGAAAAGATTATTTTTAATCCGAATAACGATAACTTTGATGATTTATGTGAGAAGATAAATCCTAATTTTGTCATAAATTGTATCGGTGCAATTAAACCAACAATTACGGAAAAAAAAGAATCAATTAATAACGCAATATCGATAAATTCCTTCTTTCCGCTTAAAATTTCAAAAAAAAGTGCCGATCTGAGTTTTAACTATATTCAAATTGGGACGGACTGTGTATTTTCTGGATTAGAAGGGGGATACATTGAAACGTCTACAACTGACGCAACAGATGTATATGGGAAAACAAAAATTGTGGGAGAAATATCTAGTAAAAACAAAACGTTATTACGTTCAAGCATTGTTGGACCAGAAAGCGGAAGCGGTATGTCTTTGCTTAATTGGTTCTTAAAAACAGAAGAACCAGAAGTTAATGGATTTACAGACCACGAATGGAATGGCGTCACTACTTTAAATTTTGCAAAAATTGTTTTAGGCATAACAAAAAATGAACAAACTGGAATAAAATTACAACACTTGGTACCAAGTGACAGAGTAAATAAATATGAGTTACTTGTACTTTTCCAAGAATTCTTTTCAAAAGATGTAAAAATAAATGATGTTGTATCAGAGAACAAAGTTGATAGAACTTTAGACACAATTGATCCACTAGCCAATCAAGAACTCTGGAAAATGGGTGGTTATATGGAAATTCCATCTATAAGAGAAAACATTTCTGAGTTGGCAGAATTCAAAGGAACAAAAAAAATATTGGAGTTCAAATGAAAGATCTTGCAATCATTCTAGGAATAAGGCCAGACGTTATAAGAGCAAGTAAAATAATCAAACTTTTATCTGAAAACAACAATATTACTTTTGATTTTATTTGGTCAGGCCAGCATTATTCAGAGAACATGAAAGATGTTTTCTTTAAGCAACTTAATGTACCAGAACCAGATGTTGAATTTGAAATAGATACTACAAGTGATGCTTCCACAGTCTCATCGATAATCAAAAATACATTCAATCATCTGGAAAACAATAGTTATAAAGCTGTGGTTTTTCTTGGCGATACTAATACGGTAATGGGGAGTATTGGTGCCGCACAGCAAAATGTACCAATTGTCCATATTGAAGGATGTATGCGTTCATACGATTGGAGAATGCCAGAAGAAAAATATAGAAAAACTATAGATCACTTGTCAGACAGGATATATGCATATCTTGATTCATATAAATTGCAGGGCCTCAATGAGGGAATTTCTGAAGATATCATCAAAGTTACTGGAAACCCAATAGTTGATATTATTCAAGAAAATCAAAGCATTTTTGACTCTGGATATGAAACCTTAGATAGTAAGGTTTTAGATTTTACAGGGGAGGGTGAATTCTTATTGGCTACATCTCATAGGAGAGAGAATATTTTAAATTTAGATTCTCTAAATAATATTGTAAATTTATTTAATTCTTCTGATATGAAAATAGTATTCCCTGCAGGATATAAAACTCAGGAAATGCTGGAATCATATGATTTAAAACTTAATTCAAACGTTTTGATGATTGATCCCTTAGGGTATCTGGAATTTATGTATCTTTTAAAAAAATCTACCTTTGTCATGAGTGACTCTGGAACAGTGGTTGAAGAAGCCTGCATTATGAATGTACCATCTATTCAAATGAGATACTCTACAGAACGTCCTGAAGTATATGATGTTGGTGCTTCTATAAAATTTGATCCTTCCTCAAAAATAAGTGACTTTCAAGGCTATATAGATAAGGTTGTGAAATTAGTAGATACAAAATGGGAGCAACCATTTGGAGATGGAAAAGCATCAAATAATATTGTTGGTGATCTTTTGGAGTTATCTGATTCAAACAGTTTTCCTAAACACAACAAAGAAAATTATTCATTTGACATTTCAAATTCATTTAAAGAATGAAAAAAATTTTATTTCACTCTTTAACAATACCTCCAGACAACGTCTCAACAGGAATGCTAGTTGCTGAGATAGCAGATGGTTTTAAACAAATGGGTGTTGATGTCGAAATATTGGCAAGTTCACCACAATATAATATTGAAAATAATGACAACCTAACTTTAGATAAATATTATAAATCATCATATAAAGACATAAACATAACGCATATAAATTCATCAAATAGGAGCTTCAATAAGATAACAAGATTTTTTCAATGGATAACATTTCATTATCAAACAATTAAATTTTTATCTAAGAACAAAAATAATTACTCTCATATTTTCATATTTAGTTATCCACCAACGATGAATTTAGTTGTAATCTATATCAAGAAATTTTTAAAAATTAAAGTCACTTACTCATGCTGGGAACTTTATCCAGAGATTGCTAATAAAACATTTAAAACTAGTTCTGGAATTTTATTTAATATTTTTAAAAAAATTGATTCCTATGCAATGAAACTTGCTGACAATTTGGTCGTAAACTCTTCAGAATTAAAAACATATCTTGTTAACAATCGTGGATTAAAAGATAAAGATATTAAATCAATTTATCACTTTTCTCCCTATGAAATATCTAACAAAAATCCAAAACTAGATAAAAAAATAATTATGTATGCAGGCAATATGGGAAAGCCACAAAATATTAAAGAATTTATCGATACATTTAATTCAATTAAAGAGGTGAATTGGAAACTAGAATTTTTTGGCGCAGGTGAAGAATTTGATTCGATTAAAGATTTAGAGAATGAGCAATTAAGTGTTTTTGAGCACCTGCCAAGAAATGAATTGTACGAGAAAACAAAAGATATTCCTGTGGCACTAATTTCGTTAGATAAAGACATTACTGTAGAAGGCTTTCCTGGAAAAACTTTTGATTATCTTTCGATGAATAAAGTTCTGATATGTTTTGCCAATAGTGACTCTGCAGTTTCAAAATTTATTGATAAATTTGAATTAGGCTTTACTATCGATCCAAATGATAAAACCTCTATGGAAACTATATTTGATAAACTTAATGATCAATCACTACTTTTGAATTTCCAAAAAAACATAAACAATCTCAATAAAAATATTTTAAATAAATCGAAGGTAGTTGAGGATTACTACTCCCTAATTTAATTTGCCCCTTTTCTTGAAATAACTGAGATAATTGTCTGAAAAAGTATTTTAAAATCAAGTAAAAAGTTGTAGTTTTCTACATACTCAATATCCCAATAAAGCCTTTCCTGTAAACTTAAATCTAATCTTCCTTGGACTTGGGCAAGACCAGTTATTCCAGGCCTAACTGAATTTCTCTTTTTTTGATATTTGCCAAGTAGTTTTGACTCATAAACAACTAAAGGTCTTGGGCCGACAGTAGACATTTCTCCTTTTGCAACATTAATTACATTTGGCAGTTCATCTAGGGATGTCTTTCTTAAAAAAAGACCAATTTTGGTTATTCTGTCATCGTTTTCAATTCTTATTGGATTTCCCGGTTCTAAGGAGGGCTCAATTGTTTCGTCATCTGCTAATTTTTTATAATGCTCTTGATGTAAATCTTCGTCAGAGCTTTCATCCATAGTTCTGAATTTATATAATCTAAAAATCTTACCGTTTTTACCAACTCTTTCTTGGATATATATTGCTGGATAACCATCTGAAATAATTATTGATAGATAAATTATTGGAAAAAAGAATATAAAAACTGGAATAAGAAAAACCATAATTGTAATGTCAAAAATTATTTTCATACAATATTTACTCTAAACTATTCAAATTAATTTACTTGAATAAAAAATATAACATTAGAGTTAGAGAAATGTGTGGAATTGGTGGAATTGTTAGCATTAACAATTCTAAAATCGACCAAAATATTGCAAATAATATGAAAGTCTCCCTGGAACACAGGGGACCCGATCATTCTTCCATTAATTATATTTCAGATTCACTATGTTTTATACACAGCAGGCTTTCAATTATTGATTTAGATTCCAGATCAAATCAACCCTATCAGGACGAAGAGAAAAGATATACGATTGTCTTTAACGGCGAAATCTATAACTTTAAAGAAATTAGAACCGAATTAGAAAGTAAAGGTATAAAATTTTCTACAAAAGGCGATACAGAGGTATTACTTAAAGGATATATAGAATATAAAGCTGAAATATTGGAAAAATTAAGAGGCCAATTTGCTTTTGCTATTCATGATGCAATGACAAATTCTATCTTTTTAGCCAGAGACAGAATTGGAATCAAACCTCTGTACTTTGCAAAGAGTGAAGATTGGTTCATCTTCTCTTCAGAGTTAAAAACTATAGAACAATTAAATTTAATTCCATTTGAACCGGATATTGAGTCTTATGTTGCATACTTGAGGCATCTTTGTGTTCCGATGAATAGAACAGGAAATTTGAATATTTCAAAAGTACAACCTGGAGAATACATAGAATTTTTCTCAGATAACTCTATAAAATCTAATCAATACTGGGATCCGTTTGTTATTGAAGTTGATAATGATATCTCAGAAGATGAAGCAATTAAAAATATAGACAGATTAATAACAGAATCTGTTGAGTACAGGAAAGTAAGTGATGTTGAGGTTGGATTATTTCTATCTGGAGGGCTTGACTCGTCTTTGATTGGTAAGCTCATGAAACAAAATGAAAAAGCAGGACTTAAAGGATTCAACATCGATTTTGAAGATCATTTTCCTGGATATGAAGGAGAATTAGATGAAGCAAAATTTGCAGCATCTAATAACGAAATAGATTTAATCCAGGAGAATATTTCATATAAAGAATTTCAAGATCTTCTGAATAATTATTCATTCTATCAAGACGATTTGGTTGGAGATGAGGTAGGAATCCCACTTTATTTTCTAGGTAAGAAAACAAGAAGTAACAACATTAAGGTCGTCCAAGTTGGAGAAGGTGCAGATGAATTATTCTACGGATATGATCATTGGAATAGGTTTCTCAACCTGAATAAATATTTAAAACCTTTATTTAAATCAACAAAAAAATACTCGAATTTTAAGAATCATAGATTAAATTTACTAAGCAATATTCTCTTCAATAGAACTTCCTTTGCAGGTGGAGCATTGGGTTTTAATTTGAAAGAGCTAGATAGCTTAATAGTCAATGGCTTACCAAATGATTCTGATTTGATATATTATGCTGACAATAAATGGTCAGAATATTTTTCACATAAAGGCTCAAAAATTTCTAAGTGGATGACTTTAATTGATTTAAAAATTAGACTTCCAGAACTTTTACTTATGAGAATGGATAAGCTTGTAATGCAATCTGCCGTTGAGGCAAGAGTGCCTTTTCTTGACCATAAATTAGTAGAATATGTACTTTCCTTGCCAGAAGATATACTAATTGACTTATCTAATACAAAAAGCCTTCTTAAAAAGGTTGCTTCAAAATATTTACCTAAACAGATCATTAATAGAAAAAAACAAGGATTCAGGGCCCCAATAGGTGAGTGGATCAAGAAAGATGAGGAAAAATTCCATGAATCTGTGCAACAGTTCAATTCTCTAGTAAATTTATTTAATGAAAGAGAATTAAACCAAATCCTAAACGGTAAGGATTATCAGAAGAAATGGTACTTAATTAATCTTTCAAATTGGCATTTAGCAAGGGTTGCGAATTGATAAAAAATTGGAAAGAAAATACAGTTTATATTTCACTTATGCAGTTAACTCTTTTAGGAGTTAATTTTTTTTTAATCACAATAATCAGTAGAGAATATGGTGCAGAAATATATGGTGAATATGCCGCATCAAAAAGTCTTTCTGTTCTAATTGGAACAGCAACTGTATTATCTCTTGCATTAGTTGTAACAAAGCTAAGAGCTCAAAATGTTGGTTTTAAAAATTCTCTTTTTGCTAACTCATATTACCTAGTTTTAAGGAATCTTTCATTTGCCTCAGCGGCGTTATTCCCAATAACATTTTTATTTGGTAGAGATTACCCAATGACAGTATTTTTTCTTGTAGGTTTTGTTTTTAACGAAATGATTCATATTGCACTGGCATATTTTCAAGCAGATGGCAATTTTGTAATTACATCCAAACAAATAATCGTAAGAACAATCCTCTATGGATTTGGAGCCTGGTTTATTGTTATGAATGGTCTAGAAATAATATATGTTGTACTATACCAATCCGCTATATTATTTGTATTTTTTCTAGTCGCTCATTACTACATACCTGAAACCGAGAGAAAAAGAGACTTAGACCATGAAAAATCAACAAGGAAAGAGCTGACTAATTCTGGAAGAAAAATGGTACTTACAACATTTTCTAGTGCTTTGATTTCAGAATTAGATATAGTTTTGTTAGGTTTATTTTATTTTGGTCCAGCATTGGGTGTCTTAGCTTGGTCCAGAAGAATATTAGAAATTATTTTTCAACTCTTAGCTGCAAGTCTTGATATATTATTTCCAGAATTATCACGAGCAAAAGATAAAAATGAAATTCAAAATATAAGAGATCGTTTAAAGAGAGTATTCTTTTTTTCATTCATTATTCCAATTACTTTTTACTTATTAAGAAATACTGCGGGAGATATTCTAGTGTCCCTTCTTGGTGAAGATTTCAGAGATGTCTCCTCTCAAACTTCTTTGATTCTTTTTTCTTTACCTTTAATGGTTTGGTCTAGAATCAATATTATTTTTTCTAGGGCTTTAGGTTTTGAAGTAAATATAACAAAAATTATTATTTCAGCATCTATAATTTCATATCTTGTTTATTTTTTGCTTCACAACTTGAATATATCCAATCCAGCAATTCTGTCAATTATTACATCACAAACAATTATTTCAATAGTGACTTCATACAGTTTCAGGAAATCTAATGCTTAAACTTTTTTTACAAAGAGTAAGATTTAAATTTAGAAACTTATTCGCAAAGAAAATAATTATCCCCGCAGATTTTAAATCTTTTGAATACGCGATTCCAAAATATCATGAGTTATTGGTTTCTTATTTATTGTTAAATACAGATTACAAAATTAATTATTCTAAAAAAATATTTGGTAAGGAAACTGATAATTTAGTAACTTCTATAGATATTTTTAGTGAAATTGATTTCAAATCACATAAAAAATTTATTCCTGCTTATTTTGACAATGGTGATGTAAAAGTCCCATATGAGGCCTCAAGGCTTCAATTTTTACAAAAATTAGATTTATTGTCTGTTTTAAAAAAAGATCACGATTTAAACGAAAATGTAGACATTAATAATTTTCCCTTAATTTACTGGAATAGTCCTATGGATGTGGCAATTAGAAATATAAATCTTATTTTTCATAGAAATTTTTTAGAGAAGAATGACTTAGACTCAAAAATTCTGGGAAATAATAAAGATTTAATTGATACATATATTAGCCAACACTACCAATTCATTACCGAAAATCTTGAAAATCATGGAAATGTTGTTGGAAATCATTATTTAATTCAACTATGTTCAATAATTTTGACGCTAGCAACATATAAATTTGACGGGCATGAAGATGAAACTATTTATTATTTCAATGAGCTTAACAAAGAATTAAATAGACAATTTTACAAAGATGGAACTAATTTTGAAGGTTCATCCCACTATTCTGCATTTGTTACAGAAGCATTAATTATTTTTAAGCTTTCGTTAGATGAACTTCAGCCTGATTCACCATTACTAGAATTGATTCAACAAAAAGTATCTTCAAATAGAAATTTATTAAATTTGCTTATGATTAATGGAGAATTGTCTCAGATTGGAGACAATGATTCCGGTAGACTTTTTTACTTTTACCATGATGAAGATAATCCCTTAAAAATGAGTTGGTTAATAAATCTTATTGATCATTTTTACAGTTATGAAAATAAAAATACCATTGAAATACCATATCTAAAAAATGATGCTGTAGATTTAACTGCTTATTCAAGGGTTGACCACCCTTTGATAAAAATATTTAAAAATGATTTCAAACTTTATTCATATCCTGATTTTGGTATTTATATTTGGCGCAATCTTGAGGGGTCAGAGTACTTTAGTATCAGGTGTGGTCAAATAGGACAAAATAGTGTTGGTGGACATTCTCATTATGACCAGCTTTCAATTGAATGTTTCGCCGCTGATAAATGGATAGCAAGAGATCCAGGAACTGGAACATATACTGATGATATTAAAACAAGGAATGAATTTAGATCAATGAAATTTCATTGGGGACCAAACGCAGATATAGAATTTCCAAAAGAATCAGAGTTTGATTGTTTTAAGCTTAACTATATGGAAGATGGGAAAGTGTTATCTTTGGATAAAAATAATTTTTTGGGTAGTGCCATTTTTAATGGAAATAAAATTTATAGGAAAATTCTAATTGAAAATGGAAATATACTAATAAGTGATTTTTCTAATGACGCTATTTTAAAACCATATGAAAATTGGGGAGAATTAAATGAGGGTGTTAAATTTAAATTCTCGAAAGGATACAAACGTATAAATTGAAAACAAAAAAAATTACTCCACTTTTTTTTCTTTTTTTAATTGGTATATTCTTCGAAAGTCTTGATGCTTTTAGTCTATTTTCAATACCTTTACCTTGGATAGGAATCTCAATTTTTATATTTATTTATATAATTTATTATTTTTTTGGTTTAGAAATTGAATTTAATCATTTCGATTCTTTGAGAATCTTACTTCTTTATTTCGTCTCTGTTACTTTAATTAGAGCCGTTTCATACAGCCCTGATCTACCTGAGTTTGCTAGTTCTACGTTCACTCAATATATTTCACTCAGACTTCTTAAGCTACTTGGATTCATTGCTGTTATTTGGTTTGTCTATACTTTAAGTAATTTTTTTGAACGAGATACGATTATAAAGTTTATTTCTTTCATCGGGATTTTTGTTTCTGTAATGTCCTTAATATCATATTTTTCATATATATTTGATTTTCAGGACTTTTCAAGAAATAGACCAGGTTCTGGAGGTTGGTCACAACCAATAAAGAGAGCATGTTCTATCCTTAGAAATTATGGGACTTTCAGAGAGCCAAGTTTCTTGGCAGTATGGTTGGCACCAATCATCCCTTTAAATTTTTATTTGGCACGAAAACAATCAATTTGGTACGGATTGTCACTTTTACCAATTTTTGCAATTATTTTATCAAGAAGCTTAACAGGTGTAATTAGCTTGATTCTAGGGATTGTTGCTGCAACTATTTTATGGACAATAAAAAATAAAAATTTTGATTTTTTATTTATTATTCCAATGATTTTTTTATTATTTTCTAGTTTTATAGGAAATAGTATCGGTTATAAATTTCCAGCCTTAGATCCTTCAATGTGCCCTCCAGAATCTCCTGATAAATGTAACTGTTCATTATATGACGATGAATTAGATGAAGCTAAAAATTCAGAAAGTGTAACAAAAAGTATATTTGAGAGAATCACTTTAATCACAAGGGGCGGGTTAGATGGTTTCGAAAATATATCTATATTAAATGAATACATATCTAACGAAAATCTTCAAATATTTGGACAAGGATTAGGTATTGCTAATTTAAATTTTTCACCAACTTTTGATGATTTAACAAAGAAAAGTGTAAATGGAGAAATTGTTTATAGAAATCCAGGTCAGGTTGTTTCATTTAATAATTTATATATAAATCTTTATTTTTCTGCAGGCCTTGTAGGTTTATTATGGTTTCTTATATTCATATCAAACGTTTTGAAAAAACTTTATAAAAGAGGCAATGAATATACTTTCTATATCTTTTCTAATTTAATAGTAATCTTGTTAATGTTTTTCTTTCAAGCAGAGGAATTAAGTACGATGCTAGCAATCTCACTAGGTTTGATGCTTTTAGAATTTAAAAATGAAAAAGTATAAAAAAATATTAATAGTTACTCATCAATACTTACCACATGTAAGTCCTAGAACAACACGTTGGAAATTATTGGTAGAAGAGCTTATCAGTAAAGGACATGAAGTAACTATTTTGACTGGGATGTATCCAGATTTTGATAAAGATAATGTGAAGATGCTTTATTTTGGAAATAAAAATAATATAAATGTAGTTTCAAATCTTAGAGAAAAATCACAAAAAGTCAGCTCTGAAGAATCCATTAAAAAATTTTTTTATGGAAGTTTGAAAAAAATATATCGATTTTTCATTAATTATCTTGCTTGGCCTGACTATTCCATGTTTTGGATTTATCAAATATATAGGAATAGAAATAATATTTCCAAGGATTATGATGTGATTATATCTGTAAGCTTGCCTTTTTCTTCACACATTGCAGCTTACCTAATTAATAAAAAGGTTAAAAAACAATGGATTATGGATATTGGTGATCCGTTCTCTTTAAAAGTTGATGCACCAGAAAATAATAGATTTCTCTATTCAGGTTTAAATAAACGATATGAAAAAAGATTTTACTCTCAGGCAGATAAAATATTATTTACACACCAAGATGCATTGAGCAATCATAAGAAATTTTTTAATATACCAAGCAGTAAATTAATTGTTGCAAGCCCTATTAGTAATTTTGATAATGATCTTTTCAACAAAACCTTGTCATATAATTATTCAACTCGACCAATAAAACTATCTTATTTTGGAATATTCACTAAGGGTGTGAGGTCGCCAAATTCATTCTTAGATTTAGTTAAAAAAAATAATGAATTTGAATTTTCATGGTATGTAAATGAGGATTCTGAAAAAATAATAAAGTCATGTGACATAAGTGCAGATAAACATAGTTTTTATTCCCATGTTTCAAGAGAAGATGCACAGCAGATTATGGTAAATTCTGCACATTGTTTACTCTCTATTGGAAATAAAAATCCAAATCAAATTCCAAGTAAAGTTATTGAATATTTAGCTACCGGAAAGCCAATAATTCACTTCACAGAAATTGACGATGACCCCGTTATCAATTTAAGTTATGAATTCCATAACTTAGTGACTATAAATAAAAGTGATGATGAAAAAAAACTTTCTTCATTAATTGAAGAAATGTTTAATAAAATTGAAAAATTTGATACAGATAAATTTATTAATAACTATACAGCTGAATCAATAATTGATCATTTAGATATTCTCTAGGACTATTTTCCAGTTTTCTGAATAATTTAATGTATCTATTTTTTTGATACTTGAAGATTTGGCCTCATGAATTTTTTTTAGTGCATCATCAGGATCATTCATATTATATAAGAATGCACTTTCTGGACTGAAGTATTGGGTATATGAGCTAATGGGAGCAACCACTTTTAAACCAAGGTTCTGTGCTTCATAAAGTGGTAAGCCCACGGTTTCATGCTCACTTGCATGAAAATAAATCTCACTTTCTGATAATACATTTAAAGTCTCATCGTGAGTCTCTGTATTTGCAATGTTAAAATTCTCCGTATCTTTTGGTGGATTTATAACTGTAATCTTTTCCTTATCTGGCAATTTACTCAATACATTCTTCATAAAATTGTAATTCTTATTTGCAACATCACTTCCAAAGAAAACTATGTTTCCACTTTTATTTGATATTTCGACTTGTGAAGTTTTTGTTTCACCAATTTGTATAATTTTTGAATGAAATTTTATATCTATGTCTTCTTTCAGATGATCGAGTTGGATAAGTATAAAGTTTGAGAACTTCATGCTTCTGTTCATTAGTGCTTTGAGAATCGTGTCTCTAGTACCTTTTTTGACGAGAGGAAGAATATTTTGAATAAGAACAAATGATTTTTTTAGTGTTTTGAACCCAAAATTGCCAAAATGAATAATTGCATCCGAATTATTGATTTCCTTAAGGATTGTTTTTGGCAAAAAATAATTTAGAAATGGATGAAAGTACCTTTTATTTGTTGTTTTGTAAAAGGTAATATTTTGATCTTTATAAAATTGATTGTTTAAATCCTTATAAAATTCTATCTCTGAATATAAAACTAAGATTTTTGAATCAGTCTTTGAAAAAAAGTCAAAAGATTCAAGGAAGAGTTTTAATCCACCAAGAGATTTTACACCGCAGGCATTTAATACTATTTTTTTCACCAATTCAATAATAGTTGTTC